>NZ_JBEPNP010000003.1:0-352853 GCF_040546335.1 Arthrobacter sp. UYEF20 | reverse complement strand
CGGGTCTCCCTCGACGAAGTCATCGTGACCATGCGCGAAACCGGCAAGGACATGTCCTCCAAGTACAAGGAAACCGCGATGGGCGGCCTCGCCGTCAACGTCGTGGAGTGCTGACCTCAGCCGGCGGTAGACGCCGCGGATTGCCTTGAAGGTCCATGGCTTCATGGATCTGCAGGGCAAACCAGAGTTGCGCCAGCGTGGAGGTTTCGGTCATATCAAGACCTGTCAGCTCACTGATCTTCCGGATGCGATAGATGATGGTCTGCCGATGCGCGAACAGGGCCGCCGCCGTTTTCTGCCAGGACCGTTGCATGTCAAGGAACGTCTTCAGGGTGACGATGAGATCCCCGTTTTCTCCCTGTTCATACTCGAAAATGGGTCCGAGGAGCCGCTGGACCAGTGCGTTGCCTTCCTCAAAGCTGGTGAGCCCCAGCCACGAGGGTCCCTCGGCATAGCGGACCAACCGCTCGCCGGTGCTTGATGCCGTCCCAAGCGCCCACATCGATTCCTGAAGGGCTCTCTGCGTTCCAGCGGCCGCGGAAGGCCGGCTGATCCCGATCCTCACGTCCAAGGGGACGGCATGCCGCAGCAGATCGTCGGTGCAGTCTGAGGCGACAGCCAAGTGCAATGTATTGAACCTGCGCTGGCACGCCGTCGGATAGCCGTGTCGCCAAAGATCAACGTGGATCCCTGCCAGGCGCTCACCGTCGTCGCTGGACATAGAGATGATGAGGAATTCCCGTGTCGAAATCCCGAACTCAGGCAGCCGGCTTTCAATGTCGGCGATGCCCAGGCGCCCGTCGAAGGCCTGCAAAAGGAACTCCGCACCCAGCCGGCGCTGGTTCTCGAGGGACAGCACCGTCCGCGACAGCTCCAGTCCAAGGACTGTGGCCGCATGGAGCAGCACCACCGCATCCGGGAGCGGCTCGGATTTCGGCAGCACCACCAGAAGCGCGTTGGCGTGAGTCGGAATATCCATCATAAGAAGGTGGCCGTCCCCCAAACGGTGCCACTGGAACTTCTTGCTGGCCACCGGTGACTTGCTGGTCAGCGGTTCAAGTTGCTGCCGTAAGTCCGGCGGCAACGACTGGCCTCCGGGATGCCAGGCATGCAGGCACCGTCGATCAACCACGAAGAGGCTGGCGTCGAGTTCAGCTTCGATGCCCAGGATCAGACCTAGCCATTGGTTCTCAGATGGCCCCGCCAGCCGCAGCAGGTCATAGATACGGGCCGTCTGACGCAGTCTGCGGGACTCCTCAAGCAGCGAAGCCTCAGCGACCGAACGTGCGATGGCGATGAACGGAAGCGGGTAGGGGATGTTGATGACCGGCAACGGCAGGCGGTCACAGGCTTCGAGGAACTGGGGAAGGAGCTCTGGGGCATGCATCTGCTCGCCGATCGCCAGGGCACTGGCACCCGCGTTGACCAGTGCCTCGGCCAGCTCAACCTGCCCCTCGGGATCCGCCGGAATGGAGAGCCCGTTGGTCATCATGAGCTCGCCGCCGGTGATCCATTCCCACAAGCGCGGGAGGTCGGAGGTGTGGGCCCAGGTGACCCGGTTGCCCAGGCCGGCGGAGCCCGCCAGAAGGGTCAGGCCCAGCTGTGGTTCGGCCAGCAGTTCGGCCACGGTGATCGCCATGCTTGGTTCCTGTTCCTGAGCCCGGAGGCCATCCCCAAGCCGCTTATACACATGTATAAGCCCCTCGGTTATTTGTAGTCAATCGGCGCATGTACCGCGTGACGCCGATCACTAATAGTTAAGGCATAGACATCAACCGGCGCAGGAGCTCAGCACGAAGAAGAAATCTGCCGGGCCGGCTGAAACCAAAGCAACTGAAGGATCCCTGTCATGACCACGCACAAGCCAATCGGCCCCGTCGACGCAACAAAAGTTCCCCGCTACGCGGGCCTGGGCACCTTCGCCCGGCTTCCTCAAATCGACCGTGTCCCGGACTACGACATTGCCATTGTCGGTGTCCCGTTCGACGGCGGTACCTCCTACCGCCCGGGCGCCCGCTTCGGTCCGGCTGCTGTCCGTGAAGCGTCGCGGCTCCTGCGCCCCGGCTACCACCCGGAGCTTGACGTCGAGCCTGTATACGAAGCCCAAGTTGTCGACGCGGGCGACATCGCCTGCACCCCCTACGACATCGCCCGCGCAGTCCGCGAGATCGAGGAGCAGGCCCTCCGGCTCCTCGGCGACGCCGGCTCCGGCAAGAGGCTCATCTCCATCGGCGGCGACCATACCATCGCGCTCCCGATGCTGCGGGCGTTGAATAAGGTCCACGGTCCGGTGGCTCTGCTCCACTTCGACGCACACCTGGACACCTGGGACACCTATTTTGACCAGCCGGTCACGCACGGAACCATCTTCCGCCGGGCTTTCGAAGAAGGCCTTCTCGTCGAGGACAAGTCAATGCACGTGGGCATCCGCGGCCCGGTTTACGACCGCAACGACTTCCTCCGCGACCACGAGTTCGGCTTCCAGATCATCCGCTGCTCGGACCTGGACGTGATCGGGGTTCCGGCCGCGATCCAGCGCGTCAAGGAGCGGCTGGGCGACACCCCGGTCTATGTCTCCATCGACATCGATGTCCTCGACCCGTCTTACGCGCCGGGCACCGGCACTCCGGAAATGGGCGGGCTCCACTCCCGCGAACTGCTGGCGCTGCTCCGCGGACTGGACGGCATCAACATCGTGGGCGCTGACGTCGTCGAGGTCGCTCCGGCCTACGACCACGCAGACATCACCACGGTCGCCGCGGCGACCCTCGTTTTCGACCTTCTCGCCCTGATGGTAAACCGCAGCAAGGCCTCCGCCAACGTCGTCCAAGAGCTGCAAGCCGTCACCGTTTGACCCACAAGGGCTCGGCATCGCGCCTGATTTGTACATATGTATGAACAGGTTTACGGCGTCTATTCAATCGCCGGATATCCACTGTGACAAAAGTCACGAATGATTGATACATCAGATCCCGTGCTCGACGAAGCGCCGGGACAGAACAAAGAGGTTCCCATGAACTCCCGGAATGCATCATGAGCACTCACCCCACTCACGCCGTCGCGGCCGAGGTGCCCCGGCTCGAAGACAAGACCATTCAACCCATCCCGGCCGACGAACGCCACGGCAAAGCACGGGACCTTTTCACCATCTGGTTCGGTTCCAACATCATGATCATGACAATCGTGACCGGGGGACTCGCGACCACGGTGTTCGGGCTCAGCTTTGTGCCCGCCATCGTCGGAATCATCATTGGGAACCTCGTCGGTGGCATCTTCATGGCACTGCATTCGGCCCAAGGCCCGCAGCTGGGCGTGGCGCAGATGATTCAGACCCGCGGCCAATTCGGTTCGTACGGGGCGCTGCTGATCGTTGTCATCGTGGTGATCATGTACGTCGGGTTTTTCGCGGCGAACCTCGTCTTTGGCGGCGAAGCACTAGCCGCAGTCAACCCGGGCATCAGTGTTGACGCAGGCATCATTGTCATCGGGGTCGTGAGCGTCGTTGCCACCATCTTCGGCTACCGGCTGATCCACGCCTATGCACGCTTCTTGAGCGTCGTGGCCGGTCTTGCGTTGGTGCTGGCCTTCGTCTGGATCCTGGCCGTCCACGGATTGCCGGCCAGCTTCCTGGACCAGGGAAACTTCAACTGGGTGGGCTTCATGGCCACCATCTCCGTTTCCGCCCTCTGGCAGCTGGCCTACGCCCCCTACGTTTCGGACTACTCCCGCTACATGCCTCAGGGCACCGGCTCGGCCCCGGCGTTCTGGGCATCCTACTCGGGCTGCGTCTTGGGAACACTCTTCCCGATGATCCTGGGTGCCTTGGTGGGAACGCTCGCCCTGGCACTGACCAACGATGGCGGCAACGTCGAAATAGTCGGGAGCCTGGGAGCCCTGCTCCAGCCATGGACCATGGCAGTCATCGGAATCTTCTGCCTTGGCGTTGCAGCGTCGAACGCCATGAACCTCTACTGCGGGGTCCTGTGCACCCTCACCATTGGGCAGACGTTCAGGCCGACCTGGTTGCCCCACGCCAAGACCCGGACCATCGCGGCGGTCCTCCTCTTCACCCTCGCCCTCCTGATCGCGCTGTTCGCCCGCGACAATTTCATCTTCTTCTACACGAACTTCCTCTCCTTCCTGATGTACGTCCTGGTTCCCTGGACGGCCATCAACCTGGTCGACTACTACCTTCTGCGGCACGGCGACTACAGGGTTGAAGACTTCTTCAAGCGCGACGGCGGGGTGTACGGAAGGTTCAACTGGGTTGCGATCGGAGCCTATGTTGCCGGCGCACTGATCCAGGTTCCGTTCTCGGCAACAGCGATGTTCACAGGTCCTATTGCCGCAGCGATGAACGGCGTGGACCTCTCCTGGATTGTTGGCCTGGTGGTTGTTGCACCGCTCTACTACTTTGCGGCACGGGCGTTCCGGAAGAATCAGGATGCCGCCCCCTTTCAGTCACGCACATTCGCAGCTGACCTGATTGAAGCCCCTCGGGCGTAACGCCCACCCCGGGCCTGCACCGCCCACCCCGGGCTGCACCGCCCTCCGCGGGCGTACCGCCCGCCCCCAACACAAACTCCCGACGCCGAAAACGGCGCAGAAAGCAAAGGCAAAACATCATGACACTCACTGACACCGAGCGGTTCACAGTCCGACGTTCCTCCGCGGAGCAAAGCTGCGCAAGCGTCTTGCCGCCCACAGGACACTTCATCGGTGGAGCGTTTGTTCCCGGTTCCTCGACTCAGCTCATCGACGTCGTCGACCCCACCACGGAGCAGGTCATCACGTCCGTGCAGGCAGGCACAGCCTCGGATGTGGACGATGCGGTTGAGGCGGCCGTGGCGGCCCAGAAGTCCTGGGGCGCCACGACACCGAAGGAACGGTCCGAGGTGCTCTCCCTGATCGCCAACATCATTGAAGCCAACCGTGAAGCGTTCGAAATCATCGAGTCCGCCAACACCGGTAAACCGCGGACCGTCGCGGAGGACGATGTCTCCAGCACCATCGACACCTTCCGATTCATGGCCGGAGCTTCCCGCACACTGACGTCCATGGCAGGTGGCGACTACGCCACCGGACACACCTCGGTCATCCTCAGGGAACCGGTCGGCGTCGTAGGCGTCATCACTCCTTGGAACTACCCGCTGCTGATGGCTGCTTGGAAGATCGCGCCCATCCTGGCCGCCGGAAACAGCATCGTCCTCAAGCCCTCGGAACAGACTCCGCTATCGACGCTGAAGCTGGCAGAACTTGTTGCTGGACGCATCCCCGATGGAATTCTCAACGTCGTGACGGGACAAGGACGAACCGTTGGGCAGCGACTCGCCGAACACCCTGATGTCGCCCTCGTTGCGTTGACGGGGAGCGTCGTCAGCGGGCAGGCAGTGGCGGAGACCGCGGCCAGGTCCGTCAAGCGTGTCCATCTGGAACTCGGCGGCAAGGCCCCTGTTGTTGTCTTCCCCGATGCCGACCTCCGCGCGGCCGCCGCCGGCGTGCGAAACGCCGGCTTCTGGAATGCCGGCCAGGACTGCGGCGCTGCCTGCCGCGTGCTTGTCCACGAGTCCGTGGCTGAGGAGTTCACCGAGCACTTGGTACGGGAAGTCGGCACGCTGGCCGTCGGCGCTCCGGGGGCAGGGGACGACGTGGAAATCGGTCCCATGATTTCGCGCCCGCATTTCGAACGCGTGAAGGAATCGCTTGCCGAGGCAAAGGCTGCGGGCCTTCAGATGGCCATCGGTGGTTCGGCCTTGGAAGGCCCCGGCTACTTCATTGAACCCACAGTGATCAGCAACGTACCGGCCGGCGCGCATATTGCTACCCACGAAATCTTTGGTCCCGTCGTCACCGTCGAGTCCTTCAGCTCCACTGAAGAGGCCATTACTCGGGCAAACGAGAGCCCCTACGGCCTTTCCGCCTCAGTATGGACGCGGGATGCGAGCCTCTCGCTCCGCGTTCCGAAGCAGCTCGATTTCGGCACCGTCTGGGTCAATTCACACCTGGTATTGGCTTGCGAGGTTCCGTGGGGCGGATTCAAGGGATCCGGCTACGGCCGCGACCTCTCGCTGTATGCCCTGGACGATTACTCCCGGACCAAGCACGTCATGATCAACCACGGCGCATGAGCGTTAAGACCAGCATCGGAGCTCAGCAATGACCACCACGAATCATCCCCACGCCGCGTCGTCGGCGCGCGCCGCGACCCCGTCCGCTCCCTTCGGGACAGATGTAACGTGGACCAATTGGGGCGGAAACCAGAGCGCCACGCCGGCTTTCACCGTCCGGCCGCGGACTGAACAGGAAGCGCTCGACGCCGTCCGGTTCGCCATCCGCGAAGGCCTGCCCGTGCGCGCAGTCGGCTCAGGGCATTCGTCCTCTCCGCTTGTTCAGACGGGCGGCGTCCTGATGGACATGTCCGCACTCTCGGCCGTTACCGGAACCGACCCTGTGCGGCGTCGCGCGAGGGCCCTGGCCGGAACCACCATCAGCGCCTTTGGCGATCCGCTGTGGCAGCAGGGGCTGGCACTGGGCAACCAGGGCGACATCGACAAGCAGCAGATCGCCGGGGCACTCGCCACCAGCACCCACGGCTCCGGAAAGAACCTGGGCAGCTTCTCATCAGCCCTGCGTTGGGTCAGGCTGATCAATGGCTACGGCGAAGTCGTCGAAATCGGTGAAGGGCAGCTCCGCGAACTCAGGGCCGCCCAGGTCGCATTGGGGACGCTCGGAATTTTCCTGGAGGTCGAATTGGCGGTCGAGGACCGCTATTACCTGCAGGAGGAGATTACGTATCCCACCTGGGCGGAGACCGCGGCAACCTGGCAGGCCGACATCGACGCGAACCGGCACTACTCGTTCCTCTGGTGCCCGGACGACGATTCATGCGAGCTCCTGGACCTGCCCGGTTCGCCGGGCCAGGGCATGGCGAACCGCAGCTACACCAAGCGGTACAACATCGCGCAGGTCAAGGACGAGCGTGAAATTTCCGGCACGGAGGGTGCCCGGCTGGACCGGTCTTACCGCATCTACCCGGGCGGATTCACCACACCCTTCCATGAACTCGAGTACTTCGTTCCCAGCGGGCACGGCCTGGAGGCCGTCGAGGCTGTCCAGGACCTGATCCGCACCAAGCATTCGGACCAGAAGTACCCCGTCGAGGTCCGCTGGGTGAAAGCCGACGAGGGGTACATGTCCCAGTTCCAAGGACGCGACACCACCGTCATTACCCTGACCACCGAACCTGGAACCGACTACTGGCCCTTCTTCCGGGATGCAGACGCGGTGCTGCAGGAATTCGAGCCACGCGCACACTGGGGAAAGATCCATTTCATGACGAGGAGCCGCCTGGAGCGTCTCTACCCGGAGCTTGACACCTTCATCCAGGTACGCCGGGAGTTCGACCCCCGCGGCATGTTCCTTAACGACCACACTCGTGCGCTCGTGGGCTAAATCAGCAATCCCGGCTACATCGGCAATTCCGGCGTATGCCCCCGAATAGTACCCGGGGGCATACTGCCCGCCCTGCCACAACCAATGGGGAAGAGAAGACATGAGCCATTTTCAGGACAAGGCCTACCTTGTCTCCGGAGCCAGCTCCGGCATCGGTCTCGCGACAACTCGGGCCCTTCTGGCGCAAGGGGCAAGGGTTGCAGCGGTCGGGCTCCCGGACCGGTTGCTTGAAGACGCAAAACGCCAACTGTCGGGCGCTGTGATCTTCCTCGAAGCCGACGTATCTGAGTCCGTGCAGGTCGATAGCGCCTTCGCCCAGGCGGAAGCAGAACTCGGACCCCTGAGCGGGGCCTTCAACGCCGCAGGAATCTCCAGTGTTGCGCCCATCGCCGAAACGTCCGACGAGCTGTGGCAGAGACTGATCCGGGTGAACTTGTCCGGCACTTTCCACTTCGCCCGGGCAGCGGCGCGAACGCTCTCATCCAACGGCGGTGGATCGCTCGTCTGCACGGCCAGCGAGCTATCACTCGTCGGCCAGGCGGGCTACACCGCATACACCGCGACCAAGGGCGGCGTACTTTCGATGATGCGGTCCCTGGCCGCCGAACTTGCACCTGCAGGCGTCCGGGTCAACGCACTGTCGCCGGGCACGACAGATACTCCGATGCTTGCGGCCGAGTTCGCGAACGAAGAAGAACGCGCCAGAGACGAAGCTTCCGTACCGCTTGGCCGATTCGCTCTGCCGGAGGAGATTGCAGCCGCTGCGCTGTGGTTGCTAGGTCCTGAATCCTCATATGTCACGGGAACAAACCTGGTCGTCGACGGTGGTCGAACGACGACGTTCCCGCTTGGGCATTGAATCTCACATCTAACACACACACTGAAAGGCAAAATCACATGAGCTCCGTCCTGGTCACAGGTGGTGCCGGATTCACTGGACGCCACATAGTCAACGAACTTGCCGACGCCGGCCATCAAACGGTTAGCTACAACCGGGATTTCCTCGACGCTCCACGCCCCGATGTCGTTTCCGTTCAGGGCGAGCTGTTTGATATCCCTCGTCTCCTTGAGGTATTCAAGGAGCACGACGTCGACACCATCGTCCATACCGCCGCAATATCCCACCCGACCTATTCCCTGAGCTTTCCCCTGGCAACCTTTGCTGCCAACGTCGAGGGAACGGTGGCGGTTTTCGAGGCGGCACGACTCCACGGCGTCAAACGGATCATCAACTTCTCTTCCGAGTGCGTGTACGGAAAGACCTCAGCACCGGTAGTTCTCGAATCGGAGCCAGTAAATCCGACGACGCCTTACGCCGTGACGAAGGTTACCGGGGAATGGCTCGGACAGGTCTACGGCGACAGGTATGGAATCGACGTCATCTCCCTGCGCATCGGCCAGGTTTACGGACCCGGAAACCGCATGGATGAAGTCATGCGGGATATTATGCGTGGCGTAGTCCGCGACGGTTCATTCTCACTCGACCACGGGGCCGACCACCGCTACAACCTGGTCTACGTCCGCGACGTCGCTCTTGCCGTACTGGCGGCAGTCCAGACATCGCAAACAGCCTCGGCCAGGTCCCTGGCCTACAACATCTCCGGCAGCGAGTACTGGACACTCAGCGACGTCGTCAAAGAAGTTCGAATCGCATTCCCGGACGCCACCGTGGAGATCGGGCCCGGGACGGATCCGACCCTGGACTTGCAGGGCCACTTCAGTATCGCTTCCGCAGCCAAGGATCTGGGCTACGAATCGGCCTGGCCACTGCAGCGGGCCCTCGGCGATTACGCCGACTGGCTCTCCACCCATGAGAACTGACCTCGATAAGAGCGGATGGAGGCAGGGGGCGGCATGCGTTGCGGCGTTGACGTTCGACGTCGACGCCGAGTCGCCCGTCCTGGCCGCCGGCCGCCGCTATGCCGACAACGCGATGGCGATGACTCACCAGGCGTTCGGACCCAAGGTGGGTGTTCCGCGTATTCTCCAAATGTTGAAGGATGTCCAGCAGCCGGCGACATTCTTCATTCCAGGCGTAACCGCGGACCGATATCCCGGCATGGTTGAACAGGTCCTGGAAGCGGGGCACGAGATCGCGCACCACTCACACACTCACCGCACCGCGGTGAACATGAGTTTCGACGACGAACGCGCCGACTTCGATCTGGCTCTTGCCGCGCTCGGGCGCTACGGCATTTCTCCAAAGGGGCATCGCGCCGCGATGTGGGAGCCCTCGTGGCAGACACCGTCGTTGGTGGCTGAGTACGGGTTGAAATACGATTCCAGCCTGATGGATGCGGACGTCCCGTATCTCATTGAAACCCCCGCAGGAACGGTTGCGGAGCTCCCCCCGCATTGGAGTCTGGACGACTGGGAGCAGTATGCCTTCCTTCCGGAACCCAAGATCGGTGAAATCATCCAGTCGCCACTTGTCGTGGCGGACATGTGGATTCACGAGATCGACGCAATGCGACGTCATGGTGCTCTTTTCATGCTCACCTGCCACCCGTTCCTCACTGGGCGGGCAGGACGGCTGGAGGCGCTGCGGACCGTTATCGAAACGGCGCTGGAACGAGGCGACGTCCGCTTCTCGACGTGCGAAGCACTCGCGGAAGCGGCACTCGGTGACCCTGCATTGATTGCCGAGCCCCTCAATCCAGTTACAGCGTCCGCGGAGCTCTATCCGGACTACTGAATCCGGACTACTGAGCCGTGCGACACGGCGAACATTGGTGATCCCAAAACACAACAGGCCAGGGCGAAGCCCTTGGCCGCGCATCAGCCACGCCCGCTGCGCGTTGTGAAGCTTCCACCCTAAGACCGACCCAGCGAAAGAAGGCTCATAGCAATGAACTCCCCGTCCCAGCTGTTGTCGGACGTACCTGGTCCAACACAGACGCCTAATCCTGAATCCCTCCAACTCAAACGGGAGATGGGGTTCTGGTCCTCTTTCTCTTTGGCGTTCGCCTTCATGTCGCCAATTATCGGCTTGTACGGAGTTTTTGGCTTGGCCCTGCTAGCGGCAGGCCCGGCCTTCTGGTGGGGCCTTTTAGTCGTCCTCTTGGGTCAGGCGCTAGTAGCAGCTGTACTTGCCGAGCTCGCTTCACGTTGGCCTGTTGCCGGCGGAGTCTGCCTTTGGTCTAGATCCCTTCTCGGGCACACCTACAGCTGGTACGCAGGATGGGCCTATATCTGGACCCTGATCATCACAGTTGCCGCTGTGGCCTTCGGTGGAGGCACATTTCTTGCCTCATTGCTAGGCATAGAACAGCCTGACACCACAACGAAAATCATGCTGGGCGCCGTCATCCTATTAGTGAGTACCATAGCCAACTCCGCCGGAAGGAAATGGCTGAGTCTGCTAGTGACTGTGAGCATCGCGTGCGAGGTCATCGCCAGCCTGGGAGTCGGGTTGGTACTCATCATCTTCCATCGCCGAAATTCCCTCAGCACGATTCTGGAGTCTTTCGGAACCGCACCCGACACAACTGCATATGTCTTTGGGCCTTTCCTTGCCGCAGTGGCAATTATCGGATGGTCGTTTGTGGGATTTGAAAGTGCGGGCGCAATAGCCGAGGAAGTTCGATCTCCCGAACGCAAAGTGCCGCGGGCAGTACTGACGTCGCTGGTCACGGTGGCATCTGTCATAACGTTTTCATGCCTGGCCCTGCTCCTCGCAATCCCGGATATTGACGCCGCCATGTCGGGGGCAGACCCGGACCCGATTACGACAACCCTCACGGCCAATCTTGGCGAGGGAATCACCAAACCCCTCCTGGTGACCATCGTCCTGGGATTCATCGCGGGGACGGTGGCGCTCCAGGCGGCTGTATCTCGATCGATTTTCGCATTCGCCAGGCTGGATGCTCTACCTGCGGCCAAGGTTCTGAAGCGTCTCAGCAAGACCGACCGACTGCCCATCAACGCCCTCCTAGTCTCCGCGGTCGCTTCGCTGATTGTCCTTGCTCTGTCGGCATCGCAGGTGTATGGCGCCCTTATTGCCTTCGCAACGGCGGGCTTCTACGTGGCTTTCATATTTCCAGTGCTGGCCGCGCTGATAGTTCGGCTAAAAGGAGAGTGGAAGACCGGACCCTTCAGCCTGGCAGTTCTCGGCCCAGTCGTAAACATGGCGGCGCTGCTGTGGTTGGGTTTTGAGATCGTCAATATTGCATGGCCGCGGCAGCCAGAAGCACCCTGGTACCAGAACTACGCAGTGATTGTGGTTTTCGTGATCCTTGGCCTGGCGGGTCTTGTGGTGGAGAAACGCCTGCGCCAACGCAATAGCGGCTCCATCGAGTCAGAGCCGGAACTGATGAAAGTCGGGCCGTGAGCGCCGCCCAGCAAAAAGCTGACCAATAGTCCCAAACACAAGATGAGAGGCCCCGTGATCACATGAATATCGGGGCCTCACATTTATTCTGCGTCGCAGCGACTGGCAGCTGCACTGCTTCTAATACGCACGCATAAGCGCCTCTGCTTTTTTGATTCGCGAGAATCCGCTCGCGCATCACTTCGGCGTAGCAGGGCGGGCGGCCGCGTGGTCACCGCCCCCACCAACGGCGCCGCGGAAATCGCGATGGAGCACAACCTCGGCCTGACCTGTGACCCGATCGGCGGGCTCGTGCAGATCCCGTGCATCGAACGCAACGCGATCGCCGCGGCCAAGGCCGAGCCTGGCGGGACCTAGCTGGCGGTAAAGGCCGGTTCGGCGAGCTCCGCCACACGCAGCTCGCGCCCCCGCAGCACCACCTCAGCGAACTGCCACAAGATGGCGCCCGTTGGCGCGTGGACCACCATGTCACGGCGCAGCGGCATTTGGAGGAGCGAACCACCGGCTGGCTGCGGTTGCCAGCGCGGGACCCCCGGGGCCGTCAGGACCCCTAGTGGCAGCGGGTGCAGCGAGGCCACTTCGGCCGGATGCCTGCGGGGCCGCTGCGGCCCGTCCAACAGGACAACAACGGGAGTGATGACGATGCCGCGGCTGGCCGGAAAATCGTCCAGCACGCCAACGACATCGTCACGCGATGCCGCGATCCCCGTTTCCTCGTGCAACTCGCGCAGTGCTGTGTCCACAAGATCCTCGCCCGGATCCATCCGTCCGCCGGGAAGCGCCCACTGCCCGGCGTTGGAGCCCCTGGCCACACGCTTGATCATCAGAAAGTGAGGGGCGTCGGCCTTTGCGTAGACGGTGATGGCGACGGCGGCACGGCGCAGTCCGGGCCCGTCCTGGCCCGCAGCGTGGCGGGTCCGGTGTTCCAGACGGGAACGCCACAGGCCACGAAGTCCATGTTGTGGCACTGCCATGCCGGTCATGGGTCAGACCACGCTTTGGGTCAGGTTGAGTTCCTTGTCCACAATGGACACCAGCATGGTCCGCATGACATCAACCGTCATGTCAGGGGCGCCGGTCAGGATCTTGATGGCTGCGCCGTCGGTGGCCGAGGTCAGCAGGCGTGCGAATCCCACCGCATCAATGTCGCGGAAGATTCCCTGGCGCTGGCCGCGGCGGACAATACTGACAACTGCATCCATCCAGCGGGCGTAGAAGTCGTTGTGGATGGGCCGCAGCGAAGGGTTGAGGCAGGTTTCGGACCAGAACTGGAGCCAGATGGACCACTCGTTGCGTACTTGGATGCCAACCGGCAGCTGAAGCTCAATCAGCGCCAGCAGGCGCTTGTGCGCATTGTCTATCTGGCTCAGCACCGCGCCCTGGCGAACGAAGGCCTGGTCCACGCAGTAGCGCAGTGCCTCGCGGAGGACATCGTCCTTGCCGGGGAAGTAGTAGTGGATGGTGCCGGTACTGGTGCCGCAGATCCTGGCTACGTCCTGCACCCGGACATGGTGGTACCCGCGCTCAGCTATCAGCTGCCACGCGGCTTCAAGAATCGCGTTCCTGCGTTCCTGGGATCCCCTGGACTCGGCCGCATCACTCATTGCAGTTCCTTCCACGGAACATCGCTTGTATCGACGACTATAGCTTAGTTCAAAACTGACCCGTCAGTCAAAGATTTGGTGTGAAGTTTCAGGCGGAGGCTGGGCGGTCGCCAGAATTCTCCCGTTTATGACAGGCCGATTTTTGCCTAGATGTAGGCATCTATGGTCTCAGAGCAGATCTGAGTCTTGACAGTTGTGATGGGAGACACAAAGCTAGACAAATGACCGACGCGTCAGTCAATGCGTCAGGATCCTTCAAACCTTCCTTCATCGCCGCAGGAGGCACCGCCCATGACCGTCCACCGACGCCACAAGAGTTTTCACCTCATTACTGCTCTGGCCATGAGCGTTTCGCTTCTGGCACTGTCCGGGTGTTCTTCAGGTGCGGCAGCGGACCCGGCCGCGGCCGCCGCCGGCTCTACACCCAAACCCGGCGGCAATCTGCGCGTGGGCCTTGTGGGTGGATCAGCCAAGGACACCCTGGATGCCCACGCACCCGTGACGCATCCGGATGAAGCCCGTGCCATCCAGCTCTACGACACGCTGGCCAGCTACGACAACGAACACAAGATCCAAATGGCGCTGGCTGACACGATTACGCCGTCGGCCGATGCGACGTCGTGGACCGTGCACCTGCGGGCCGGCCTGAAGTTCAGTGATGGTAAACCCATCACCGCCGACGACGTCGTCTTCACCTTCAAGCGGATCACAGATCCCAAAGCGCCGATGGCCGGTGCCGCGGCCCTGGCCACGCTGAAGCGCGACGAACTCACGGCAACTGACTCCCAGACCGTCGTCTTCACCTTCAGCGCACCGTACGCCACGTTCCCTGACACAGTCGCCCAATACACCTCCGGCATTGTCACCGCCGGCTACGACCCCAAGAAGCCAGTCAGCTCCGGTCCCTTCATGCTGGACAGCTTCACCCCTGGCCAGCAGAGCGTGTTTGTGAAGAACCCGCACTACTGGCGGGCCGGCCAGCCGTACCTGGATAAAGTCACCATCATCGACTTCCCGGATGATACTGCCCGGGTGAACGCGCTCCTCGGCGGCCAAGTGGACGCCATCGACCAACTGCCGCTGGGACAGGTCAACGTGGTCAAGGCCAATCCGGCCATGAAGGTCCTCGAATCGTCCACGGGCTCATGGCTGCCGTTCACCATGCGGGTTGACCAGGAACCATTCAACGATCCCAAGGTGCGCAAGGCCTTCCGGCTCATTGTTGACCGCAAGCAGATGGTTGATCAGGTGTTGGGCGGTCACGGGAGCATCGGCAACGACATGTACTCGCCGCTTGATGCCTGCTACCCCTCAGACGTTGCACAGCGCAGCCAGGACATCGACAAAGCCAAGTCGCTGCTGGCCGAGGCCGGCAAGAGTAACCTCAGCGTCGATCTGGTGACGTCGCCGGCGGCGGCCGGACTGGTTGAGGCAGCACAGGTCTTCGCTCAGCAGGCCAAAGCAGCGGGTGTGACGGTCAACGTCAAAAAGGTGGACCCGGGTGAGTTCTATGGGGAGCAGTACCTGAAATGGAACTTCTCCCAGGACTTCTGGTTCACCCGCGACTACCTGCCTCAGACAGCGGCGTCCGGACTCACGGGAGCGCCTTACAACGAGACCCACTGGGATAATCCGGAATGGTCGGCACTCGTCAACAGCGCCCAGTCCACCACGGATGAGGCAGCACGCTGCGGGCTCATCAAGCAGGCCCAGAAGATCGAATTCGACCGCGGCGGCTACATCATCTGGGGCTTCCCCAACAGCGTAGATGCCCACAGCTCCGCCGTCACCGGGTTGGTGCCGGACAAGAGCGGGATCCCGCTGACGTCCTTCGGCTTCCGCAGCGTCTGGTTGAACAAATAGTGGCAACCCCGGTCATGAAGGGACAAGTCATGAAGGGACAAGCCGTGAACATCCGGGCCCCGAAGCCCGAGTGCGGGGGCATCCGGAGACTGTTGGTCCGGCGCTCAATGTTCGGGCTGTTCACCCTCTGGGTTGTTTCGCTGGTGGTCTTCCTCGCCACCCAGGCATTGCCCGGTGACGCGGCCCAGGCCATCCTGGGCCGCGAGGCCACCCCGGAACGGCTCGCTGCCTTGCGCGAACAGCTCAACCTCGGCGGATCCCTTCCGGAACAGTACTTCGGCTGGCTGGGACACCTGCTGACGTTCAACCTGGGCACGTCGCTGGCGGGCGGAGCACCCGTCAGTGATGCCGTCGCCCCCATGCTTCAGAACTCGGCCGTCCTGATGGCGTGTGCCGCCGTCATCGCCATCCCCCTCTCGATCGGCATCGGAACCTGGAGTGCGCTTAAGAAGGACACGGCTGTGGACCACGTGACGGGAATTGTCACCCTGGTTCTGGCCTCGCTGCCGGAATTCGTGGTGGGAGTGCTGCTGGTCCTGCTTCTGGCAACCGGGCTTTTCCATCTGTTCCCGGCCGTGTTTGTCCTCATCCCGGGTGAACAGGTCTGGAGCAACCCGGCACAGCTGGTGCTTCCGGTCCTGACCCTGGTGCTGGCTGTCTCCCCGTACATCATCCGCATCATGCGGGCCACCATGCTCGAGGTCCTGGACAGCCAGTACGTCCAGCAGGCACGGCTCAAGGGGCTGCCGGAGCGCATCGTGATCCTGCGCCATGCCTTGCCGAATGCCATCGGCCCGGTGGCCCAGGTGATTGCGCTGCAGCTCGCCTGGCTGATCGGCGGTGTGGTGATCGTCGAGTTCCTGTTCCGCTTCCCGGGCGTCGGATTCCAGCTGATAGACGCCGTAAACAACAGGGACCTGCCCGTGGTGCAGGCACTGGTTATCGTCATAGCCCTCTTCTACGTGGTGGTGAACCTCCTTGCCGATGTGGTCACCCTCGCCGCCAACCCGAAAGTAAGGACGGCACCATGAGCATCAGCACGAGCACCCGGACCGCCGGCAGTTCCGCGGAAACAGGCCGCGCCGCCCGCAAGCAGGGGCTTTTCAGGCGGGCACTTCAGTCCAAACGCACGGTGGTGGGCCTTGTGCTGAGCCTGGCCGTTCTGGCCGTGGCATTCTTCGGCCCGTACCTGGCACCGCATTCCCCCACGGACTTTGTGGCGGCGCCTTTCTCAGCTGCGGGCACCGGTGGGCCGTTCGGCACCGACAACCTCGGACGGGACGTCCTTTCGCGCTTCCTTGCAGGCGGGCAGACCCTGATGATCCTCGCGATCGTCGCCACCGCCCTCGGCGTGGGCCTGGGCGCACTGGTGGGAGTGCTGGCCGCCTACCGGAGGGGCTGGCTGGATGAATTGCTGATGCGCACCGGCGATGTGGCCCTGGCGTTTCCGCAGATCGTGCTGGCTCTCCTGTTCCTCTCCATCATCGGTCCGCAGCTGTGGCTGCTTGTACTGATGGTGGGCCTCGGCCACCTTCCCCGGGTTGCCCGCGTGGTCCGCGGCGCCGCGCTGTCCGTGGTGGAGCGGGACTTCGTCAAGGCCGCCGAGTCGGTCGGCATTCCGCGCTGGCGCATCATGATCGGCGAGATCGTCCCGAACATCAGCAGCACGCTGGCTGTGGAAGCCGGCCTGCGTCTGACGTACTCGATCGGGCTGGTTGCGGGGCTGAACTTTCTGGGACTCGGAATGCAGCCGCCCGCTGCGGACTGGGGCCTGATGATCAACGAGAACCGGATTGCCCTGACAATTTCCCCGTGGTCGGTGGCCCTGCCCGTCATCGCCATCGCCGTGCTGACGGTCGGCACAAACCTGGTGACCGACGGTCTGGCCAAGGCATCCATCGGCAGCGACAAAGGAGTCACGGTATGAGCACGGCCGCACCCACCCTGGTGGTGGAGGATCTGAAAATCATCGGTGTTCCGTCGATGGCTGCGATCATCGAGGAGCTGTCCCTTGAAGTCCGTCCCGGCGAAATACTGGGGGTCGTCGGCGAATCGGGCTCCGGCAAGACCACGCTTGGCCTGGCATTGCTGAATTATTGCAAGGAAGGCACCCAGCTCGACGGCGGCAGCGTCAGCGTGGCCGGGCAGCAGCTGGCCGGGTTGCACTGGCGCCAGGTGCGCCAGCTCCGCGGGCGGACGGTTGCCTACATCCCGCAGTCGCCGGCGTCAGCGCTGAACCCGGCCCTTCGCATCGGCACCCAGCTGAAGGAATGCCTTTCCGGCCCATCAGCCCAGGTGCTGGGCCGGGTCCGAGAGGTGCTGCGGGAGGTGGCATTGCCCGACGACGACGCCTTCCTGGCGGGGTACCCGCACCAGTTGTCCGGCGGCCAGCAGCAGCGCGTAGCCATCGCCATGGCTTTCACCGCGCGTCCGGCATTGATTGTTATGGATGAACCCACGACGGGCCTGGACGTCAGCACCCAGGAGCACGTTCTGGCCACCGTGCGCTCCATGTGCAAGACCTACGATTGTGCCGCCGTCTACATCAGCCACGATATGGCGGTGGTTGCCGAGCTGGCCGACCGGATTGCCGTGATGTATTCCGGCCGGATCGTGGAAATCGGCAGCACAGCCGAGGTCCTGGCCAATTCACGCCACCCCTACACCGGGCGCCTGCTCCTGGCGGTGCCGGATCTTCACGCCAAGCGCCCCATGATCGGGATTCCCGGCCACGCGCCGTCGCCGCTGGCCCGGCCGCAGGGCTGCGCCTTCGCGCCGCGCTGCCCGCTGGCGGACGCCGGATGCGGCACGGACGCCCCCGCAGCCATCGAGGTTGGCCCCCGGCACACGGTGCGGTGCTTCAAACCGGAGCAGCCGCTGCCTCCGGTCCCGGTCCGGATTGCGCCCGTCCGTTCCGCCCCGGCCCCGGAGCGCCAGCCTGTTGTCACAATCGACGGGCTGACCGCCGGCTACGGCAGGAACACTGTCCTGGAGGGCATCAACCTCGAGGTGTACGCCGGGGATTGTGTGGCGCTGCTGGGCGAATCCGGGTCCGGAAAGACCACCCTGAGCCGCTGCATCGCCGGGCTGCATCATGACTACACCGGCTCCATCTCGCTGCACGGGGGCACCCTGGCACCAAGCAGTTTCAAGCGCACCAAGGATCAG
The DNA here is from genome assembly GCF_040546335.1 of Arthrobacter sp. UYEF20. NCBI lineage: Bacteria > Bacillati > Actinomycetota > Actinomycetes > Micrococcales > Micrococcaceae > Arthrobacter > Arthrobacter sp. UYEF20. Next base: position 334,436 of record NZ_JBEPNP010000003.1, on the reverse strand, counting down.
CGGCGCCGCGTGCAGTACATCTTCCAGAACCCGTACGAGTCCCTGAACCCCCGGCGGACGGTGGAAGAACTGATCCTGCAGCCCGTCACCGCCGTGCGCGGCAAGGTGAGGAATGCCCGCGAGATCGTGGCCACGGCACTGGAACGTGCTTCGCTGCGGCCGGACCACGCCACACGCTATCCGGACCAGCTCAGCGGCGGTGAACGCCAGCGCGTGGCAATCGCCCGCTCACTGGCCACCGAACCCGAGGTCCTCATCTGCGACGAAATCACCTCGGCCCTGGATGTCTCGGTGCAGTCCTCGCTGGTGGACCTGCTGCGCGGGCTGCAGGCGGAAATGGGTCTCACCCTGGTCTTCATTACCCACAACATCGCCCTGGTGCGCAACATCGCGCAGCAGGTGGCCGTGCTGGAGCGCGGCCGGATCGTCGAATTCGGAGAGGTGGAGGGCGTGTTCGCCGACCCCCAGCATCACTACACACAATCGCTGCTCACAGCGACGCCCAACTTCCAGCTTCCCGACAAACTGAGGGCCTCGTGAACGGGGCAGGGGTGCCCGCACCCAGCTTCCACGCCGAAGCCCTGGCAGGAAAGGTTGTCCTGATCACCGGCGGCGGCACTGGCATCGGCCGTGCCACGGCCCTCGCCATGGCCGGCTGCGGTGCGAAGCTCGTGCTCGCCGGCAGGCGGGAGGTCCTCCTGAAGGAAACAGCCGAACTGGTCCGCCGGGCCGGCAGCGAGGCCATCGCCGTCGCAGGGGATATCCGCGAGCCGGAGCAGGCCACCGAACTTGTGGACGCCGCGCTCGCCACCTTCGGCCGGATCGACGTCCTGGTCAACAACGCCGGAGGCCAGTTCCAGTCCCCGGCCGAGGACATCTCGCTCAACGGCTGGCGTGCCGTGCACCGGCTCTCGGTGGACTCCGTCTGGAACCTCACCCGCGAGGTGGCCACGCGGAGCATGATCCCAAACCGCTCGGGCCTGCTGGTCTTTATGGCGTTCTCGCCACGGCGCGGCATCCCAGGCATGGTCCATGCCACGGCCGCGCGTGCCGCCGTCGAAAATCTCGCCTCCGGGCTGGCACTGGAGTGGAGCCGCTTCGGGATCCGCTCCGTGGCCGTGGCCCCGGGCAGCATCATGAGCGACGGCCTGGAACAGTACCCGGCCGAGGCCCGCGCCGAATGGGAACTAGGAGTCCCGCTCGGGCGTCTCGGCCAGCCGGAAGACGTGGCCGACGTCATCACGTTTCTGGCCACCGACGCCGCACGCTACATCACCGGAACCACCATCACCATCGACGGCGGAGCCGACGCCTGGGGCTCAGGCCGTCCCGTCCCCGCCAAGGAGCTCTCATGACTGCAATCACGGACCTGTCCGTTCTGCCCGCCGCCGGCGCCGATGCAGCCGCAGGCAACCTGCGCGCACTGTTCGCACCCAACGCCGTGGCGATTATCGGCGCCAGCGACGACACCCGCAAGTACGGGAACTGGATCGCCGTCCAGGCGCTCAAAGGCGGCATCCCGGTCCACCTCGTGAACCGGAGCAAGTCCACCGTGCTGGGCCGCCCCGCCGTTCCCAGCGTCGCCTCCATCGGCAGCCCTGTGGAGCTCGCGGTCATCGCCGTTCCGGCGGCCGGATTTGAGGACGCCGTGGACGACGCCCTGGCCGGCGGTGCCAAGGCGATTGTGGGCATCAGCGCGGGCCTGGGCGAAGCCGGTGGGGAAGGGCTCCTGCTGCAGGAACGCATCACGGCCAAGATCCGTGCCGCAGGCGCCCGGCTCCTGGGCCCCAATTGTCTGGGAGTGCTGGACCACAGCAGCTCGCTCATGCTCGCCTCCAACGAATTCCCGGTCGGCAACATCGGCGTGATCTCCCAGAGCGGCAACCTTGCCCTGGAACTGGCCACCCTCCTGGTGGACCACGGACTGGGCGTTTCCCGGTTCGCATCCCTGGGCAACCAGGCGGACCTCGAGGCCGCGGACCTGATCGACGCATTTGTGGAGCATGAGGGCACCGCCGCGATCGCCGTGTACTGCGAGGACTTCCGCGACGGACGCCGTTTCGCCCGTGCCGCCCAGCGCGCCGCGGAGGCCGGCAAACCTGTTGTGCTGCTGACCGTCGGCGCCACCGACGCCTCGGTCCGCAACGCGAAGTCGCACACCGGCGCCATGGTGTCCGCCGGAATCGTTGTGGAGGCTGCCTGCCGCGCCGCCGGAATCGAACAGGTCACCTCGCCCGCCCAGATGGCGCATCTCCTGCAGGCCCTGGTCCGGAGCCGGGTGCCGGCCGGCTCCCGGACCGCCGTGTTTGCCGACGGCGGCGGGCAGGCATCCGTGGCCAGCGACAGCGCCGCTGCCCAGGGACTCGACGTCGTCGAGTTCGGCGCCGCACTGCAGTCGGCCATCGCCGCGGAGCTGCCGCCGACGGCCGCGGTCAGCAACCCGGTGGACGTCGCCGGCGGCGGGGAGCAGGACATCATGTGCTTCCAGCGGATCCTCGGCCACCTGACGGCGAGCGACGACGTCGACGCCACCCTCATGAGCGGCTACTTCGGCGGGTACGGAAGCTACGGGCCCGAACTCGCAGCACGCGAAGTGGAGGCCGCCCGACGGATGGCGGCGGAGACGGCCGCCAGCGGCGGCACCGTCCTCGTCCAGACGATGAACTGGCAGTCAGCCGCTGCCTCTGCACTCCGCGAGGGAGGCATCCCCGTCTACCGCGGCATCGAGGAAGCCGCGTGGGCGCTGGGACGGCTCGCCCGGCGCCACACTGAACCGGCCACCGGAATTCCTGCGCTGCCATCCCCGGCACTACCCGTTGAAGGGACGGGTTACTACCCCTCACGCCAGCTCCTGGCCGGCGCCGGCATTCCGTTCGTCGGGGCGGCCGAGGTTTCGAGCGAGGACCAACTCCTGGATGCCGCGGCAACCCTCCGCTACCCGCTTGTCCTCAAGGCCCTGGGGGATGGCCACAAGTCGGACCGCGGGGGTGTCATCCTCAACATCGCCGACGAGACAGCGCTGCTCGCGGCGTGGCGGGATGTCGGCGCCAGGCTCGCACCGCCGTCGTGCTCCATCGAGGAAATGGCGGACCTCGCCGGCGCGGTCGAACTGCTGGTGGGGGTGCGACGCGATCCGCGCTTCGGCCCGCTGGTGCTGGTGGGCCTCGGCGGGGTTTTTGCCGAAATCCTCCGTGACGTGCGCTGCGCACTCGGTCCCGTGACAGCCGCACAGGCCAAGGACATGCTGCTGTCCCTGCGCGGGGCGGCGCTCCTGACCGGGGCCCGCGGCCGGACGCCGGTGGACATTGACGCGGTGGCCGACGTCGTCGCCCGGCTTTCAGAGGTGGCCGCCGCCCACCCGGAGATCACCGAAATCGAATGCAACCCGGTGGCGGCAATGCCGGCGGGCGCCATCGCGCTGGATGCCCGGATCGTGCTCGGCTGAGCCGTTCCGCAAGACAAACCAAGCAAGCCACCTAGAAAGAGGACCCCATGGATTTCCAGATGACCCCCCGCCAGATCGAAATCAAGCAGCGCGCCATGGCCTGGACACATGAGATGTACCAGTACGAGCTCGACTGTGAAATGGATAACGGACTCACGGATGACCAGCACGCCAAGGTCAGGCAGCTGGTCATCAACCACGGTCTCGCCGCCATCAACATGCCGTCGGAGTGGGGCGGCGCAGGTCTCAGCGTGCTGGAACACGCGATCGTCTCCGAAGAGGTGGGCAAGCTGACCGGCGCCCTGTGGGACACACTGTGGCGCCCGGCCAATGCCCTAAAGGCCTGCACCCCTGCGCAGCGCGAGGAATACCTGATCCCGGAAATCCGCGGTGAACGCCGCGACGCCGTCGCCATCACCGAGCCGGAGGCCGGATCGGACCCCCAGAACATCCAGACCACCGCGGACAAGGACGGCGATTACTACATCATCAACGGTGAGAAGCTCTTTGTCACCGTCGGGGATGCGGCGGACTTCATCCTGGTGCTCGCCAGCGTGGAGGGTGCCCCCACCATGTTCCTGGTGGACAAGGACCTCCCGGGTGTCTCCGTAACCCGGACCCCGCGCTACACGCACACCTTCGTCTACGAGCACCCCGAATTCCTTTTCGAGGACGTGCGGGTGGGGGCGGACAAGATCCTGGGTGAGATCGGCCAGGGCTACGAACTGACCCGTGACTGGTTCGTGGAGGAGCGGCTCATGATCGCGGCCCGCACCATCGGCGCCGCTGAAAGGGCCACCCTGCTCGCGGCCGAATTCGCCAAAAACCGCGTGCAGTTCGGCAAGCCCATCCTGGAATTCCAGCTCATCCAGAACATGCTCGCCAAGAACACCGTGGACATCATGACCAACCGTGTGCTGACGTACCAGGTGGCCTGGGAAGCGGACCAGGGCATGGACCGGAAGCTCCTCAACGCCAAGGCCGCTGTCATCAAGCTCGGTGCCTCAGAGGCCTCCAACCGCTGCGTGGACAACGCCCTGCAGATCTTCGGCGGCCGCGGGTACATGCGTGAAAACCCGGTGGAACGCCTGTGGCGCGAACTCCGCGTGGATCGCATCTGGGAAGGCACTTCGGAGATCCAGACGGTCATCATCGGTAACGAAATCAACAAGCGGGGCGCTGAGGGCCTGCTGGGCTACGCCGGCGCGGTGGCCAAGTGACGTCGGTGGCACACACTGCAGAACATCAATCCGCCGTGACCGGCCGCGCCTCCCAGGATCCCGGCGTCGAGCCTCTCGTCAAGCTGCAGCGCCATGGCAAGGTGGTGGTGCTGCAGCTCAACCGTCCCGGCAAACTCAATGCCCTTTCCACCGCCTTGGAGCAGGCGCTTCTGGACGCGCTGCGCTCGCCGGAGGTGGCGGGCGCTTCGGCGATTGTGCTCGCGGGTTCGGAGCGGGCCTTCTCGGCCGGCGCGGATACGTCCGAGCTGCCGGAGATGACACCCCAGCGGATCGCGGCCTACTACCGGGGGAGCGGTTCACTGTATGAGGTCGTGTCGCGGTTGCCGCAGCCCACCGTGGCGGCCGTGTCGGGGTACTGCCTGGGCGCCGGCTTCGAGCTCGCGCTGGCCTGCGATATCCGGATCGCGGACCAGACCGCCAGCTTCGGCCTGCCGGAGGTGGGACTCGGCATCCTGCCCAGCTCCGGCGGGCTGACGCGGCTGGTCCGTGCGGCCGGCCCCGCCATTGCCCGGGAGATCGTCCTGTTCGGAGAGCGCTTCACGGCGGCAGAGGCGCACCGCCTGGGCCTGGTCCGTGAAGTGGTACCGGCTGGTGATGCCCTGACCGTTGCCCTGGCGCGGGCGGAGTTCCTGGCCCAGCAGCCGGCGATGGCGGTGGCCTGGACGAAAGCGGCAATCGACGCCGCCGCGGAGTCCTCGGCCTCGGCTTCGCTGCTCATCGAACAGCTGGCCTACGCCGCCCTAAACCGTCCCGCGGGGGAGCCCGGATGAACGTCGGCGAATTCCAGCGGGTAGGCGTGCTCGGGTGCGGACTCATGGGTTCCGGCATCGCGGAGGTCTGCGCCCGGGCCGGTGCCGGCGTGGTGGTTGTTGAAGCCGACGACGCCGCCGTGGCCGCCGGGCGCAAGCGGCTCACCGCTTCGCTGGAAAAGGCTGTGACTGCCGGCCGGCTGGATTCCGCGGACAAGGACGACGCCCTGGCCAGGATCAGCTTCGGCACGGATATTGAGGCCTTCTCGGACAGGCAGCTGGTGATCGAGGCCGTGCCCGAGATCATGGATCTCAAACTCGATGCGTTCCGGCGCATCGATGCCGTGGTCCGGGCCCCTGAGGCGATCCTGGCCTCCAACACCTCGTCGATGCCGATCGGCCGCATTGCTGCCGCCACCCGGCGCCCGGAACACGTCCTGGGGGTGCATTTTTTCAATCCGGTACCGGTGCTGCCCCTCGTGGAGCTCGTCACCGGTCTGCAAACCAGCCGCGACACCCTGGCACGGGCCCGCGCATTCGCGAAGGGTCTCGGCAAGGAGGTCATCGTGGCCAAGGACCGTGCCGGGTTTGTGGTCAATGCTCTCCTTATCCCGTACGTGCTGTCCGCCATCCGGATGGTGGAAGCTGGTCATGCCTCGGCGGCCGACATCGACACCGGGATGGTGGCCGGCTGTGCGCATCCGATGGGCCCCTTGAAACTGGCGGATCTGGTGGGCCTGGATACCGCGCTTCATGTGGCCAACTCGCTGTACGAGGAATTCAAGGAACCGCACTACGCCCCGCCGCCGCTGCTCTTGCGGATGGTGGATGCAGGCAGGCTGGGCCGCAAGAGCGGACGCGGCTTCTACGACTACACATAACTTCTACGACTACATATAGGTGGACACAGCCATGGATGTATTGACTGACGCTGTTGAAGCGATCCAGGTCCGGAATTCCGGCTTCGATCCGATGGGTCCGGTGGTCTGCTCCGCCGTCGTGGGCTCCGGCCGCACGGTGAACTACATCGACGACGGCAGGGCCGGGGCGGTTCCGCTGCTGTTCCTCGGCGGCGCCGGAACGACCGTCCGGGCATTCCGGCTCCTGGAGTTCGCGCGCTCGTTCCGGCAGGAGCTGGGGATCCGAGTGGTGTCCGTGGAGCGCAACGGACTGGGGCAGACGGCGTTCGATCCCGCCGTCGGATGTGCCGAGTACGCCGAGGACGTCTGGTCCCTGCTGGATACGCTGGGCATCGGCCAGGTCTCCGTCATTGCGATTTCCGGCGGGGGTCCGTACGCAGCCACGATCATTGCGGCCCGCCCGGGGCGGGTGCGCTCCCTGCATCTGGCCTGCGCCTTCGGGGAGATGCCGGAGGGGGCGGACTCCCACCTGGAGGCAGGCACTGTGGAGGCAGGCACTGTGGCGGCGGATCCGGTGGCCTGGTGGCGGTTCCCGGCCGAAAGTTCCGTCCACTCGATTCCTGGCTTCAGGGACTCGGTGATCGAGGAGGCCACGCGGGGGCTTTTTGCGAAGGGACGGGACGTTTCCCCCGAAGGGCTGAGACAGGCCTTTGAGCTGTACGCCTCCCAGCCGCTTCCGGACCTGTCGTCGGTCCGGGCCCCGGTGTTTCTGTACTGGGGGAGTGCAGACGAGCTGGTCCCTCTGGCGCAGATGGAGCGCTGGAAGTCAGCGCTGGCAGGGCGCGAAACGGTGGAACGGGTCTATCCGGGCGAGGGCCACGATGTCCAGTATCGCCACTGGGATCAGATCCTGGCGGATGTGGCATTCCTGGGTGGCCGGATTGTGGCAAGCAGCGACGGCCGGACACAGTTGATTGTGCCGATGGAAGAGGACGGCTTCCTTGCGGCTGGCGGCATCCTGGGGCTCGCCGCCTGGCAAGACCCGGGAACGCTCGTGATCTAACGGTAGGCCACTTGCAGGCGCACCGCTGCTGCCGGGCCGCGTATGCCGGAGAGTTGCCCAGCGGTCCTTTGGCGGCTTTGGCCCGTAGTTTGCAGCTCAGGAAACCCGGCGGAACAAGGCGGCGAGGGCCTGGCCACCACCGATGCACATCGTGACGACACCCAGTTCCAGGTCTCGCCTCTTCAGATCCTTGGCGACGCGCAGGCTGAGCATGGCTCCTGTCGCCCCGACAGGATGCCCCAGCGCAATGGCACCGCCGTAGGGGTTGGTCTTCTCCGGATCGAGCTTCGCGTCGCGGATCACGGCCACTGCCTGCGCTGCAAAGGCCTCATTCACCTCGAACGTGTCGATATCCGCCGGGGTTGTCCCCGTCTGCGCGAAGAGTTTCTCGAGTGCGAGCACCGGCGCATAGCCCATCAGCTCCGGTTCCAGGGCCGCCGTCGTGACGGCTTCAAGGGTGACCAGCCCAACCAATCCTCTCTCCGCAGCAGCGCTCCCGCTCGCCAGCACCACTGCGGCTCCGCCGTCGTTGATGCCGGAGGCGTTTCCTGCGGTAACCGTTCCACCCTCTTCGAAGGCCGGGCGAAGCTTGGCGAGAACTTCCAATGTCGTGTCTGGTTTGGGATGCTCGTCTGCGACGACGGCCCGGCGGTTCCGGCCGCCGATCTGCACGGCCGTGATTTCTTCCGCGAATGCAGCCGTGGCGGCGTGGGTGGCGGCCCTGCGCTGGGATTCGAGCGCGAAGTCATCCTGGTCCTGCCGGGAGATGCCGTACTTTGCGGCCACGTTCTCGGCCGTGACGCCCATGTGCATGCCGTGGAACGGATCCGTGAGCATTGCGACCGTTCCGTCGACCAGGGTGCGGTCACCAAGACGGTAGCCGGATCTGGCGTTGAAATCGTAGAACGGCATCCGGCTCATTGACTCGTTGCCGCCGGCCAGCGTGAAATCCGCCCCGCTCCAGCGCATCTGCATGGCCGCCGACCAGATGGCCTGCAGTCCGCTGCCACACAATCGGTTGACTGTGTAGGCGGGTGTGGATCTGGCGAGACCGGCAGCCAGCGCCACCCGCCGGGCGTTGTAGGCGTCCGGGCCGACCTGCCCGATGCATCCCATGACAACTTCGCTTATGTCCGCCGCTTCAATCCCTGAGCGCTCAAGGGCTCCTTTGGCGGCAATCGCTCCCAGCTCAAAGCCCGGGATGTCCTTGAAGACGCCTCCGTAACTTCCGATCGGTGTGCGGGCACCATCGAGAATGACAATCTTTTCTGCATCGCTCATGAGTGCAAGCTCTTTCCTCTGTAGTGGCTCTGTTTTGGGCAGAGCAGCTTGGCCCGGCACGGCAATTTTGCTCAGCGGGTGACGGATCCGCTCAGTGATGCGATGGGGCGCAGGAACAGGGGCCTGGCCAGGAACCAGGCGGCGATCATGAGCACCAGGGAAGCCGCGAAGATCCAGAAGCCCACCCAGCTGCCGTCGTCGCCCGCGCCGTACATGTGATTAAGGTTCCTTAACGCGCCCGTGGCCAGCACCAGGGTCACGTGCACGGTGACGAACCCCACGAAGTACAGCATGACCGGCAGGTGGACCGCCCGGGCCACCTCGATCGGATAGAGCCTGCTGAGTCTCGTGGCTTGCTTCGGCCAGAGCGAGGACATCCGCAGACCTGTGGCCAGCGCCAACGGGGCCGCCACGAAAACGGTCACGAAGTACGCCAGCAGCTGCAGGCTGTTGTAATTGACCCAGCCGTCCTCAACCGGCCAGTCCGTCGACGCGTACTGGATCGCCGCCGAGAGCGCGTTCGGGAACACCTCCCAGCTTGTCGGCACGATCCGCATCCACTGGCCGCTCGCAAAGAGCAGCACCAGGAACACAACACCGTTCAGCAACCACAAGGCATCGAGGCTGAGATGGAGCCACAGCTCAAGGCTGATCTTCGCCGGCGCGTTCTTCGTCCGGAGCAGTCCTTTGTTGTTCCGCGTCCAATAAGTGTTCGGGCGGGCCGTGGTGCGCACCTGCCAGCCTGAACGGATGATCAACACGATGAACAGTCCGTTCAGGAAGTGCTGCCATTGAAGCCAGCCCGGCAACCCGACGGGGGCTGCCCCAGGCAATTCCGAGTGCCCGGGAAACTCGGCCACGAACGACTGGACACCGGGAAGGTCCCGGAGCCATTTGGCCACCAGGACGAGCAAAAACAGGATCACTAACGCAGCAAGGGCGGTCAGTGCAGGCCTGGACCCTTTGCTCCTGTTGCTCGTGGTCTTCGGAGTGGGTTTCGTCAATGCCATGACGCAACATTCTTCTCAGGGTTGGCGGAGCCGCCGCGTCGGGCTTCGATCGCTTCAATCAACTGCGGAACCACCGTGAAGACATCGCCGACGACGCCGAAGTCCGCGACGTCAAAAATCGGGGCGTCCGCGTCCTTGTTGATCGCGACGATCGTTTTCGCGGTCTGCATCCCGGCCCGGTGCTGGATCGCCCCCGAAATACCCAGGGCAACATAAAGCTCCGGTGAGACCGTAATACCTGTCTGGCCGACCTGCGAGCTCTGCGGAACGTAGCCGGCGTCCACGGCCGCACGGGAGGCACCCACGGCCGCCCCAAGGGCATCCGCAAGCTGCTCAACGAGCACGAACTTCTCCTTCGAACCCAAGCCACGACCCCCGGAGACAACCCTTGCAGCGTCCCGGAGTTCCGGCCGGCCCGAGCCCTCGGCGGCATGGTTGACTGACTCGATCACGGCAGAACGAGCCGGATCTGCGGAAACCGTCACGGTAGTCACGTCCGCGGACGACGCGGCAGCCCGCTCCTCGATGGCCCCATGCCGGACCGTCACAATGGCCAGGCCGCCCTCAATAGTGGATTCCACCGAATACGCGCCGCCAAAGACCGAATGCGTTGCCACAATGGCTCCGCCGTCCAAACGCACATCGACAGCATCGATGGCCAGGCCGGCCTGGGTTCGGGCTGCCAGCCGGGCCGCAACGTCGCGGCCCTCCGTCGAGTTGGCGATCACCACTGCCGCAGGTTCCAGGGCTGATACCGCCGCGGAGAGTGCCTCCAGCTGCGGAGCAACCAGGAGCGAGCCGAGCTGTTCGCTCTCGGCCATGAAGACGTGCTCAGCACCGAGCGAGCCGAGCTCCCCGGCAAGATTCCTCCCGCTGCCGGGTGCCACGGCCACAACAGCCACGGGGGTACCGAGCTTGGCCGCGGCGGCCAGCAGGCCGGGAACGGAATTCCCCAGCCCTCCCGTGCTCGACGTTTCAATCAGAGTCAGTATGTTCGCCATGTCCGGCTCCTCCCTCAGACCAGGTGGCCTGCGACAAGGAAGTCCGCAAGCTCGATGCCTGCGTTTCCTGTATCGACAGTCTTTTTTCCGGCGGTGCGCGCCGGACGCTCACTCACGGAGACGATGACAGAACGGCCCAGCAGCGGAAGCATCGTGGCGGGGTCCATCCCCAAATCGGCCAGGGAAAGCACCTGCAGCGGCTTCCGCTTGGCTGTCAAGATTCCCTTGAAATTCGGGAAACGGGCCTCAGCGGCGCGTTCCGTGACCGAGATGACGGCCGGCAACGACGCGCCGACACGTATTGACCCGCTCTCGGTGCCGCGCTCCCCACGGACCGTGTCCCCGGTGATCTCCACAGAATCAAGGAAACTCAGGTGCGGCAGGCCAAGGTGTTCGGCAACCATCGCCGGAACCACTCCGCCGCGGCCATCTGTGGACTCATTGCCTGCAACGACGAGGTCGAATCCCGCGGTTTTCACGGCGGCCGCAAGCACGACGGCGGTCCGTGCCACATCCGCTCCCGCGAGTGACTCATCGAGTACCTGAACGGCGGAGTCGGCGCCCATCGTCAGCGCCTTCCGCAGTGCCTTGGTCACGGCCTCGGGCCCCATCGAAACGGCAACGACTTCCGTCCCCTTGTGCGAGTCCTTGTATCTCAGCGCCACCTCCAGCGCGCGCTCATTGATTTCGTCGGCGACACTCTCGCCCGCACTGCGATCGAGTGCGCCGGAGGCTGGGTCGAGCTTGCGCTCTTCCTCGGTATCCGGCACCTGCTTTACCAGCACCAGGATCTTCATGGGACTGCTCCTTCTGTTGCTTTGACCTCGAATGGAAACGCGGCTCGCCGGCTAGAGGTTGCGGGAGATCACGAGCCGCATGATGTCCGAGGTGCCCTCTTCGATTTCCTCAAGCTTCGCGTCACGCATCCACTGCTCCACGGGATACTCGCGCGAGTATCCCCAGCCGCCCAGCGTCTGGACCGCACCCCAGGTGCAGAACATGGCCGTCTCCGAAGCCTGGAGCTTGGCCATGGCGGCGAGGCCGTTGACGTTCTCGCCGGCGTCGAGCTGCCGGGCGGCGTGCAGAGTCATCAGCCAGGAGGACTCGATGCGGGTCGCCATGTCGGCCAGGCGGAAGGCCACGGCCTGGTGCTCGATGATCGGCTTGCCGAACTGCGTGCGGGTGCGGGCGTAGTCGAGCGCGTACTCGTAGGCGGCGCGGGCCGCACCGCTTGCCGCCGCGGCAAGAACCACTCGCGAGATGTCGAACGTCTCCATCAGGCCGTAGAAGCCCTGGCCCTCACCGCCAAGGCGGTCCTCTTCCGGGACGAAGACGTTGTCGAAGAAGATCTCGCGGCAGACTATGGCGCGCTGGCCCATTTTCTTCATCGGCTCGCCGAAGGTCATGCCCTCGGCACCCTTTTTGATCAGGAAGGCCGAAACACCTTTCGAGCGCTGCGTCGGGTCAGTCTTGGCGAACACCACATACTGGTCGGCGAGACCGGCGTTGGAGATCCACGCTTTCTGGCCGCTGATCGAATAGCCGCCTGCGACCTTGTTGGCCCGGGTCACGATCGACGCCGAGTCCGACCCCGAGCCGGGTTCCGACGTCGCGAGAGACGTGAAGCAGGCATTGGGACCGGCCAGCGGAGAGAGCCACTTTTCTTTCTGCTCGGGTGTGCCGAGTGCGAGGACCGGATCCGCAAAAAATCCGTTCGAGCAGACGAAGTTGCCGATGCCAGGGTCCCCCCAGCACAACTGCTCCTGGACGAGGCATTGCGTGAAGGCATCGGTGAATCCGCCGCCGCCATACTCCTCGGGAAGCATGAAGTCGGTGATGCCGACCTTCGCAGCACTGTGGAAGATGTCAACGGGCGACACCACGTCCGCCTCGTCAACTTCACGGCCGCGGGGACGGATTTCCTCGCTGGCAAACTGCCTGCACAACTCAACGATGTCGCGTTGCTCATCGCTTAGCGGCCAGTACTCAGTGGCTTTTTTGGCCATGGTTTTCTCCTGTTTCTTTCTTGTGCGTTAGCAGTTGTCGGAACGAATGGTTTGGGGACGGTTCACCGCTGAACCGCCGTGATTTCGGTGTACTCCTCCAGGCCGGCGACGCCCAGTTCGCGGCCCATACCGGATGCCTTCCAGCCGCCAAAGGGCGCTTCCGGATTGAATGCCGCACCGTTGATGTCGACCTGTCCGGTGTCCAGCTGCCGCGCGATCCCGAGGGCGCGGGCCTCGGTGCCGGCCCAGACTGCTCCACCCAGACCGTAAGGGGTACCGTTGGCAATCTCGATGGCTTCCGTTTCGCCGTTGTAGGGGTGGACGACGAGGACCGGACCGAAGATTTCCGATTGGCTGGCCGGATCGGAGGGATCCAAATCGGCGAGGATGGTGGGCCTCACGAAGTGCCCCTTCTCGCTCGGGCGGGATGAACCGCCGGCCACTGCGCGTGCTCCGCGGGCGATGGCGGCGTCGATCACGCCGGCAACGTCGTTGCGCTGTTTGGCGCTGATGAGCGGTCCGACATCAGTCGCTTCGGACTGCGGATCACCGACGACGAGGCTGTTGGCATGATCGCCCGCAATGGCCAGCGCCTCCTCGTACCGATGGGCCGGGACGAGCAGCCTGGTCCAGGCACTGCAGGTCTGGCCGCTGTTGAGCATGGCCGAGTCGACGCTGGCTTCCACGGCGCTCTTGAGATCGGCGTCTTCGCAGACGATGCTTGAGGACTTTCCGCCGAGCTCCAGGCAGACGCGCTTGAGTTGGGCCGCGGCGTCGGCCCCGACCTGCCGGCCCACTGCGGTCGAACCGGTAAAGGACACCAGATCGACGTCGGGATGGGTCGCCAGTGCAGAACCGACCACGCTGCCGGCGCCAGGAACCAGGTTGAACACGCCCTCGGGAAGCCCGGCGGCAATGGTCGCTTCCGCGAAAAGGTACGACGACAACGGTGCGAGCGCGGCAGGCTTCAGGACCACCGTGCAGCCGGCCGCCAAAGCCGGCCCGACTTTGGCGGCGAGTTGGTACAGCGGGTAGTTCCATGGCGTAATGCACGCCACCACCCCCACCGGTTTGCGGAGCAGGAGTGAATTGCCGAGCTCCTGCTCGAAGTCATAGTTCCGTGCGTTCGCAGATGCCGACTCGATCAGCTCGATCGCGAGGTCAACATGCCAGGCGCGTGCGTTGACCACCGAAACGCCCACCTCGGCAACCGTGACGTCGACGAGCTCGTCGCGCATGCTGCGCAGGGCCCGGGCCAAGGCCGCGAGGGCGTCCGCGCGTGCGGCGGCCGGCGTCAATGCCCAGCCTCGGCCCGCCTTGCGGGCGGCGGTGACCGCCGCATCGACCATGGATCCGTCGCACAAGGCGCTCGTGCCGATGACCGTTTCAGTGGCAGGATTCTCGACGTCGTCCGTCGCCGTCGCCTGGACCCAGGCGCCACCGATCAGGGCGTCGTCGCGGTAGGTATCCGTCTGCGGCGCGTTCACAGCATGGCCTCCGACGCGCGGCTCTGCTCACGCAGATGCAGGACTGTGGGGCGGTCGCCGTCCAAAGCGGCCTTGATGGCCCGGGGCAGATCGGCGGCCGACTCCAGGTGGGCCGCCTCGCAGCCGAGCGAACGGGCCAACGCCACGAAGTCCGGCCGCCCCAGGGCGACGGCATGGACTGGTTCGTTGCGGTCGGCCATTTCGTTGCGGATCTCACCGTAACCGCCGTTGTCCACGACGACGATGGGCAGCGCAAGGCGCAGTTCTGCGGCCATCGCGAGCTCCGCCACCGTGAACATGATGCCGCCGTCCCCCTGCAGCACCAATACCGGCACGTCCGGGTTGGCAACCTTGGCACCGATGCCGGCCGGAAGCCCGTAGCCGAGGGTGCCTGCGCCGCTCGGGTAAAGGAATGCGTTCGGGCGGTACAACGGCAGGTTGGACAGCGCACCGTAGTAGCACGCCATCGAACTGTCGGCAGCAACGATCGCGTCCCAGGGCAAGGCTTCGGCAATGCCCGCCACGATCTCCAGCCACGGCCCGCCCTCGGCCTGGGCGTCAGCCTGGAACCGTTCCCGCCAGCTGGCTGCGCGGCCGCTGCCGTCGTTCTTGGTGCCGTCCAGACCCGCGAGCAGCGCCTCCAGCACGGCCGCGCTGTCACCGACGAGTCCCAGGGCCGGCACGGCGTTCGTGTTGACCGACGTGGCGTCGACGTCGATGCGGATCAGTTTGCCCGTGAACTCGGGCACACCGTTCCACCAGTCCGAAGGCGCCAGTTCGGTGCCGATCGCGAGCACGCAATCGCTGTCGTCGATGGCGTCGAGAACCGCCCGGTGCTGAAGACCCGCGCCGATCGACAGTGCGTGGTCTTCCGGAAGGGTGCCTTTGCCATTGGCCGTGGCGAGCACGGGCGCACCGAGTGCTTCGGCAATGGCCTTGACCTGGGCGGACGCCCTGGAAGCCCCGCCGCCAATAATCAGGAGCGGTCTTTCGGCGGCGGACAGGGCTGCGCCAGCGGCAGCTACAGCGTCAGCGGGAGGGTTGAGGACTCCTGCCGAAACAGGCTTGACGAGGACAACCTCAGCGGATTCATCGAGAAGATCAAGGGGGATTTCAAGGTGCACGGGGCGCGGGCGGCCTGTCGACATCGCGGCGAACGCCTGGGCAACAGCCAGGGGGATTTCCTCAACGCTGGTGACGCGGTGGCTGTAGGCAACGAGGGAAGCCATCGCAGCGCTCTGGTCCTTGACCTCGTGCAGCATTCCATTGCCGCGTCCCGGGTGGCGCAGCGGCAGCCCCGGGGAGATGAACAGCACCGGCACGGAGTCCGAATAGGCCTGCGCGGCCGCGGCGGCCGCATTGAGAATTGCCGGTCCCGTGGTTGTCAGGACAATCCCCGGGCGTCCGGTGGTGCGCGCAAAGCCGTCGGCGGCATAGGCGGCGCCCTGTTCGTGACGCGGCGAGATGTGCGTTATGCCGTATTTGGCGAGGGCCGCGTACGCGGAAAGGTTGTGGGTACCGGGGATGCCGAAGATAGTATCCACGCCATGTTCGGCCAGACCTGCAACGAGTGCTTCCCCTCCGGTCATGATGCTCATGAATTGCCCTTTTCATCCGTGTAGACGGACTTGCCCAGCCACTGGCCGCCGTCGACGACGAGAACCTCGCCGGTAATGTAGTCGGCACGGTCGCTCATCAGGAAGGAAGCCGATTCGGCAATCTCTTCCGGACTCGCGAACCGTCCCGCGGGCACGCCGCCCTGGACGCGGGCGCGTGCGGCATCGGTGCCCCACAGGGCCTTGCCTGCCCCCTCGGTCTCTGTGGGTCCTGGTGCAATGCAGTTGACGCGCACGCCCCGGGCAGCCCATTCGACGGCAAGCGTGCGGGTCATCGCTACGATGCCCCCCTTGGCGGCAGCGCTGTGGACAGTGCCGGGATGGCCGTGCCAGGCGTAGGTGGCGATGACGTTGAGGATCGAGCCCGAACCGGCTGCGAGCATGTGCTGGGCAGCGGCGTGGGTCGCATAGAAGGAGCCATTCAGGACGATGTCGATGACGGCCTTCCACCCGTTAGGGCTGAGGCTCTCACCCGGCGCCACGAAGTTGCCTGCGGCGTTGTTGACCAAGCCGTCGATGCGCCCTTCGCGGGCCACGACGCCGTCGATCGCCTCGGCAACGGCTGCGGCGTCGCGGACATCGCACTGCACATAGTCGGCCGATCCGCCGGCTGCGGCGATCAGTTCAACGGTTTCCTTGAGCGGCTCTTCGCGCCGGCCGAGGACAATTACTTTGCCGCCGGCAGCACCGTACCTTTGGGCGATGGCCCGGCCGATGCCGGAGCCGCCGCCGGTCACGACGGTCACGCGCCCTGCGAACTCATTGCGGATGTCAGGAACGCTCACGGGGTTCTCCTTCATGCTGTGACCGCGGTGGCTGGGACGAGCAGGGCGTCGACGGCCAATGCACCCTGGGGTGCAACACGGATGGGGTTAACTTCGAATTCGCTCAGTTCGGGGCTGGCGGCGATGGCTTCCGAGCCGGAGACGACGATGGCCGCGAGGGCTTCGATGTCAGCGGCTGCGTTGCCGCGCCAACCGTCCAGCAGGGGGAAGCATCTGAGCCGCCGGATCATGCCGAGCGCGGTGGCGTGGTCCACCGGGGCGAGTTCCACGACGACGTCACGGTGAAGCTCGGCCTCCGTGCCGCCCGCGCCGACTGCGATTAACGGCCCGAAATCCGGGTCCTGCCGCCCGCCGACGAGCATCTCAACCGCGCTGGACCGCGTGTCTTGCTCCTCCACAACATACTCCCCGTCACCGAGGCGCCCCCGCATATCCTCGTAGGCGGCCACTAGTTGCTCGAGCGAATCGAGGCCAAGCTTGACGCCGCCGTGCTCGCTCTTGTGCTCGAGCCAACCCGCCTTGAGGACGAGCGGAAAGCCCAGCCGCTGGCCGGCCTGTTCCAACTCCTCCCGGGAGGAGATCCGCCTTCCGGCAGGGACGGCGATGCCAAGCTCGGCGAGGAAGCCCCGTGCGGCCCAATACCCTGGCTCCGGAAGGCTCCGGGCGGCGTCGGGCCCTTTAGTTTCACGGCCCGGCCAGGCTGCCAGATCCGCCGCCTGGGCCACCGCTTTCATGGCGAACTCGATGCCGGCAAACACGGGGATTCCGTGGTCCCACATCCTGCCCACGGCTGTTGAGTCCGGACTCATGCTGTGCACAATAAGCGGCAACTGCGAGCTCCGGGCGGCTTCCCCCATGCGGTCGATGACGGCAAGTTCAGCATCCTCGATCCCCGCCGTATCTTCACCGTAGCAACCCAGATAGCCGGAGAGTACGACGGCGTCGACCTCGCCGGACTTGAGGAGCCGCTGGCTCAGTTCCGCGTAGACGTTCAGATCCGCCTCCCCGGCACCGGCGAGGTCGACCGGGTTGGAGACGCCGGCTCCGACCGGCAGGATCCGGGCCAGGCTTGACTGCAGAGCATCTGAGAACACCGGGGTGGCCAGACCGCAGGCCGCGGCGACGTCGGCGGCGATGCCGCCCTGTCCTCCGCTGTCACTGACGACGGCGACGCGCCGGCCCCGCGGCTTGGGGGCAACACCCAGGTAGCGCGCCACGTCGACAAGTTCATTCGGCGTGGACACCCGGATGGCGCCGGCAGCACGGCAGGCCGCGTCGACGGTGGCCAGCGCCGAGGTCAACGAACCGGTGTGCGAGCGGGCGAGCCGCTGGCTGCCCTCGCTCGCGCCGGTGGTCAGGATGATCGTCTGTTTCCCGGCTTCGCGCAAGCTGCGCAGGGTCTTCACCAGGCGCCGGCCATCAGCGAAGCTCTCAAGGTAGAGGGCGATCATCTGTGTCGCATCGTGGTCCAGGAGGTCTTCGAGCAATTCGGGGGCGCCGACGTCGAGCTGGTTGCCCAGGGAGATGAAGCGGGACACGCCAAGTCCGGCGCGGGCACCGAGCTTGGCTATCTCGGAGCCGAGTTGGCCGCTTTGCGAAACGATTGCCAGGGAGCCGGCCTTGAAGTGGCCCCAGGTGAGCTGCAATTCAGCGGGGGCATCATAGAGCCCCAGGCTGTTGGGGCCGATGATGCGTGCTCCAGCGGCCCTGATCATGCCGCCGATGCGCTCTTCGTCCGGCACGCCGGCGGTGATGCCGAGGAACGCCTTGACGCCCTTGGCAAGCGACTCCACCACCACACCTTCAACGAATCGCGGAGGGACGGAGAGGACCAGCAGTTCCGGCGCTTCGGGCAGTTCCGAAACGCTCGGGTAGGCGCGTTCCCCGTGCACTGTCTTTGCCGTGCTGTTGATGAGATAAACGGGACGGCGGTGCCTTCCACCCAAGGCTCCTTGAGCCAGCCAGTAGCCCCATTTCGACGGGTCATCGGAAGCGCCCACCACGGCAACGGATACCGGGTTGCGGAACGGATCAAGTGAGGACGGGGCCAGGACTTCGCTGTGGAACTCGCTAACGAGCTGCTCGTGCTGTGTCATGACCGCCCAAAGCGGGTCTCGATCGCCTGCAGCTGGTCAGCGGTGAACGCCAGGGCAGCCTCGCGGAGGGTGATGCCGCGGTGCCCTGCCCGGGCGAACATATCGGTGACTATCCGCCTCATCTCGGAGCGGATTTTGGCCTCGGACTGCTCGGCGTCGTCGCCAATGTCACCGAACAGCGTCCACCACCACCATGCGTTGGTTGCCGAGTTGGACACGAAGTCCGGTACCACCTGCGTGCCGCGGGCGGCCAGGAGAACCTCGGCCGCCGGCAGCACCGGCATGTTCGCCGCCTCGACGATGAGCGATGCCGTGATCTGGCTTTGGTTTTCCGGGGTGATGCAATAGGAGATCGCGGCCGGCACCAGGACATCCGTTTCCACGGCAAGCCACCGGCTGCTCGGCAATTCCGCGTCTTCGGACCGCAGGGCGGACCTGTCGATTTCGCCGAAGGAGTTCCGTGACTTCAGCAGGGTTTCTACGTCCAGGCCCGCGGGATTGACAATGACTCCGTTGGCATCGGCAATACCGACGACGAGCATTCCTGCCCGGGCCAGGTACCGGGCAGTCGCCCCGCCCATCGAGCCAAAGCCCTGGATGACCACCCGGGTTCCGGCGATTGGCCGGCCCAGTTCGTCAAGGGCCGTCAGTACCGACTCCGCAACACCGAGTCCGCCGGCCAGCTCGCCGAGTCCGATGCCGTCCACGTCGATGCGGAAGGCCTTGTCCAGGCGCTCGATCGCGCTTGCCCGGTCTTCAAGCAGCGGGTAGACGGCCTGAATCGAACTCTGCAAACCGAGCTCGGCGATGACGTTGTCAATGAGCTTCTGTTGAAGCCCCAGGTCCTCGCCCATTGCCCAATGTGTCTCGAGCAGGGCGCTGATCCCGTGGATGTAACGCGCCAGGACACCGCGCATGTCCGGATCGTGGGGATCGCAGTCGATTCCGCCCTTGGCCCCGCCGAGCGGCACGTAGCGATTCTCTGGCCGGTAGTAGAGGCTCTCCTTCAACGTCATGCCCGCGGCCAGGCCGCGGACCTCTTCGAGGGTGCAGCCTTTCCGCATACGGAGACCGCCGCTGCAGACTCCTCTGACAAGACGGTCAATGACGAGAAACCCTCGGCATCCACTCACAGGATCGGTCCACGTCACCTCAAGGAGGGGCGGCTGCGTGGTCAGCGTGTGCTTCTCTTCGACTGCGATCGACATAGCTCGGCTCCTGATTCGCATGCAACTTCTTACTGAATGATGAGTCAGTCTGTATTGCATCTTGAGAGCTTGTCAAGAGGGGTCTCATCCGGGCTGCGGCACGAGGTCCGATTCCTCGACGCCAAGCTCACAGGCCACCTGACGAACAAGCCAGCCACGCAGGACCCCGCGCTTGAACTCGACCTTGTGAACCAACATCCGCACGGCGAGGCCGTCGAGGAGGGAGGTAATCCTGGTGGCGGCATCATGCGCATCGTCGGTGTGGAAGACGCCCTCAGCCACGCCTTCATCGATCACCCTGGCAATGACGCCGGTCCATTGGTCCTGGAGATCGGAGAAAACCTTGGAAAGCGTCATATCGCGCATGGCGGCGGACCAGCCGTCCACCCAGACCTGCCAGCCCCTGGCCTGCCCTGTTGGCGCATACCAGTCGAGGGCAGCCATCAGCCGGGCGGCGGGCGAAGTGGTTTCCCGCATGATTCGATGCAGCTTCAGCAAGTCACGTTCAGCGGCGTGCTTCAGCGCTTCGACAAGCAGGTTCTCCTTGGTTTCAAAGTGGTAGATGATCAACGCCGGGCTAACATCCATCGCACTCGCAACGTCCGTAATCCGCATCGCAGTCATGCCTTTTTCGCGGATCTTCTTCAGGGTCGCCTCGAGTACTTCCACCCGGCGCGCCTGGGCGCTCATTCTCTTCATGACTCGCACTCTATCGGCGCCCTCCGTCCGCAGAAACATTTGAGGAACGGTTGACATGCCGTGTGAGGCGCGGCACAGTCTAGCTATTACCTGTACAGCGAGTCAGTACCGGGTTTCCCTGTCAGCAACAGAACGGAAGCGAAACGATGGCTAGATACCGGCTTGGAACCATTGCGGCAGCTGCTGCCGCGGCGAGCCTGACCCTGTCCGCCTGCGGCGGTGCCGCCGCGCCGAAGGCCGGCGACTTCGGCTCCTGCACGGTTTATGGCGAGAAGGGCTCGATTTCGATCAATCCGGTCACGCCGGACACGCTCACGGTCCAGACAAACCTCCCGTCGCCCGGCTGGTGGAAGGGCACATCTCCCGAAACCATCGATGGCGGCTATGAATATTGCCTCGCCGCGAACATCGCCCACCGCGCGGGCCTGTCCAGCGTCAAGGTCATGAATGCGTCCTTCGATGCACTCGTCGCAGGCCAGACCAAGGACTACGACATCGCGATGGCCCAGGTGTCCATCACGCCGGCCCGGGAAAAGGTGGTCCAGTTCTCCCAGCCGTACTTTGACTCCAACGTCGCTGTCCTGGTCAAGAAGGGCTCGGACCTTACGGCGGCCAACATCTCCTCAATGAAGCTCGGTGTTGCGCTGGGCACCACGTCGGTGGACTTCGTGAAGGATAAGACCCAGCCTTCCACGCCGGCCAGAGTCTTCCAGGACACCGACACCATGGTGACCGCCGTGGCTTCCGGACAGATTGACGCAGCCGTCCAGGACACGGCGATCCTGCTCGGTTTCGCCAAGGGTTCCTCCGGTGCCCTGGAAGTTGTAGGGCAGTACAAGACGGGCGAGCAATACGGCGCCATCTATCCGAAGGGTTCTGCCAACGCCGCACCGATGGACAAAGCAATCGCCGCAATGAGCGCTGACGGGACACTCGAAAAGCTGTCGGCCAGCTGGCTTGGCCCGACGCTTGGCGGGGATCCGGCCAAGGTTCCGGTGTTCGCGGCTCCATGAATGACCTGATGACTACCCGGGAAGGTGTCCTGGAAACCGTCCAGCCACGCCGCTCCACTCCATCGGCTGTCCTGCCGCTGGCCGCCACCGCGATCATCGTCGTGATTGTCGCCGCAGGAAGTGCCTACTTTGCACTCAGCGGCGTCCAGGCACTGTACGGTTCCTACGGCCTGGCCACCGCCCTGGTGGTCACGCTCGGTTCCGTGGCGGCCTGGGCGCCGGTCATCCCGGCCATCCGGGCCTTGGCCCGGGCCAGGCGGCGGAGCTCGTTGATGCGCCAGGACAGGATCGTCGAGGCGCGCCATACTGCCGCCCTCGGGCGGGAATCGGCCTTGACCAGCATGGGCTATTCGGCGGCGGTGTTCCTGCTGGCATGCCTTGTGGGCTTTGCCGTGACAAACGACGGCGCCATTGCCCGTACCTTCCTTCGCGGTTCGTTCATCGCCGAAACCTGGGGGGACATTGCAAAGGCTTTCTGGGTGAATGTCCAGGTGTCTATCGGGGCCGAAATCCTGGTCCTGGTCCTCGGCCTGGCCATCGCCATCATGCGGATGCTTCCGGGCCGGGCCGGTCGGCCCCTGCGCGCCATCGCAATCCTCTATACCGACACTTTCCGGGCCATCCCGGGAATCATCGTGCTCTACCTGGTGGGCTTCGGCTTGTCGCTGGCAAAGGTGCCGGTGTTCAAGGACCTGCCGCCCATCTGGCTGGCCATTTTCGCCTTGACCCTCACCTATGGGGCCTATGTTGCCGAGGTCTACCGCGCCGGACTCGAGTCGATCCACCCCAGCCAGTGGGCGGCGGCACGCTCCCTCGGTCTCTCCTACACGATGACGTTGCGCAAGGTCATCGTGCCGCAGGCCGTGCGGCGGGTGATCCCGCCGCTGCTGAACGACTTCATCGGCCTGCAAAAGGACACGGCCCTCATCGGCGTCATGGGCGTCATCGACGCGTTCACCCAATCGCGCTTGGCGGCATCGTCGGTATTCAACCTGTCGCCGGTTGCCGTGGTCGCCATCATCTTCGTACTGGTCACCATCCCGCAGTCCCGCTTTGTGGACCGGATGGTCGAAAAGGATCAGGCTCGGCGTCGAGCCGGGTCAGATTAGGAACCGCCATGACATTTCTGCAGATCCGCGACCTCCACAAATCCTACGGCCAGACGCCCATCCTCCAGGGCGTCTCGCTCGAGGTAGCCAAGCACGAGGTCGTCTGCCTCATCGGGGCTTCCGGCTCCGGTAAGTCGACCCTGCTGCGTTGCATCAACGCGCTGGAGAACATCAGTTCCGGCGAGATCCTGGTTGGCGGCGACCAGGTGACTGGCCTCGGCGTCGATCTCAACGCGCTGCGCCGGAAGGTCGGGATTGTTTTCCAGTCCTACAACCTCTTTCCACACATGTCGGTGCTGAACAACATCACCCTGGCTCCCACCATGATCGGCGGCATCCCCAGGGCGGTCGCCGCGGAGCGAGCAATGGAGCTGCTGGACAAGATCGGCCTCAAAGACAAGGCCGGGTCCTACCCGGACTCTCTGTCCGGGGGGCAGCAACAGCGCGTCGCCATCGTCAGGGCCATGGCCATGGATCCGGAGGTGCTGCTGCTCGACGAAATCACGGCCGCGCTCGATCCCGAGCTCGTTGGCGGCGTACTCGAAATTATTCGGGAACTTGCGGTCGGCGGCCTGACCATGCTCCTTGCCACGCACGAGATGGGATTCGCACGGGAGGTTGCTTCACAGGTCTGCTTCCTTCACCGAGGCAAAATCCTCGAACGTGGAACCCCCGAAGAGATTTTCGAGAACCCGCGGGAAGAGCGGACCCGGCAGTTCCTCAGCCGCGTGCTCACAGCCGGCAGGATCTAAGGACCCTGCCGGGCAGGTCAATGGAAGGAAACGAATGAACTTCGAGCACATCAAAGTCACGCGGGACGGCGCAATCGTGTGGCTGACATTGAATCGCCCGGAACAGGCCAATGCCCTGACAATTGCCATGGCCGAGGACTTCTGTGCAGCCGTATCCGAGGCCGAGGCCGACCCCGGGTGCCACGTCCTCATTCTTCAAGGTGCCGGCAAATACTTTTGCGGCGGCGGCGACTTGGCCGGCATGGCGAATTCCGACGATCCCGCCGGCTTCCTGCGGACTCTTGCTGGAAAAATGCATGAAGGACTTCTGGCCCTGGCCCGGTCCAGGCTCGTGACAGTAGCCGCCGTGCAGGGTGCAGCAGCCGGGGCGGGGCTCGGTCTGGTTCTCAATGCCGACTTCGTGATCGCCACACCAACCGCATCGTTTCTGAGCGCCTACTCACGCCTCGGATTGACCCCCGATTGCGGAGTCTCCTACCTGCTTCCCCAGGTGGTCGGACCGCGCCGCGCCGCGGAGATGGGCCTGGGCGGCCGCGTGGCAGCTGCTAAGGAGGCCTTGGACTGGGGGCTCGTCACAGAGCTGGTTGAGGAATCCCAACTGCATGGCAGGACCGTGGAGCTGGCAGCGCAACTCGCCGGTGGGGCCACCCAGATACTGGGCCCGACGAAGCGGCTGCTGACCGCGGCAAGACTCTCGGCTTATGCCGGGCACCTCGCCGACGAGGTCCAGTCGATTACAGCCATGATCTCCCAAGCAGACACCGGCAGCCGCATCGCGGCCTTTGTGGAGCGCATAAAGGTTTAGGGCCCGTTGACAGGGGGTGCTGGACGGGGCGCGGCGCAACTCCCGCAACGGCAGAAACACCCAGCAGATCCATACCCTGCAGCGGCCGGTGGAGATCACGGTCCCGCGGGACCGGAAGGGCACGTTCGAGCCTGTGATCGTGCCGAAGGGCCCGCCGGCTGGGCAGGGTCGAGGACATGATCCTCTCCCTTTACGCCCCGGGATATCGGTTCACACCTGGAGGAAACCTACGGGGCGACCGTCTCGGCAGCGACGATCTCCAGGGTCACGGAAGTGATCGCGGATGTGATCACCCAGTGGCAGAACCGGCCGTCGGAAGCGGTGTATTCCATCGTCTATCTCGACGCGATCTGGCTTAAAATCCGGGGACCGCAACGAGACGATCGTCAAGTTCCTGCTGACCGCCGCCGCCGTCGGAGTGCTCTACAAGGAACAGGCCTCGATCTCCGGCGCCGAGGTCGGCTGCCAGGGCGAGGTGGGCTCGGCGTCGTCGATGGCCGCCGCCGGCCTGGCCGAAGTCATGGGCGGCACGCCCCAACAGGTGGAAAACGCCGCGGAAATCGCGATGGAACACAACCTCGGCCAGACCTGCGACCCGATCGGCGGGCTCGTCCAGATCCCCTGCATTGAACGCAACGCGATCGCCGCGGCCAAAGCCATCAATGCCGCCAAGACGGCGCTCTGGGGCGACGGCACGCACCGGGTCTCCCTCGACGAGGTCATCGTGACCATGCGCGAAACCGGCAAGGACATGTCCTCCAAGTACAAGGAAACCGCCACGGGCGGCCTCGCCGTGAACGTGGTGGAGTGCTGAATCAATTGTTCAGCGCTGCCCAGAGGTTCAGCGACGAGGCAAACACAATCCAGGCGACGTAGGGCAGCAACAGCAGCCCGGCCGTGCGGCTGATCGGCCCGAAGTAGAGCACCGTGACGGCCACGGCCACCGCCAGGGCCACGATGATGGCAAAGGCGATCCACAGCGCCGGGGTGCCCATCGCCGGGTACAGGCCGAAGAAAACCGGCGTCCAGAGCAGGTTCAGCGCCAGCTGCACGGCGTAGGCGGTGAGGGCGGCCCGGGACCGTTCGGCGCGGCTGTCTTCGGTCCGGCGGCGCCAGACCAGCCACGCCGCGAAGGCCATCGCGAGGTAGAGCACCGTCCAGACGGGCCCGAACACCCAGTTCGGTGGCGACCACGGCGCCTTGTCTGCGGTGGCATACCAGCCGTTGACGTTGTTGGCGGTGGCCAGTCCGCCGATCCCCGCAACCAGGGCGGAGGCCGCGAGAAAGACCAGCAGTCCCAGCAGCTGGGGACCGATCGCGAGCTTTCCGGTCGGATGTCCCGTGGTTCCGGATCCTGCGGCTAGTGATTGCTGATCAGGCGGCATGCTTCCAGCGTAGCGGCTCCGTTCCGGGTCTGTTCGAAGGCCGGTTCCGCGCCTGAGCACGGGGGCGGGCGGATAGACTTGAGCGTGCATGTCCGCATGCCGCCGAAGCTCGTACCGCACTGATTGGATACCGCACCCTTGCGTGAATTCACTGCCCGCTTTGCCTCCGCCGACGAGATCGCCAACTGGGATGCCCACGTCACCGCGAACCCCAATGGCGGCAATCTCCTTCAGTCAGAGGCGTTCGCGGAGGTCAAGCAGCACTTCGGCTGGAAGCCACTCCACCTCGTCTACGAGGCGGCCGACTACACGAGCTACAACCTCGTCCTGGAGAAGTCCTTCCCCCTCCTGGGCAAACTCTGGTACCTGATCAAGGGCCCGGATGTCGCCTCTGTCGAGGACATTCCCGGCATCGCCGCTGCCAACGCGGACTTCGTCAAGCGCGCCCGGCTGGGCGTCTTCGCCATCAAGATCGAACCGGACATCGAGCTGAGCGATGAGGCAAGGCGTGTCATTGAAGGGGCCGGGCTGGTCAAGACCCACAACCTGCAGCCCAATGACTCGACGGCATTGCTGGATATCTCGCCGGAGGACAACCAGCTGTTGCGCAACCTCCATTCCCGCGGCCGCAACGCCGTCCGCCGTGCCATCCGCGAAGGCGTGGAGGTCCGCAACGTGGAGCCCACCGAAGAGAACTTCCGCGCCATGTATGCGTTGATGACCACCACAGTGGAGGCCAAATCCCAGGTCCGGGTCCGTGAGTACGAGTACTACCGCCGGTTCTGGACCAACTTCCTCGACCGGGGCCAGGGCCGGCTGCTGTTCGTCCACGAGAACGGCGTGCCGTCCGTGGGCGCCTTCGTCATCAACTACGGCCGCAAGGGCACATACAAGGATGGCGGCTCGCTGCAGAAACGCAGCCAGTACGGCGATTCCCACCTCGTCCAGTGGACAGCCATCAACCAACTCAAGGAGGTGGGCTGCACCGAATATGATTTCTGCGGCACGCCCCCGAGCGACCAGCTTAAGGACACGTCCAACCCGTTCCACGGCTTGGGCCTGTTCAAGACCAGCTTCAGCAAGACCGTCACGGACTTCGTCGGCTGCTACGACCAGGTGCTCAGCCCGCTGAAGTACAAGGCCTGGATGGCCGCGGGGGAGCGCCTGGCCCGCCAGGTCTACACCCGCCTCACAGGCCAGCAGTTCTACTAAACCGGCTGCACACAGGAAATTGAGGAGGCCGGAATGACCAAGGAACCCGACGGCCACGGCAGGCCGCACACGGACGGACTGCCCCCGACCGAGCCGATGTCGCCCATCCAGGTGCGCCAGAACGCCGCCGCGAAGCGTATGTTGCGGCGGCTGGTCCAGGGCGAGAATCCGCCGACAGCCCCCATGAGCATCGTGGACCGGCTGGCCGGCAGCCCCTACGCCAACCCGATGATCCAGGTCGGCGGCGTAGACACCTCGGCCCGCAAGACCATTGACTTTGCGCTGCATCTGGCCGAGTCCATGTTCCGGTACGGCGCCGGAGCCCTCGAAGTCGAAACCAGCATCATCGCCATCACGGCGGCCCTGGGCCTGAAGAACATCGAGGTGGACATCACCAACCAGTCGGTGGCCATCAACTACGCACCCAAGGACCAGACCCCCATCACCCTGCTCCGCGTTGTGCGGTCCTGGACCAACAATTACGCGGGTCTGGCAAAGGTGCACCAGCTCGTCACGGACATCGTCGCCGGCGGGGTGGGACGCGAGGAGGCCGTGCGCCGGCTCGAGGAAATCACCCACAGTTCCAAACCCTTCCCACGCTGGATGGTCACGGTGGCGTACGGGGTGTTCTCGGCCGTCTTCGTCGGTGTGCTCGGCGGCGGGCCCGGCGCCTCCGCCGTCGCCTTCCTCTCCAACCTGCTGGTCAGCCTGCTGGCCCGAAAGCTGGCGCGCTGGCGCACGCCGGACTTCTTCGTCACCGCCTCGTGTTCCTTCCTGGTCACCTTTGTCGCCCTGCTCCTGTGGCGGTTCGGGGGCTTGGTCGGGATCCAGATACCTCCCGCCATCGTGGTGGTCGGGGGCATCCTGCTGCTGCTGCCGACAGGACGGCTTGTCTCCTCGGTGCAGGATGCGATCAACGGCTTCCCGGTCACGGCGGCGGGCCGCTTCCTCTCCACCATGCTGACCTTCGGCGCGCTCGTCACCGGAATCGCCGTCGGCTTCGTGGTGGGGGACATGACCGGGATGGAGCCGATCAACGTCACCGAAACATTCCCTCCGGCGTATCCGTGGTGGGCCGTGGGCATCATGATCGCCGTTGCCGTCGTCGCGATCGGGATCACCGAACAGACCAGCTGGACGCTGCTGCTCCCTACCGCGGCCGTGGGCGTCATAGGCTATCTGGTCCTCATCGGGGGAGCCGCCCTGGGGATCGGGCCGCGGTTCGCGCCGGCTCTCGCCGCGGTCGTGATCGGCCTGCTGGCCCGTGTGGTGGCCCTGCGGATGGGTGCACCGCAGCTGGTTGTGGCCGTTCCGGCTGCCCTGATCCTGCTACCCGGACTCACTATATTCCGGTCGATGTATGTATTGACGATCGAGGAATCCGAGATCCTGATGGGTGCCGGCGGGATGCTCAACGCCGGCGCCATCGTGCTGGGCGTTGCGGCGGGCATCGTGCTCGGAGACACCCTCGCCCGGCCGCTGACGGGGAGCCTGGCCAGCAACGAACGACGCCGGGCGCGGCGCCGCTGACATGAAAATGACATTTTCAGCCCGGAACGGGCGTCCCACAAGGGACACATTGGCTGGTGGTCATTTTCGTTAGTTCGTCTGGGGTTCAGGGGGCCAAAACCTCTTCGGGTCGGGAGGACATGCCCATTCCTCGCGCCCGGGTCCGGACATAATCGGACTATGTCCATCCGCGGCTCCGGCGCGGGGCATGTCCGTGAGCCCGGCCACCCGCCGCCGGGACCTGACCGCGGCGAGCTGACGCTGCCGGTCAGATCTGCCCTACGGGTAGTTTCTTCTCCGCCTGGAAGTCGTCCTCCACGCGGCCCTTCGCCCAGTAGCCGGAGAGCGAAACCTGTCCGCGCTCCAGTCCGCGCTGGGCATAGAAGACGTCCCGCAGACTCTTCATGTACCCGCGCTCACCGTGCGCGAAGACTTGAACCCGGCCGTCTGGCCATTCGGTGTCCCGCACGGCGTTGACCAGCAACTCGCCGGCGCCGGCAGGCACGCCGTCGCGCAGGAGCCACCGCAGTTCCATGCCGGCCGGCGCGGCGACCGCCTGGATCTCGGCGTCGCTGTCCACCTCCAGGAAGGCGAGGCCGCGGGCGTGCTCCGGCAGGGATTCGATCGCGGCGCTGATCGCCGGCAGGGCGGACTCGTCGCCGGCGAAGAGGTGCCAGTCCGCCGTCGGGTCCGGGTTGTAGCCGCCGCCCGGCCCGGTGAAGACGAGGCTGTCGCCGGGCCGTGCGGAAGCCGCCCAGGGTCCGGCGAGGCCCTCATCGCCATGGATCACGAAGTCGATGGCGAGCTCCCCGGCCGGCTCGTCCACCCAGCGGACGGTGTAGGTCCGGGTGTGCGGCCACTCTTCGCGCGGCATGGATTCCCTGATGGCCCAGAGGTCCAGCGGCTCCGGGTAGTCGATCCCGGGCTGCGGGAACGCAATCTTGATGTAGCGGTCCACGAAACCGTTATTGACGTAGCCGTCAAAGCCCGGGCCGCCCGCGACGATCCGGACCATATGCGGGGAGAGTTGCTCGCGGCGCAGCACGGAGAGGTTGGTCTGCGGTCGCGATTTCCGGCTTGCCGAGGTGGTGGCGGGAACTGAAGTCATGGGCTAAGCCTAGCCAAGAAGCCTGTGTATGAAGCGTGCCCGTGACGCCGGACAACGAAGCCCGGCTACGGAAGCGGTGGCAGTTCCCAGTCCACCGTGCCGTTGCCCTGGGCCTGGAGCAGGGCGTTGGCCCGGCTGAAGGGGCGCGAGCCGAAGAAGCCCCGTGAGGCCGACAGCGGGCTGGGGTGCGCGCTGGCGATCACCGGCGCCGGCCCCAGCAACGGGCGGACGGATTCGGCGTCCTTGCCCCACAGGATGACGACGAAGGGCGCCGGGCCGCCGGCCGCGGTCCGGCGGTTCGTGACTGCGCTGATAGCAGCTGCCGTGATCGCTTCCCAGCCCTTGTTGCGGTGCGATCCTGCCGCCCCAGCCCGGACGCTCAGGACCCGGTTCAGCAGCAGGACACCCTGCTCCGCCCAGCCGCCGAGATCCCCGTGGATCCGCGGCGGGAGGCCAAGATCGGCGTCGAGCTCCTTGTAGATATTGGTGAGGCTGCGCGGGATGGGACGGGTGCCGCCGTCCACCGCGAAGGACAGGCCCACGGCGTGGCCCGGCGTCGGGTAGGGGTCCTGGCCCACAATCAGGACCCGGACGCCGGCCAGGGGCTGCCGGAACGCCCGCAGTACGTTCGACGGCGGCGGGAGCACCTCGTGCCCCCCGGCGGCCTCCGCCGCGAGGAAGCCCAGCACCTGCCGCAGCTGCCGTTCCACGGGAATCAGCGCCTCAGCCCAGTCGGGCGCGACGAGTTCGCTCAGCGGCAGGCGTGCCAGTTCGGCGAAGCCCAAGGTGTCACCGGCCGGCCGTTCCAGCTCGAACAGTGCATCGGAATCACCGGGGTCAGAGTGAGGGGAAACGGAAGCAGGCACGGCTCCATTCTTGCAGGGCGCCAAATGACAACCCTGTTATTCGCCCGTAGCATGGGCACTGACCTTTGTCGGATCCAGCCAGGGAGTGTGTCGTGGCCGAAGCAGTACCGGAGCACCTTTCCACGGCGGAATCAGTTGCCGGGGATTTCCGCAGCGAGTCGCCGCTGAGCAGCCGCGACCAGCAGATGCTGGCCCTGGAGCGGCAGTGGTGGAAGTACGCCGGGGCCAAAGAACAGGCCATCCGTGAGCTCTTCGATCTGTCCGCGACGCACTTTTACCAGATCCTCAATGCGCTCATCGATACCGAGGATGCGCTGGCGCACGATCCCATGCTGGTGAAGAGATTGCGTAGACTACGTACGTCACGCCAACGTGCCCGCACTGCTCGCCGCTTGGGTTCAGACGCGTAAAGCACGGCCGGATGCGCAGGCGATCTGCGCGGAGAAGGCCCTGGCAACTCGTAAGAAATCAGCAAGGACGTCGTTTTTACCATGACCAAATACGCGCGGGATGAATTTGACCGGGTCCCGGAGACCCCCACACGGCAGGGTGTCCACCGTGCAGCCGCCGAATCCCGACGCCGCAGCCTGGGCCCCATCCTGGCGGTCGGCGCCGCCGCCCTGGTGATCGGCCTCGTGGCCTTCCTGTTCCTGCCGAAGCTCGGCTTCAACCCCGCCGGAAACTCAGCAGCCGTGACTGCCGAACAGCCTGCCGGGAGTCCCACCGCCTCACCGGCGCCCAGCGCCACCAGCACGGCTCAAGCCAGCCAGCGCGCCACCGGCTCCGCAACACCGTCCGGTTCCGCATCACCCACAGCCACGCCGGACGACGCCGTGGACAAGACGCAGCCCGTCACTGTCTACAACGCCAGTGGCACGCCTGGACTGGCGGGCCGGGTGAGCACAAGAGTCGCCGCCGACGGCTGGACTCCGGGACCGCTGGGCAACTGGACCGGCGCGCCGCAGACGGGCTCCGTGATTTTTTACGACGGGCCGGAGCAGAAGGCCAACGCCGAAGCCTTGGCCTCGCTGCTCGGCATCCAGGCCCTTGTCGACTCGGCCGAGTTCAACATGCCGCTTGTTGTCGTCCTGGGACCCGGCTTCCAGTAGCCGGTTTCGGTTACGCCTGAATAACTATTAGCCGCCAACGCGGTCCGCAGCCTGCACTCCCGCGCGCTGCCGCGGGTACAGTATTTTGCGGACTTCGTTTCGCATTCCGCGGCGCACATCGGGGTGGGCCGCCCGCAAGCTAGCTGAAAGTGTGGACACCATGGCATTGGGAACCGTCAAGTGGTTCAACGCCGAAAAGGGCTACGGCTTCATCACCGTGGACAATTCCGGAGACGACGTCTTCGTGCACTGGTCGGCCATCGTGGGGGAGGGCTACCGCGCCCTCGACGAAGGCCAGCGCGTGGAACTGGAAGTGGGCGAGGGCGAGAAGGGCCCACAGGCCGAAAGCGTCCGGCCGGCCTAGTGGCACCCCCCGCGGCAGCGCACGTCCGGCAGGTTCCTGCCGGACCGAAACCCGTTCGACGCCGGACGGCCGCCCTGCGGCTGGTCCGCTGCGCCGCGGTGGGGGCCGTTGCGGTGCTGGCGCTGGCTGGTTGCCTGGCGCCCGCGGGCGGCGCCCGGGTGGAGCGCGCTGACGCCAGCGGGGACGGCACGCTGAGGATTGGCCTCATCCTGGACAACACGGGCAAGCAGGATTTTCTCAACGCATCCCAGCTCACGGCGGCGAAACTTGCCGTGAGGGAAATCAATGCCGCCGGCGGTCACAAGGGCAAGCCGGTCGAGCTGCTGCCGGAGACCATCAGCTCTGACGCGGCCGCCCAGGCCAAGGCGCTCGCGGCCGCCAAAGCCGACGTCGTGATCGGGCCGACGGACTCCAGCCGCGCCCCCGGCGCCATCGATGTGCTGTCCAACGCGAAGATCGCCTTGATTTCCCCTGCCAACGCGGCGAGCGGTCTGAGCACCTACAATAGCGGCGGCTATTATTTCCGCACCTCCGCTGCCGATGTCGCGCAGGCCTCGGTCCTGGTCAAACTCGCCCAGGACGGCGGCGCCAAAACGCTCGCCATCGTGTACGAGGAAGGCAGCTACGGTACAGACGTCTCCACTGCCGTGGGCGCTGCCGCCAAACAGGCGGGCCTCGGGCCCGTGGCCGTGGCTTCCTTCAAACCGGGCCAGGCGCAGCAGGCGGCCGCGGCCGCCAAAGCAGCGGCTCCGGACGCCGTCGTCCTCGTCTCCCGTGACGGAGCGCAGGGCGCCATTGCCGAGCTGAACAACGCCGGCCTCGCGGGACGCAAGCTCATCCTCAGCGACGGCGCCGTCAGCCAGTACGGCTCCGGTCTCGGCTCCCGCGCCCTCGACGGGGCCCGAGGTATCCTTCCGGGGGCGTTTCCGTTGGCCCACTTCCAGGGCGAACTGGTGGCGGTTGATCCGGGCCTGAAAGACATGACCTTTGCCGCGGAAACCTACGACGCCGTCAACCTGGCCGCCATCGCGGCGGCCGCGGCAGAGGACGACGCCGGCACCTCCATTGCGGCCCGGCTGATTGCCGTCTCCGGCGGCAGGGCCCAGACCGCCAACGGGGCCCAGCCCTCCGGCGAGGCTGCGGTGTGCACGTCCTACCAGAAATGCGTCGAGGTCCTGCGTGCGGGCAACCGCCCCGACTACGACGGCGAATCCGGGCCGATCAACTTCGATGCCAATGGCGACGTCACGGCGGCGAACTACATGGTGTTCGGCTACGGCGCCGATAACAAGGCCGCCATGAGCGGAAGCGAGACGGCCCGCAGCAGCGGCGGCTGATCGCTCGTAGCGTATTGTGCCGCAGCACAAGCCGGGCAGAGAGCCGATGCGGGCCCGCGCGGGAGGCACACTGGTTGCACTCTCCCCGGGGGAGTGCTAATTATTGACTTAGCACTCCCGCGTATTGACTGCTAAAACGTCGCCCGGTTCGACCGGCCGCGAAGTGAGGCAGCCGGACCGGAAGCGAAAGAAATACCAGGCTGGGTGAGATCCCGGACCCAGTGGCGTACAGAGGCCGCCGGGGAAGGATCGTCCGTCGCGGGCACCGCAGCCAGGTTCATTCTTAACGACTGTCCCGAAAGGACTACTGCCGTTATGGCCAAGATCATTGCATTTGATGAAGAGGCACGCCGCGGTCTTGAGCGGGGCCTGAACATCCTCGCCGACGCCGTCAAGGTCACCCTCGGCCCGCGTGGACGCAACGTCGTCCTCGAAAAGAAGTGGGGCGCCCCCACGATCACCAACGATGGTGTTTCCATCGCCAAGGAGATCGAACTGGACGACCCGTACGAGAAGATCGGCGCCGAGCTGGTCAAGGAAGTTGCCAAGAAGACGGACGACGTCGCCGGCGACGGAACCACCACCGCAACCGTGCTGGCACAGGCCCTGGTCAAGGAAGGCCTGCGCAACGTCGCGGCCGGCGCTGATCCCCTGTCCCTGAAGCGCGGCATTGAAAAGGCTGTCGAAGCCGTCACCCGCGAACTCCTGGCCTCGGCCAAGGAAATCGAAACCAAGGAAGAGATTGCCGCTACCGCGTCGATCTCCGCCGGTGACGACGAAATTGGCGCCCTGATTGCCGAAGCCCTGGACAAGGTCGGGAAGGAAGGCGTCATCACTGTCGAGGAGTCGAACACCTTCGGCCTGGAGCTCGAACTGACCGAAGGCATGCGCTTCGACAAGGGTTACATCTCCGCTTACTTCGTCACCGACGCTGAGCGCCAGGAAACGGTCCTCGAAGATCCGTACATCCTGATCGTCAACTCCAAGATCTCCAACGTCAAGGAACTGGTTGCTGTCCTCGAAAAGGTCATGCAGTCCTCCAAGCCGCTGCTGATCATTGCCGAAGACATCGAGGGCGAGGCCCTGGCCACCCTGATCGTCAACAAGATCCGTGGCACGTTCAAGTCCGTCGCCGTCAAGGCTCCGGGCTTCGGCGACCGCCGCAAGGCGCAGCTCGCGGACATCGCCATCCTCACCGGTGGCCAGGTCATTTCCGAGGAAGTCGGCCTCAAGCTTGAGACTGCCGGCCTCGAACTCCTGGGCCGCGCCCGCAAGGTCGTTGTCACCAAGGATGAGACCACCATCGTCGAGGGTGCAGGTGACGCTGACCAGATTGCCGGCCGCGTTTCCCAGATCCGCGCCGAGATCGAGAACTCCGATTCGGATTACGACCGCGAGAAGCTGCAGGAGCGCCTGGCCAAGCTGGCCGGCGGCGTTGCAGTCATCAAGGCCGGTGCCGCAACCGAGGTCGAGCTCAAGGAACGTAAGCACCGCATTGAGGACGCAGTCCGCAACGCCAAGGCTGCTGTCGAAGAGGGCATCGTCGCCGGCGGTGGCGTTGCCCTGATCCAGGCCGGCGCCAAGGCATTCGCCAACCTGCAGCTCGAAGGTGACGAGGCAACCGGTGCGAACATCGTCCGCGTCGCCATTGACGCCCCGCTGAAGCAGATCGCATTCAACGCCGGCCTCGAGCCGGGCGTAGTCGTGGACAAGGTCCGCGGCCTGCCCGCAGGCCACGGCCTGAACGCTGCAACCGGCCAGTACGTCGACCTGCT
The DNA here is from genome assembly GCF_040546335.1 of Arthrobacter sp. UYEF20. Classification (NCBI taxonomy): domain Bacteria; kingdom Bacillati; phylum Actinomycetota; class Actinomycetes; order Micrococcales; family Micrococcaceae; genus Arthrobacter; species Arthrobacter sp. UYEF20. The sequence continues at coordinate 299,545 of NZ_JBEPNP010000003.1, read as the reverse complement.
GGCTGCCGGCATCAACGACCCGGTCAAGGTCACCCGCTCTGCCCTGCAGAACGCGGCTTCCATCGCCGGCCTGTTCCTCACCACCGAGGCCGTTGTGGCCGACAAGCCGGAGAAGAACTCCCCGGCCATGGGTGGCGGCGACGACATGGGCGGCATGGGCGGCATGGGCGGTTTCTAACCACCCGGCTCCTATGCCACTGAACATATAGTTCGACACATATAGTTCGACGACGGCGGTCTCACCTCAGGGTGGGGCCGCCGTCGGCGTTAACCCGCCCGCCCCAACCCGACCCTCCCTCAGTTCTCGCACTGTTCCAGCCGACGCTCCCTCAGATCCTTCCCTTTCCGCACGGGGGCTCCCGCACTGATTGTCCGCTTCGCCGGCTCGCTCCCCCAGATGACGGCAGCCGGTACCGGATGTGGGGAGCGTCGGTGGTATTGCGGCGGAATGTGGGGGAGCGTCGGTGGTATTGCGGCGGAAAGTGGGGGAGCGTCGGTGGTATTGCGGCGAAAGGTGAGGGAGCATCGGTGGGAGCGGGGGATCTGGCAGGATGGACCAGTGACGATTACAGCAGCAGCCGACGGTTCGGCTTTAGGAAATCCCGGTCCGGCCGGATGGGCCTGGTATGTGAACGACGACTGCTGGCGGGCCGGCGGATGGCCGCACGGCACCAACAACATGGGCGAGCTGATGGCCGTCCTGGACCTGTTCCGGGCCACGGCACACCTGCCCGGCGAGGATCTGCACATCCTCTGCGACAGCCAGTACGTCATCAACTCCGTGACCAAGTGGATGCCGGGCTGGAAGCGCAAGGGCTGGCGCAAGTCTGACGGCAAGCCCGTCATGAACGTGGACCTGCTCAAAGAGATCGATCAGGCGCTGGTTGGCCGCAAGTACAAGTTTGAATGGGTGCGCGGACACGCCGGGCACGACCTCAATGAGGCAGCGGACGACCGCGCAAGGGCGGCGGCCACGGCTTTCCAACAGGGCGTGGCTGCCCGCCAGGGCCCAGGGTTCGGCCCGACGGCGGAGAGCGCCGCGCCCGCGCCGCAGGCCGCACCAGCCGCCGCGCCCGCCGCCCTGCGGCCGGCGTCGGCGCCGGACGGCCAGCAGGGGCTGTTCGGCCAGACCGGTTCCTTCGACGAACCCGATCTATTCAGCGAGCTCGAAGAGGAGTCCACGCCGGCGCCCTGCACGGACTCCAGCCCGGAAGCCGTCGTCGAAGCGCTTGAGCGCGAGTTCCTCCTTCCGGAAACCCGGGCCGACATCGGACGCACCGGCGTGCTGCTGCACCCTGACTTCACCGAAATAGGGAGCTCGGGCCGTATCTGGACACGGGACGCCATGATGATGGCCCTGGAAGAGAACCCGAAAGGACCCACCGAACTCGAGATTCTGGGCGCAGACCGTCTGGGCGAGAGCGCCATCCTGCTGACCTACCGCAGCTTCGCCCGCTCGGGAACGGTCCTGCGCAGCTCCCTTTGGGTCCATGACGGGGCGCAATGGCGGCTCCGCTTCCACCAGGGCACTCCCGAGGCTTAGGACCGGGAGCGGGGCCGGTGCGGCGCCGCTCAGCTGAAGCGCTGGGTGTTGTTCAGCTCGGTCTGGTCATAGCTGGCCGCCGCCGAATTGAGCGCCAGATTGATGGACGCCAGGGACGACTCAACCCTGCCTTGGGTCAGGGCCCACTCGGCGACGAGGGCTTGGAAGTTGCTGGCCGCGGAGCCTCGCCAGCTGGCCTGCAGCTCGTCCAGGCCGCGCTTCATGGCTTGGACGTCCGCGCTGATCCGCTCGACTGTGGCCTTCACATTCGCTGACTTGAGCTGGAGTAGTTCCGTGTCGACGGAGATGATGCTCATGGGGGTAGCCTCTCGACGGTGCCTGGAAGCAGCCCCGCTCCAGCGTCACGAAGGCGACGCCGGAAGGGGGCTGCCCCGTCCGGACTTTCCGGACACAACGAGCCTAGGCCGGCGAGACCAGCGCGGCCCGCGGCCAATTCGGCTATGTGGACAACCGGCGTGCGGAGAGCCCAGACAGAGAGCCCCAGACAATGAGCCCAGAAAATGAGGCCGGCCGAAGAGCCCCGGACAATGAGCCCGGCCGAAGAGCCCCGGACAATGAGCCCGGCCGAAGCGAGGAACCAAGGGGCCCCGATCAGGAATCAGGTGTCGGCTGGGGCTCCGGGGCCGGCGCTCGCCGGTGCGTCGGCTGACACAGTTTCCCCTGACGGTGCGTCGCCTGCCCTGGCCTCATCCGACCTGGCCTCATCCGACCCGGCCTCGTCCGACCCCGCCTCATCCGACACGGCGTCGTCGGCCGCGGCTTCGTCCACGAACGGAAGGCTGACCACGAGGGTGGCGCCCCCGCCGTCGGTCTTCTCGACCCGGACCGTGCCGGAGTGCGAGCCGACGATGGCCGCCACGATCGCGAGCCCGAGCCCGCTGCCGCCGGTTTCCCTGGTCCGGGAGGTGTCCGCGCGGTAGAACCGCTCGAAGACCCGGGAAGCTTCCTCGTCGGGCACTCCGGGGCCGTGGTCCCGGACCTCGAAGACGGACTGCCGCGTTCCGTCCCCGGACGTCCGGACGCCGACGGCGAGTTCAATGGGGGTGCCCTCCGGCGTGTAGCGCAGGGCGTTGCCGACGAGGTTGCCGACCACCTGCCGCAGTTTCGCCTCGTCGCCCAGCACCGGCGCGGGGCGGGGGGGACCGCCGTCGAGCCCCGTGAGCGAGATGCTGCGGCTGCGGTCGCTGGCCTGGGTGTCCACCATGGCGTCGTGGGCGAGCAGCAACAGGTCAGCGGGCTTCTGCTGCAGCGGCCGCTGCTCATCGATGCGGGCCAGCAGCAGCAGGTCCTCCACCATGGTGCCCATCCGCTTTGCTTCACTTTCGATCCGCCCCATGGCGGTGGCTACGTCCTCCGGGGTGGACAGTGCGCCGTGCCGGTACAGCTCCGAGAACCCGCGGATAGTGACGAGCGGGGTCCGCAGCTCGTGGGAGGCGTCGGCGGCGAAACGACGCATCCGGGACTCGGACGCCATGCGGGCGGCGAAGGCGGTTTCGATATGCGCCAGCATGGCGTTGAGAGAGCCGCCGAGCCTGCCCACCTCGGTGTTGGGGTTTTCGATTTCCACCCGCCGCGAGAGGTCGCCGGCGGCGATGGCCGCCGCGGTCTTTTCCACCCGCGCCAACGGCCGGAAGGACCGGGAGATACTCCAGGTGGCGATGAAGAAGGCCAGCACCAGGGTCAGCAGCCCGACGCCGACCACCACCAGGACGGCGTGTTCCATCACCGAATCCACCGGCGCCAGCGGGAGCCCGATCACCACCACGGAGGTGCGGTCGTTGCTGTCGACCACGCTGAGGGCCACCACCCGCCAGTTGTGCCCGTCCGTTCCGCTGACCTGGTAGGGCGCCTGCTGGCGCACCCTGGCCTCGGCGGCGGAAATATTCTTGATGTCCGGGTGTGATCCCTTGTCGCCACCGAACGGAAAGGGCGCCAGCCCGGGGCTGAAGAGCATCAGGGAATAGTCGGTGGGAATGTTCGGGTTCTGCTCCTGCAGCTGGCTGAACGACTTTTCCTGGCGCACTGAGTCGACGGCGGCCTTGAGCTTGTCGTCCACCTGGCCCTGCAGATAGCTGTGCAGCAGCGTCAGGGTGCCGGCGCCGGTGGCGGTGAGCGCCACCAGCATCAGGGCAGTCATGATGGCGACGAGCTGCGACCTCAGCGAGGCCGATTTCCAACGGTGCAGCAAGGTCAGCGCTTCTCTGCCGTCCGCAGCACGTAGCCGACGCCGCGCTTGGTCTGGATCAGGGCCGGGGCGTCCGGATCGATGTCCACCTTGCGGCGCAGGTAGGAAATATAGGATTCCACGATCGAGGCGTCACCGTTGAAATCGTATTCCCAGACGTGGTCCAGGATCTGGGCCTTGGACAGGACACGGTTGGGGTTGAGCATGAGGTAGCGCAGGAGTTTGAATTCGGTGGGGGAGAGCTCGATCACGGTGCCGCCGCGGCGTACCTCGTGGGCGTCGTCGTCGAGCGTCAGGTCATCCACGCGGATGACGGCGTCGTCGTCGTTCTGCAGCGGCTGGGTCCGGCGCAGCACGGCACGGATGCGCGCCACCACTTCGTCGAGACTGAACGGCTTGGTGACGTAGTCGTCGCCGCCCACCGTCAGTCCCATGACCTTGTCCTCGGTGTCATCCTTCGCGGTCAGGAAGAGCACCGGAAAGTGCTTGCCCGCGGCGCGCAGCCGGCGCGTGACGGTGAAGCCGTCCATGTCCGGCAGCATGACATCCAGCACGGCGAGGTCGGGGGAGTGGAGCTCCGCCGCGGCCAGCGCCTCGCGCCCGTTGCCCGCGGAGACCACCTCAAAGCCGGCGAAGCGGAGCGACGTGGAGAGCAGCTCGCGGATGTTCGGTTCATCATCGACGACGAGGAGCTTGGCTTCTGGACCGTTCTTTTTCATAACTCCCATGTTCCTCCCAGAGTCTGGGAGTTTTCTGAATGGCAGATGTATGTTGTTTGGGCGTGCACCTAGCTCGCGGTGCCCACGTCCTTGGCATCCATGATCCGGTAGGCGTAGCCCTGCTCGGCCAGGAAGCGCTGGCGCTTGGCTGCGAAGTCCTGGTCCAGGGTGTCCCGGGCCACGAGTGAATAGAACCGGGCCGCGCGGCCGTCCTTCTTGGGCCGCAGCAGCCGGCCCAGGCGCTGGGCCTCCTCCTGGCGGGAGCCGAAGGAACCGGAAACCTGGATCGCGACGGAGGCCTCGGGCAGGTCGATCGAGAAGTTGGCGACCTTGGACACCACGAGGGTCTGGACTTCGCCGGCGCGGAAGGCGTCGAAGAGCTTCTGGCGATCCTTCACGGAGGTGTCGCCCTTGATCACCGGGGCCTGGAGGCGTTTGCCGATCTCGTCCAGCTGGTCGATGTACTGCCCGATCACCAGCAGCTGCTCGCCGGCGTGCTCGGCCACGAGCTGTTCCACCACGAGCGTCTTGGACTCGGAGGTGGCGCACAGGCGGTACTTGTCCGCGTCTTCGGCCATCGCATAGGCCACGCGTTCATCGCGCGGGAGATCGATCCGGACCTCCACGCAGTCCGCCGGAGCGATGTAGCCCTGGGCCTCGATGTCCTTCCACGGCGCGTCATAACGCTTGGGGCCGATCAGGCTGAAGACCTCGCCCTCGCGCCCGTCCTCGCGGACCAGGGTGGCGGTGAGCCCGAGCCGGCGCCGGGCCTGCAGGTCCGCGGTCATCCGGAAGATCGGGGCGGGCAGCAGATGGACCTCGTCGTAGATGATGAGCCCCCAGTCATTGCCGTCCAGAAGCTCCAAGTGGGGGTACAGGCCGCCGCGCTTGGTGGTGAGCACCTGGTAGGTCGCGATCGTGACGGGACGGACCTCCTTGACGGAGCCCGAATATTCGCCGATCTCCTCCTCGGTGAGGGACGTCCGCTTGAGCAGCTCGTCCTTCCATTGCCGGGCCGACACCGTGTTCGTCACCAGGATCAGCGTCGTGGTGGAACTCGTGGCCATCGCGGCCGCCCCTACCAGCGTTTTGCCGGCTCCGCAGGGAAGCACGACGACGCCGCTGCCGCCGGCCCAGAAGTTCTCCATCGCCAACTGCTGGTACGGGCGCAGCTTCCAGCCGGACTCGTCCAGCATGATCGGATGGGGCGTGCCGTCGACGTAGCCTGCCAGGTCCTCCGCAGGCCAGCCGATCTTGAGCAGCAGCTGCTTGAGCTGGCCGCGCTGGGAGGAATGCACCACCACGGTCTCGCCGTCGATCCGCGGGCCCAGCAGGGGAGCGATCTTCTTGGCGCGGCTGACCTCCTCGAGCACCGGGTAATCGGAGGTGCGCATCACGAGGCCGTGTTGCGGATCCTTCTCGAGCCGCAGCCGGCCGTAGCGGGACATGGTCTCTTCGACGTCGATCAGCAGGGAATGCGGCACCGGGAACCGGGAGTACTTCAACAGCGTGTCCAGGACCTTTTCGGCGTCGAGCCCGGCGGCCCGGGCGTTCCAGAGGCCCAGCGGTGTCAGCCGGTAGCTGTGCATGTGTTCCGGGGCGCGCTCCAGTTCCGCGAAGGGGGCGATGGCGTGGCGTGCTTCGGTGGCCAGTTCGTGGTCGACCTCAAGCAGGATGGTTTTGTCACTCTGGACGATCAGTGGTCCGTCATTCACTGGAGCAATTCCTCAGCGGCTTCTACGTCAATAATCCGGTGGATGGACAGGACGCGTTCGGTTTCCTTCTCCGGGTCAAAGACCCGCACGCGTCCGCCGTTCACAGCTACCGGAACAACCGTTTCGCGGTTGGCATTCCCCAGGCTGTCCACCACGTTCATCACCACCCGCTGTTTGAGCCTGATCGCCTTCAGCAGGGTTTCCAGTCCCAGCTGCGTGGCCTCCTCGCTGCCGGGAGGCGCCGCGGGATGGCCGCCGGACCCGCCGGCTGCGGGGCGCCCGCTGCGCAGCACGGAGAGTTGCGCGTCGACGTCGGCTGCCGGCGGGGCGGTGCGCGGCGCGGTGTACACCGGGCGCGCGGAGCCGGGCACGGCGGTGCTGCGGCGCAACCTGAGGACGGCGGACTCGGGCTCCTCCAGGGCCGGGGACAGCCCCAGGCTCCGGAGCAGCTGCGCGGTTTCCCGGGGCGCGGCCTGGGAGATCAGCACGGTAGGTGCGATCTGTGCCAGGCCCAGGCCGGCCGCAGCGGGGGTATTGAGCAGCTCCAGCAGCGCCGTTTCATCGTCGCTCTGGATGAAGCTGGCGGCGGCGCCGACGCGGAGGCTGGCGTGGCGGGCGGCGGTGTCCTCGATCAGGTAGCTGAGCGGCTGCGGGATGTCCGTGGCCGAATGCTGGCGCAGGAAGTCCAGCAGGGCCCGGGCGTCCTGGCCGGCGTCGAGCGCCCGGCGGACTGAGGAGACGGAGAAGCGGTAGATCGTGGCCGGCCCCTGGCCCTCGGCGTCGGCCATGGTCAGGAGTTTCTCGCTCAGTTCCGGGGCGAGGTAGCCGGGCGCCACGGCGGTCAGGTCGGCCTGCAGCAACACATGGTTCAGTGCGGCGGGCAGGTGCTCGCCCAGGATGCCGAGGGCATCGTCGGGCCGCTCGGCTGCGATTGCCGCCCCGATCTGGCTCAGGGCGCCGGAGCCGATGAGGCCGAGCATTTCGGCCTCGGCCAGGACACCGCGGATCAGCGAGCTGAAGCGCCGGGCCATCCGGGGCTGTGCCCAGTCGGCGCGTTCCAGGACGGCCGCGGCGTCGAGCACCGGCGCCTGCCCGTCCGGCGCCGAGGCTTCCTGGGTGAGTTCATTCAGGATTTCCAGGATCCGTTTCCGGACTACCGGGGCATCCGGCCGCTGGGCCTCGGCTGAGAGCGCATTAATGGTGGTGCCTGCCGGGCCACGGTGTGTGGCCGGTCCCGGCGCGCCGCCGTTGACGGGCTGACCGACGAGCGAGGGAGCACGCTCGCTGGCGAGCCAGGCGTTGACCAGCCAGAGCCATTGCTCCTGGCGCGGCAGCGTCAGCCACTCAAGCTGGGGCGGCTGGACCCAGGCGGAGCTGTCGACGTCGAGGCGCAGCAGGCCGGCGAGGGCGCACAGCTCGGCGAGCACGCCGGCCTCGTGCAGCTCGATCCGCAGTGAATCGGCCAGGCGCTTCAACTCCCGCACCCCCACGCCGCCGCTGCGCAGAGTGACCAGCGGTTGTTCACGGGCGACGTAGATCAGCTCGCCGACGAGGCGAAGGGTTTCGGCGATTGCTCCCAGGGCGGCGTTGCGGCGCAGCGCAGCGCTCGTTGAACCCAGCCGGGGTACCGGGGGAGCCAGCGCGAAGTTCTCAATGACGAAGCCGCCGCGCAGCGAGACGCCGACGCTGTGCGGAAGTTCCACGTGGGCGGCGTCCAGCGGCACCAGCAGACCCCGGCCCAGCAGCCAGTCCACGGGTCCGACGTCGGAGCCTTCGGTGACCACGGAAGCGCGGCGCTGCGCCTGGGGCACGGCACCCATGGCCCAGTTCCCGAACCGGGCGAGCAGCGCCGTCGTGCGTTCCGGGGCGGTGGCGAGGATCTGCTGGAGTGCTTCGGGCGAGGCTGTCCAGTGCTGCAGCGACAGGGCCGCCTCCATCGGCGTGGTGGCGGGGGAGATGGCGGCGCCGCTGCGGTGCAGCTCCCCGACGAGCTGGACCACGCGTTGGGCAAACGCGGGCTGGAGCCGCACGAGCTCGGTGTAGCTGCGCCCCAGCCCGGCCGGGTAGATGCCGATGACGTCTTTGAGGCAGCCGACCGGAAGGTAGTAACGCTGCCGCGCGGCGGCGGCCGGCGCGACGCCGTGCGGGGGCTCGGCCCGGTGCACGAGCGCCAGCTCCTGCAGCGAATGCAGCACCCGGTCGATCGATGTCAGGGAGGAGCCGTTGATCAGCTTCTTCAGCATCGCAGACGAGGCGCTGTGGCCGGTGTCGGTGTTGGTGCACAGGTGCAGCGTTTCCAGCACCTGCATCTCCGGGCGGTTAAGCCGCTCCAGGGCGCGCTGCACGCTCACCCGGCCGCTCGCCCGGGCGGCGAGGGCGGCGAAGTCCGGAACACCGGGGGAGATGAGGTCCGGCCGCGCGGAGAACAAGGCCCGCAACGAATCGTCGCTGCGTGCCTCCAGTTCCTTGCTGAGCGCGCGAATAAGGGACATCAGTCCAACGTTACCTTTCCACCGGCTCGCGCGTCCGGCGCCGGGCCGCGACACCGTCTAGCACGAGCAACAGCATTAGCAGGAAAGCAACGGGCAGTCCGTAGAGAGCCACGGAGGTGGTCCAGGCCGGGGCCACCAGATTGCTGAACGCCATGGCCATCACCATGCCCACTGCAAGCAGGGACAGCACGGCGACTGCTGCCGCAATGATCAGGAGGGGCAGGCGGAAGCGCAATGGTGTCATGGGGGCAACGCTAACAGTCCGGCTTCCTCCGCGTCTCACGCCGTCAAAGTTGGGAAGGCAGGATAACCTTGGGGAACAGACCAACACGGTCCGGACGGCCATACTTTGAACCCAGTCATACTTTGAACCCGCATATCCATGCGGATGCGGTGGCCGTCGGCTGTGTCCCCAGCAGAACGAAGAAGGTTGATTACGTGCCTACCGGCAAGGTCAAGTGGTATGACAAGGACAAGGGCTTCGGATTCCTCGCAGCAGAGGACGGCCAGGAGGTCTTCCTGCCCAAGTCGGCGCTGCCCGAGGGTGTCATGGAACTCAAGGCCGGGACCCGGGTGGAGTTTGGCGTGGCCGACGGACGAAAGGGCGCCCAGGCACTGGACCTGCGCGTGCTGGACAAGACGCCCTCCATCGCCAAGGCCAAGCGACCCAGCGCCAGGGACCTTGCCCCTCTGGTGCAGGACCTGGTCACCGTGCTGGACAACCTCTCCGGCACGCTCTCCGCGGGCAAGTACCCGGAAGGCAACAAGGCCAAGGCGATCGCCGTCGCCCTCCGTAAGGTCGCCGACGAGCTGGACGCGTAAGGCACCTGATGTCACCGGAAACTGAGCAGAACGCGCCTAAGACAGCCGGCGCAGCCGGAACAAATACAGCCGGATCCAAAGCAGCCGGATCCAAGCCGCGCGCCGGCGTCCCGGTCTGGCGCACCGGCAAACCCGACGCCGTCCTGGCCGACGCCGTCGACGCCGCGCGCGCCGCGGTGGAGAGCATCGCCCCGGCCGAGCAGATCGGCCGGCACCTGGGCGCCCGCACCGAGGGCGACCGGCTCGTCACGCACCTCTTCGAGTCCAATCTGACCGGCTACGGCGGCTGGCAGTGGTACGCCGTGCTGACCCGCAACTCACGGTCCAAGGTGGTCACGGTCGACGAGCTCGGCCTGTTGCCCTCCGAAGACTCGATCCTGGCGCCCGAGTGGGTGCCGTGGGCGGAACGCGTCCGGCCCGAGGACGCCCAGGACGAGGAGACCGCTGAGCAGGCCCCAGGGGCGCCGGTCCCGGAGCAGGCTGCCGACGCCCCCGAAGATGACTCCGACGACGCGGACGGCAATGCCGACGGCGCCGACGCCGACGACGACGCCGACGAAGACTCGGACGCGGACGCCGACGACGGACAGCCGGCCGGAGAGGCTGACTAGGGCTTGAAACGCTTCGGGATGATGCGGGGTGAGGGCCGGGCATGACGTCCACCTTCAAGTCCCTGCACATCCTGAACTACCGGATCTGGTTCATCGGGGCGCTCATCTCCAACATCGGGACCTGGATGCAGCGCACGGCCCAGGACTGGCTGGTCTTCGCCCACCTCACCGAGCACGACGCCGGAGCCATGGGCATCACGATGGCCCTGCAACTGGGCCCCCAGCTTTTCCTCGCGCCCGTGGCAGGGCTGGTGGCCGACCGCTTTAACCGCAAACAGCTCCTCGTCATGACGCAGTCCGCAATGGCACTGCTGAGTGCGGCTCTTGGCATCCTGGTGATCTCCGGGGCCGCACAGCTCTGGCACGTGTACGGCTTCGCCCTGCTGCTCGGCGTGGTGTCCGCCCTTGATGCCCCGGTGCGGCAGACCTTCGTTTCCGAGCTGGTCCGGGACGACTACCTGCCCAATGCCGTGGCGCTCAACAGCGCCTCCTTCAACGTGGCCAGGATGATCGGACCCGCCGTGGCCGGTGTCCTCACGGTTGCGGTCGGCCCGGGCTGGGTCTTCCTGATCAACACCGTCACGTTCCTGGCGATGCTGCTGAGCCTGTGGAGGATTCCCGCGGCCTCGCTCCGCCAGCTGCCGAAGGCGGCGGCCGGCAAGGGCCGCATCCGCGAGGGCCTGCGTTACGTGCGGTTCCGGCCAGACATCGTGGTGGTGCTGGTGGCCGTTTTCATCGTGGGAACGCTGGGACTGAACTTCGTCCTGTTCATCGCCGCCATGGTCGGCACCGAGTTCGGCCTGGACGCCAGCGCCTTCGGACTGATGAATTCCATCATGGCGATCGGCTCCGTCGCCGGCGCCCTGCTCTCCGCCGGCCGGGGAAAGCCCAGGCTGCGGTTCATTTTCGGGGCCGCCGGCGCATTCGGTGTCACCTCAGGCATCGCCGCCCTCGCCCCCGATTATTTCTGGTTCGGCGTGGCGCTGGTGCCGGTGGGCCTCTTCGCGATCACCATGATGACGAGCGCAAACGGCTACGTCCAGACGACCACCGACCCCGTGATGCGCGGCCGCGTGATGGCCCTCTACATGGCGATCTTCATGGGTGGAACCCCGATCGGCGCTCCGCTCGTGGGCTGGGTAGCGAATGTAGCCGGGCCCCGCTGGTCGATGGGCGTCGCGGCAGCCTCCGGCCTCATCGCGGCCTTGATCGGCCTGCTGTGGATCATCCGGGCCCGTCAGTTGCGGATCCGTTTCGATCGCCGGGCGCGGGGACTGCACTATTTCCGCCTCGAATCCGGTACCGCGGGAGGCCGGTCAAACGGCGGCGCCGGCACTTCCGGCGCCGCCCGGGGACGAAAACCAAACGACGCTGACGACGCCGTCGACGCCGGCGACGACGTCGAGCGCTGAAGCAAGCGCTGAAGCAAGCGCCGACGCGGGCGCAGCGGTGCTACTTCTTGAGCTCGCCTACGACGAAGTCGATGCACTCCAGCAATGCTGAAACATCGTCCGGTTCGATCGCCACGAAGGTGGCGATGCGCAGCTGGTTGCGTCCCAGCTTGCGGTACGGCTCGGTGTCCACGATGCCGTTCGCACGGAGGACCTTGGCGATGGCGGCCGCATCAATTGATGCATCGAAGTCGATCGTGGCGATGACGTTGGAGCGGTCCTCGGCCTTGGCCACGAAGGGGGTGGCGTATCCCGAGGCTTCGGCCCAGCGGTAGATCCGCCCGGCGGAGTCCGCGGTCCGGCCCGAGGCGAAGTCCAGGCCGCCGTTGGCGTTGAGCCACTGCACCTGGGCGTCCAGGGTGACCAGGGTGGCCAGTGCCGGGGTGTTGTAGGTCTGGTTCAACCGGGAGTTGTCGATTGCCGTCTGCAGGTCCAGGAAATCCGGGATCCAGCGGTCGCTGGCCTTGATCCGTGCCGCCCGCTCCAGTGCGGCGGGGGAGAACAGGCCGAGCCACAGGCCGCCGTCGGACGCGAAGTTCTTCTGCGGGGCGAAATAGTAAACGTCCGCCTCGGCCACATCCACGTCCAGGCCGCCGGCCGCGGACGTGGCGTCAACCAGCACCAGCGAACCCTCATCGGCGCCGGCCACGCGCTGGACCGGGGCGGCCACGCCGGTTGAGGTCTCGTTCTGGGGCCACGCATACACATCGACGCCGGCCTCAGCGCGTGCGGCCGGACGGGTGCCAGGCTCGGACTTGATGATGGACGATTCGGCCAGGAACGGCGCCTTGTTGGTAGCCGAGGCAAACTTCGAGCCAAACTCGCCGAACGAGAGGTGCTGGGCCTTGGTCTCCACCAGGCCGAAGCTCGCAACATCCCAGAACGCCGTGGAGCCGCCGACGCCCAGAATGACCTCGTAGCCATCGGGAGCGCGGAAGAACTCGCTCAGTCCGTTCCGGACCGAGCCCACGAGGTTTTTGACCGGCGCCTGGCGGTGGGACGTTCCCAGCAGGGTTGCCGAGGCGGCGAGAGCTTCCATCTGTTCCGGGCGGACCTTGGAGGGGCCGGCACCGAACCGGCCGTCCTTGGGTAGGAGGTTTGCGGGAATCGTGATGCTGGTATCGCTCACAGTGGCTCCATTTTCGGCTGGTACAACGCTTGGCGGCTGGTACAACGCTTGGCTTGGGCGGCGGCCCGGCAGGGTGGCTGCAACGAAGCCTCCTTTTCATTCTGCCTGACTGCCGCGGGCGGGCGGGAAAAGAGTCCGTCATAGTCCGGTCATTGAGACAAAGCCGCTCGCCCCGGGCTCGTGCTGAAGCGCCCGGGGGATTATCCGGAGTAATTCAAAATAGGCTAAGCTGTTTTGCGAACGTACGGCCGTTCCCGCCAGGGCACGCTGCCTGCAACCGGCACGCGGTACGGTGGGAATGACGCAAGGACGGCGCTCGAGGAGCTGAGCTGAATGACGGATCTGATCGATACAACCGAGATGTATCTGCGGACCATTCTGGAACTTGAAGAAGAGAACATCGTCGCCCTCCGCGCCCGCATCGCCGAACGGCTGCGCCACTCCGGCCCCACCGTCTCGCAGACCATCGGCCGCATGGAGCGCGACGGCCTGGTGGTTGTTTCGGGTGACCGGCACCTTGAGCTGACTGAAACCGGCCGGAAACGTGCCATCGGCGTCATGCGCAAGCACCGCCTGGCCGAGCGGCTGCTGGCCGACGTGATCGGCCTCGACTGGGCCTACGTCCACGAGGAAGCCTGCCGCTGGGAGCACGTGATGAGCGAGCGGGTGGAACGGCGGATCTTCGAAATGCTCAACCATCCCACCGTCTCTCCTTATGGAAATCCAATCCCCGGGCTCGCGGAGCTCGGCGGCGTGCCCTCCCAGCCATCCTCCGACGGAGTCGTGAATCGAGGAGTCGTGAATCTGCTGGAAGCGATGGCCGGCTACGGGGCCGATTCCCGGATCACGGTGAACCGGCTTGCCGAGCCCATCCAGGTGGAACCGGAACTGCTCGTCCAGCTCGACGAGGGAGGCATCCGTCCCGGCGCCCTTGTGTCCCTGGAACGCGTCGGGGAGTACATCTCGGTCCGCGTTCCGGACATTGAAGGCGCCCTCGAGCTGCCTCCCGAGGTGGCCGCCCACGTGTTTGTTACCCTCGGCTAACCGTCCGGAACCACAACTCGTGGGACGACCCATGAGTTGTGCACAGCAGAGATAACGGGATTATTACTGGGCGGCTTAATCGCCTATAGTTAGTGGCTAGTACCGATACCAAAGCGTTACCTGATCCGGAGCCGAACTCTGCCAGCGGATCAGTCGCAGAGTCACCTTATGGCAGAGGCGGGGGAACCACTTCCGGCTGTCTTCGAGCAGCCTTGGGGTGAAGTCCGCCAGCGGCAAGCACACTCCACCGAGGGACTTTTTTTGGATTCCCCTGTGCCTGGATGCTTGTTCACGGCGGACCGGGTCTTTGAACTCTCTGACCCGAATCCGACAGCTAACTTCGCAGGCTATCCAGAGAGGAACCGTTCTTGACCACCCAAACCTCGCGGGGCCGCCGCCGCGCGACCGGCCCCGCTCCGGAGCCGCGACCGGCCGTCGCCGTCATGGCAGACCGGCCGCGTGACGCGCACCGCGACGAGCGCCGCGGCCGCCGGAGCCCGTTCCGCCAGGTAACGGAATTTGCCGCCGCCAGTGGGGTGGGGCAGAAGGCCGGCATTGCCCTGGCGGCTACGGGCCTGGTCCTGACGATCGCTGTCCCCGCCACCGGCCCGGTCATGGCTACCGACGGCTCGTCGGGCTCGGTCTCCGCTACGGCGCAGCCGGATGTAACGGCCGCCTCCGCGGCCAAGATCGACTTCAGCCGGACCGCCGTGACCACGAAGGGCGATCCCGACGGCAAGCTGAAGCAACTGCTGAGCGCGCAGTCGGCGGGCAGCATCACGCGCGCCGCTTCTTCCGGCAGCCTGGGCGCACCGCTGGACCAGATGGTTTCCGCCTCGCCCTTCGGCTACCGCGTCAGTCCCATCACCGGCGGTGCCGGCGAGTTCCACCGCGGCCAGGACTACGCCGCGCAGTGCGGAACGGCGGTCCACGCGGCCGCCAGCGGCACCGTCACGTTCACCGGCTGGCATCCCTTCGGCGGTGGCAACCGCGTGGTGATCGACCACGGCAACGGCCTGGAGACCACCTACAACCACCTGTCCTCATCAAGCGTCCGTGTTGGCCAGACGGTCTCCCGCGGCGATGTTGTGGCCATGAGCGGGACCACCGGCGCCTCCACCGGGTGCCACCTGCACTTCGAAGTGATGGTCAACGGCGACGTCGTGGACCCCACCGGCTGGCTCTAAATAGCCGATGGATGACTCTCGCATTCTTGTGACACGCCGTGATCTGAATGTGACATTGGGTCCCAACTGCTGTACCGTATGAAGTACGCCAACTTCTCCGAAGTTGGCGCTCTTGAGTGGATTGCCTAGCTCTGCCACCGCTCAAGGTCCGTTCGCATGACATCGTCTGGCAGGGGCGGGGGAACCAATTTTGGTCTTCGCAAGAAGACCTTGGGGTTAAGTCGCAAAGCTTTCCAGGAAGCAGCGCGGCCGGGTGACTCCCATCCGAATCCGACAGCTCACCTCGCAGGCATTGGGAGAGGCTACTTTCGTGTCTTCACGCCACAATGCTGCGCTTAAACGCGCTTGCGCGGCTCATTCGAGCCCGCTGAAATCCACGTCCCGTGCTGCCCTTGCCGGCGCCCGGAATGGATCTCACTCCGCCGACTCAATCTCTGCTGAGTTCGGCCCGCAGGCCAAGCACCTGCAAGCAGTTCCCGCTTTTGGCGCGTCTTCGCAGTACACCCTTCGCTAAGTAACCCATTCGGGGCGATCCGGCGTACCCCCAAGATGCCGGAGCGTCCTCTGTCCGCGCCTGAAAAGTGCGGTCCAAGGATCACGAAAGAGAGAACTTAATGACTACTCGTGCAAATACTGCACGGCACCGCGCCGAGGTCACCAAGACCAACTCGCTTGCTGTCATTGCCAAGGCCGTCGGCGACAACGCCGGTACCATGGGCCGCCAGGCCGCAGTCGTCGCTGCCGCTTCCGGGCTGGTCCTGACCAGCGGAATCGCAGCCAACGCTGCCGAGACCAACGTTCAGCGCGAATCCACCTCCGCTTCGGCACTCGAAGTCCAGTCGGGCACCCCGGCAACGATCTCGGCGGCTTCCACCATTGCGATCTCCTACGAGAAGCCGGCCGTTTCCACCTCACCTGCTCCGGTCGTCGAGGCCGCAAAGCCCGTCGTCAACGTCCAGGACTCCAAGGCCGGTGCCGCCGGCGCCTCGGCCTCGACGCAGGGACTCTCCGTTGCCAGCGGCGCCGGAGCTTCCATCGCTGCCGCCGCCTACGCCCAGCTCGGGGTTGGACAGGACTGCACCGCACTGGTCACGAACGCTCTGGCTGCGGCGGGCATCAACTTCCACGGCTGGCCGGCAGGTTACCTGTCCCTGGGCCGCACCGTGGGCGCCGGCGAGGCACAGCCGGGCGACCTGGCGTACTACCAGAACGGTGGCGTGGGCATGGCCCACATCGCTGTCTACGTCGGCAACGGCATGGCTGTCCACGGCGGCTGGAACGGCGGAACCACCGCACTGAACAGCGTCAATATCGGCTCCGGGCCGGTCTTCATCCGCGTCGGCGGCTAAATCGCCGCTGGCTGGAAACAGCTGTCTGAAAACAGCTGTCTGAAAACAGCCTGAAAGTCGCCACCAAGAAGAGGACCCCCGCCCCTGTGGCGGGGGTCCTCTTCCTGTACGCCCGGCCATCTCCGGCAGACACGGACCCCCTTGCGGGAGAAAAATTCGGTGATCCGGCCTTGGGGTGTTTACTCTTGTGGTGTCGATCCATAGCCCGACCATGCAGAGGGCAGCCGGCCCTCGTGCCCCTGGCGGGTGCGGCCGTGAAGAGGTATGCGGATGCGCACTCTCGTTCTGAATGCTGGATATGAACCGCTCGCGGTAGTCACCTTCCGCCGGGCGCTCGTTCTCGTGCTTACCGGAAAGGCCAGTGTGGTGGCCGAAGGAGACGATCCGGTTGTTGGTCCCCAGGACATCCTGGGCCGGCCGTCGGTGATCCTGCTCAACCGCTACATCCGGCCCCGGTACAACACCATGACGGCGGTCAGCCGCCGGGGTGTGCTTCGCCGGGACGGACAGCGCTGCGCTTACTGCGGAAAAGCGGCCCACACCATTGATCACGTCCAGCCCAAGTCAAGGGGCGGTGCCGATTCCTGGGAAAACCTCGTGGCGGCCTGCCTGCGGTGCAACAACGCCAAGGGTGACCACACCCCCGCCGAGATGGGCTGGAAGCTCAGCTTTGTCCCGGGACCACCGAAGGGCACCATCTGGCAGATTAAGGAACTGGAAAAGCCGACGCCGGCCTGGGACCCTTTCCTCTTGCCGGAATCCGCGGCCTGATTCGTTTGCCTGGAGTCAGGCCGGACGTGTTCTGCCGGACCAAGTTGCGGCCTGGGCCGGGCCGGGGCCTGGTGGCACCGCGCTAGGCTGGCCAATGGAATTCGATGCTCTGGAATTGGACACTGTGGAATTCGATGCTGTCATACTCGCCGGAGGGCGGTCCTCACGGTTGGGCGGCTCGCCCAAGTCCGCCCTGGTGCTCGGCGGCCGGACCCTCCTCGAACGCGCACTGCAGGCCGCGAAGGGGGCCGGGGCGATCGTCGTCGTCGGACCGGACCCGGGATCGCTTCCTGCGGGGGTGCTGAACTGCCGGGAGGAGCCGCCTTTTGCTGGGCCGGCCGCCGCGATCGCCGCCGGACTCGCCGCCCTGGCGGCCCACCATTCGGGGGACGGCCGGACCGTCCGTGCGCCTCGGCTGACCCTCGTGCTGGCCTGCGACATGCCCCGGGTGGATGCCGCTGTCACGGCGTTGCGCGCGGCCCTGGATGCCGGTCCGGAGGTCGGCGCCGTCATGGCAGTCTCCGCGGACGGACGACGGCAGCCGCTCGCCGGCTTTTATGGCACGGCCGCGCTACAACACTCCGTCGCGGAAGCCGCGGAGCGGGGCGGGCTGGCGGACGCCTCGGTGTTCTCCCTTCTTGCTAGTCTTGACGTGCGGGGAATTCTCGTGCCCTCCGGTTCCACGGATGACGTGGACACCTGGGACGATGCCGCCGCACTTGGGGTATCCGGCCGGATTCCGGACCATGGACCGGACGAGCGGTCCGGAGCTCCGCGACTGAAACCGACTTTGGAGGCAAACGGTGAAGAGCCAGGATGAAACTCTGGAAGATTGGTGCCGTGCCCTGCTCCAGGCCCTCGAGCTGGAGGATGTTGAGATTGACGTCAACGACGTCCTTGCCCTCGCCGGGGTGGCCGCACACTCGGTGGTGCGTCCTGCCGCCCCGCTGACTACTTTCATCGCTGGCTTTGCCGCCGGTCTGGCCTCCGGTTCCGGCCAGGCGACGGACGCGGTCTCCATGCAGGCGGCCATCGGCGTGGCCCGGAAGCTCGCCACTGACTACGCGGCCACCGAAGCCTCCGGGGCATGACGCCTGCGCCGCCTCATGGCAGTGCTGCTGCCGGGAACGACTCCGCTCCCGGCGGAATCCAGGCCCCAGCGGACGATGAAGAGGGTGCCGGTAGCGCCCCGCCGGAACCGCACCGGCACGCGGCACACACCTGGCAGGAGGCCAGGCAACTCGCTTTTGACTGCGCCACACCCATACCTGCCGCGCGGGTGGCTCTCAGGAATGCCTTGCGGCGTATCCTCGCGGACGACGTCGAAGCGCTGCAGGACATTCCGCACTATGCCTCTTCCGCCATGGACGGCTGGGCTGTCAACGGCAGCGGGCCATGGATCCTGGCGGAACCGGGCCAGCGGCTGGCCCCGCACCAGGCGAGCCCGATCGTTACCGGCGGCCTGATCCCGGCTGGAGCCAAAGCGGTGCTCCGCAGCGAGAGCGGCCTCATTTCCCCGGACGAGGACGGGCTGCCGGCCCTGACCACCAGTGGCGCTGCCAGGCCCGGCGAGCCGCGAAACGGTGAACACGTCCGCAAGGCAGCGGAGGAAGCCACTGCCGGAGAGCTGCTGATCAAGGCCGGCACCGTGCTTAACCCGGCCCATCTGGCCCTCGCCGCCCTGGCCGGCCACGACACCGTTCCTGTGCTGGGTAAGCCGGTAGTCAGGCTGGTGCTCACCGGCTCCGAGGTCGTCTCGTCGGGTATCCCTCAACCGGGGGAGGTCCGCGACACCTTCGGCCCGCAACTGGCCGGTGTGGTGGAGCTGCTTGGCGGGATCTGCAGCGGCCAGGTGAAGATCGGGGACAGCTACGCCGAATGGCTGGCCGCCCTGGCAGACAACGACCCCGCCGTTCCGGACTCCGGGCCCGCAGGGGACGCCGGGTTTGAGGTCCAGCTCGCCGACGTCGTCATCACCACCGGGGGCACCGGCCGCTCAGGCACCGACCATCTCCGGCGTTCCGTAGCCGAGCTCGGCGGCCGGCTGCTGATCGACGGCATCGCGATGCGGCCCGGCCATCCCGCCGTGCTGGCCGAACTGCCCGACGGCCGCTTCATCATTGGCCTGCCGGGGAACCCGCTCGCGGCCATGATGGCACTTTCCACCCTGGCCGCACCGCTCCTGGCGGCACTGGGGCACGGAACGATGCCACCCGTCGTCGAAGTGCCGTGCGGCTCGACGATCGAACCCGATCCTGGCCGGACGCGGTTGATGCCTTTCCGGTTGCTTTACGGCATGGCGTCGCCGGCACAACATGCGGGACCAGGAATGCTGCGCGGGCTGGCTGCGGCCGATGGTGTGCTGGTGGTGCCGCCACACGGCGTCCAGCTGGGAGAGCTGGTCTCCGCCTTCGCCCTCCCCTGGGGCGCCCCCATCCCGGAACCGGGAGCCGCCGGGGCGAAAGCCACGACCGCACCTAAGCGTCCCGCACGGAAGCCCGCCGGCACGGACGGTCCCGTTGACTGGAGCGCCCTGCGCGGCTGAGACCGGCGAGGGCCCGCCCTGAGACCGGCGGGGTCCCGCCCTGCGGGAGGCGGGTTTGCGCGCCTGCGGCCCCCAATGTTTTGTGGCCCCCTATGGTGTGTGGCCTCTGCTTCGGGCGGACGCTTGCGGCCCGCGCTGGCCCCCCGGCCCCGTGCTTGCGATGATGGATGCATGTTTCTAAGGAGTTTTTGATGGGTCGCGTGACGCAGCGCCGCAAGGTGCACAAATTTGTCTTGGACGGCTCGCCGCAGGCTCTCGAGTTCCCGGTCCGGCACCGCGAGGACATTCTCGCCGTGGAGGAACCGCTGGAGATCCGGCTGGGGGAGCTCTCCTACTCCGTCACAATGCGGACGCCCGGAAACGACTTCGACCTGGTGGCGGGCTTCCTCGTCTCCGAGGGCGTCATCTGGAGCCCTGAACAGCTGGTATCCCTGCGGTTCTGCGCCGGCGAAGACGAAAACGGGGTCCAGACCTTCAACGTCGTGGAGGCGCAGCTGAGGCCCGACGTCGTGCGTCCCGAGACCGGACGGAACTTCTTCACCTCAAGTTCCTGCGGAATCTGCGGCACGGATTCCATCGAGGCCGTCCACAAGTCCTCGCATTTCAGTCCCGCCGCGGACCCGCTCACCGTTCCGGTGGGCGTCCTGGCGTCCCTGCCCGATCTGCTGCGGGAGGCCCAAGCCGTCTTCGATGTCACCGGTGGCGTGCATGCGGCGGGGCTGTTCCGGATTGCCGACGACGGCTCCGCCGAGCTGCTGTGCCTCCGGGAGGATGTGGGACGCCACAACGCGGTGGACAAGGTTGTCGGCTGGGCGCTCCGGGAGGGCCTGCTGCCCTTGAGCGGTACCGTGCTGCAGGTCTCCGGACGGGCTTCGTTCGAGCTGGTCCAGAAGGCGTCGCTGGCCGGCATCCCCGTGCTCACGGCCGTCAGCGCACCATCGAGCCTGGCTGTCGAGCTCGCGGAAGCCAGCGGAATGACCCTCGCCGGGTTCAGCCGCGGCACCACCATCAATGTGTACGCGGGCCACGGACGGGTATCCACCCCGGCGCCCGCGCCCTGAGCGGCGCCCTTGGCCTGAGCGGCGCGCCCTTGGCTGATTGCCGCCGCCCGACGTAAGTATTATCTATCGATTGGATACAATGGGGCTTTAGTCACACCAGCGCTAAGAGGATCACATTGCACGAGGACCGCCGTCTCACGGAAGTCCGGCTGGACCGCTTTCTGCGCGAACGCATCATCCCCGCGATCTACTCGCGCAGCATCCCGCTGGCGCTGAGCAGCTGGGAGGTTCCCGGCGAGCCGGTGCCGGTCATGGAGGCCCTCCGGCAGGACTTCGCCCCGCAGGAACACGGGGCGCCTTGGGGCCGGCCCTGGAGCACCACCTGGCTGCGGCTACAGGGCGACGTCCCGACCTCCTGGGGCACCCGGGCGGACACGGCAGTGGAAATCGTGGTGGATCTGGGTTTCAGCGGCGGCCTTCCGGGCTTCCAGTGCGAAGGCATCGCCTGGCGGCCCGACGGCACCATCATGAAAGCCATTTCGCCGCGGAACCAGTACATCCCGCTCAAGCTCCTCGGCAGCGGAATGTCCGTCGATTTCTATGTCGAGGCCGCGGCGAACCCCGACCTTTCGCAGGGATGGACCTTCGCGCCCACCCCCTACGGCGACAAGGCGACCTCGGGCAATGAGCCGGGATACCGGCTGGGGCGGATCGTCATCGCCGAGCTGAACCAGACCGTCTGGGAACTGCAGCAGGATATCTGGACGCTCAGCGGGCTGATGCACGAGTTGCCTCTGGAACTCCCCCGCCGCCACGAAATCCTGCGGGCACTCGAACGCATGCTGGATGTGATGGATCCCGACGATGTCCCGGGGACCGCAGTTTCCGGCCGGGCCGCCCTCGCCGGGGTCCTGGCCCGTCCGGCCTACGCCTCCGCCCACCAGCTGCTGGCCACCGGCCACGCACACATCGACTCCGCCTGGCTGTGGCCCATCCGGGAAACTATCCGCAAGTGCGCCCGGACGTTCTCCAATGTGGTCGCGCTCATGGATGAGAATCCAGGGTTTGTATTTTCCTGCTCCTCGGCCCAGCAGCTTGCCTGGATCAAGGAATACTATCCGGAGCTGTTCGGGCGCATCCGGGAAAAGGTCAAGTCCGGCCAGTTCGTGCCGGTAGGCGGCATGTGGGTCGAATCGGACACGAATATGCCCGGCGGCGAGGCCATGGCCCGCCAGTTCCTGGAAGGCAAGAGCTTTTTCCTGGACGAGTTCGGCGTGGAGTGCCGGGAAGCGTGGCTTCCGGACACCTTCGGCTACTCCGCGGCCATGCCGCAGATCGTCAAGGCCGCCGGCAGCAAGTGGTTCCTGACCCAGAAGATCTCCTGGAACCAGGTCAACCGGATGCCCCACCACACCTTCAACTGGGAGGGAATCGACGGCACCAGGCTCTTCACCCACTTCCCGCCGGTGGACAGCTACAGCTCCGAGCTCAGCGGACGCGAGCTGGCCCACGCCGAGCGGAACTACCGCGACCATGGCCGCGGCACCGTGTCCCTGGTCCCGTTCGGCTATGGCGACGGCGGCGGCGGACCCACCCGCGAAATGCTGGCGGCGGCGCGCCGCACGGCGGACCTTGAAGGATCCCCCAAGGTGCTGATCGGCTCGGCGGCCAGCTTCTTCACCCGGGCGCAGACCGAGTACCAGCCTCTTCCGGTCTGGGTGGGGGAAATGTATCTGGAACTCCATCGCGGGACCTACACAAGCCAGGCCAACACCAAACTGGGCAACCGTCGCAGCGAGCACCTGCTGCGGGAAGCGGAGCTCTGGTGCGCCACCGCGGCGGTGCGCGCCGGCTACAGCTACCCGGCGGCGGAACTGAAACGCCTGTGGCGCCTAGTCCTGCTGCAACAGTTCCACGACATCCTTCCCGGCAGCTCCATTGCCTGGGTCCATCAGGACGCTGAACGGAACTATGCCGCCGTCGGAAAGGCACTCGAAGCGATCATCACGGACGCCGCCGGGGCGCTGCTCGGGACGGGAGAGCGGGACTTCCTGCTCAACGCCGCGCCGCATGAGCGCCAGGGTGTTCCCGCCCTGGCCGTCGCCGAGCCGGTCCGCGCCGGGCAGCCCGTATCTGTCACCGAGGCCAGGGGCGGCTACATCCTGGACAACGGGATCATCCGGGCCGTCATCAACTCCGACGGGCTGCTGGCATCCCTGATGGACTACGCCAGCGGGCGCGAGGCCATTGCGCCCGGCCAGTTCGGAAACCTGCTGGAATTGCACCGGGACACCCCCAACGAATGGGACGCGTGGGACATCGATGCATTCTATCGCCGGAACGTCGTGGCCCTGACCGAGGCACGCTCGGTGACGCTGGAACGCGACCCCCGAGGGGAAAACCCCCCGGGCCAGGAAGCCGCCGTCGTCGTGGTGGAACGGGAGGCCGGTTCCTCCACGGTGACCCAGCGGATCTCGCTCGAGACGGGCTCCGGCTCGCTATCCATTTCCACGGCCGTGGACTGGCAGGAGAGCGAGAAGCTGCTCAAGCTCGGGTTTGCCCTCGACGTCCGGGCGGACCGCTCGGCCTCGGAGACCCAATTCGGGCACGTCTTCCGCCCCACCCACGTCAACACCTCCTGGGAAGCCGCCAAGTTCGAAATCTGCGCGCACCGCTGGATCCACGTCGCCGAGCCCGGCTACGGCGTCGCGGTCTCCAACGCCTCCAGCTACGGCCACGACGTCACCCGGACTGTCCGGGACGACGGCGGGACCACCACCACGGTGCGTCTGTCGCTGCTGCGGGCCCCCAGGTTCCCGGACCCGGGCGCGGACCGCGGCCCGCACGAGCTGAACGTGACGATCCGGCCGGGCGCCAGCATTGCCGACGCGGTCGAGGAGGGCTACCGCACGAATCTGGCGCCGCGGGTGCTCAGGGGAGCCCGCGGGGTGGAGCCGTTGTTCACAGTGTTCAACCCGGCGCTGGTCATCGAGGCAGTGAAGCTCGCCGAGGATGGCTCGGGCGACATGATTGTGCGGCTGTACGAGTCCCTGGGGGAGCGGTCCACCGGGATGGTGACGGCCAACTTCGACGTCGCCAGCGTCCACACTGTGGATCTGCTGGAACGCCCGGTGGCGGCGCCTGGCGTGACGCCGGGGCAGGATTCGGCGGAACTGGTGCTCCGGCCCTTCCAGCTGGTGACCTTGAGGTTTGTGCGCTGACGCCCGGGGTAGCCGGGTTTTCAGGGCCGGAAAGCCGCGTTAAACAGGCTGAGTGGGAGCGGTCCGAACGGACCGCTACCACTCATCCCCCCAATGGCGCTTGGACGACTGCCTCGGCTTCGCACGGCTGATTCCCGTACACGAAGCGAATGCCGCTTTCACACATTCATGATTCTCTCACGGTCTAATGATTTTGTGAATGTCTAATCGCTGTTCTTACCTTATGTTGCATTAGCTGTACCAGATTTGCTGGCGATCAGCCCGGAGAACCAGAACAGGGCCAGGCCCAGTACGTAGCCCAAGACCGCTGAGTAATTGACCACATGCTGCCCTAGCGCCCAGTCCGGAGGGGCGAAGGACGCTGGGATGCTCACCACCACGGCGAGGGCGCCGAGCAGCGTCACGAGCGCGGCTGCCCGCACCAGTCGCGGCAACCGGCTCCTGTATGCAGACAGCAGGGGTCCCATGAGGATCAGTGAGACGAAAGCCGGGTAGCTGCGGGCTGCCGCGGCATAGAAGGGAGCGAGGACCGCGTTCCGCCCGCCGCGGCCCGCGAGGGCGTCCAGGTCAGCAGAAGACCCTCGCGTGTCCATGAGGAGGACGAGCGCCGCTACAGCCACGCAACTGGTGCCCAGTGCCCAGCGTCCCGTTCTCCCGGCAATCAGTTTGTAGCCCCTGGTCGCGGAGAGTCCCCGCGTAATCCGCAGGCCGGCCAGCAGGACGGTGGTGAAAACGAGGTACCGCAGGATGAGATGGGTGAGGTTCCAGCCCCCGAGCACGCCGTCGATCGCCTCGTAGGGACCGGCGACGGCGAGTAGGCTGCATAGCGTCGCCAGGAGCAGGATTCCGAATACGGTTCTGTTCCGTCCCCTCACGGCATCAGGAACGCGGAGGAGAAGCACGGTGCAGCACACCACCAGCGTGCCCCATTCAAGGACTGCCATCATCGCGGATTCTTCCAATTCGCTCGCCTGCCCAGCTCAGGGTAGTCGTCGGTTGAAGCCAGTGTGCGTCCTCGGCGTCCGCTTCGCCACTGTCTTCCCCAGCCAGATCAGGGCAAGGCCCAGAACCAGGCAAAGAACGGCGGTGTAGCTGAAAATGAAGCGCAGGATTGCCAGCGACGGGGGGATCACCGGGGACAGCAGGCTCAAGGTGGCCGCAACCGATCCCACGGCGAGCAATCCAGCGCTCAGCCGCACGAGGACGGGAAGTCTGCTGGTGGCGGTCCGCACCATGGCCGGCAGCAGGGCCAGTGTCACATACGCGGGGTAGAGGCGGCCTGCGGCGCCGTAGTATTCCACGAGCGCGGCATGGCGCACATCTTTGGCGAAGACATCAACCAGTCCGGCGGAGGAGCCGGCCGTATCCATCATCAGAAAAAGCGCCACCACCACCACGGAGGCCGCCCCCAGCACCACGATCCCGACGGGGCCGGTGATGAGCCGCAGGGCGTCGTCGGCGCCGAACCCCCGGGCGACCCTGAGCCCGAGGGCAAAGATAGCCCCGAAAATGATGAAGCGGAGCATCAGATTTGCCAGGTTGGTACCGCCCAGAACCTGATCCACGGCGAGATACGGGGCATCGATGCTCAGCAGGATGGCGACCGTCAGGAACGCGTAGATGAAGAAAAGCGAGCGGTTCTCACCCCGGAGCGCGCTGGGGATGCGGGCGAGCGCTACGACGCCGCAGACCGCCAGGGTGGTCCATTGCAGGATCGCGATCATCCGAGGTTCTCCCAAATCTTTTCTGTTTGTGCCTGTTCCTGCTCCTGGCGGCGGAGGGTCTTTCCGAGCGTTTGCAACCGTTCGCCGGCCAGGGCGGTGAGCTCACCGCCCGGGAGCGCATCCAGGGCAGACTGCTTCGCGTCCGGCGGCCAGCCGGCCTCTTCCTCGGTGATCAAGCCGGTGGCGACGAGTCCGCCCGTGAATCCTACGCCTGCCGCGCGCGCGGTGGCGACCGCGAGCTCCGGAGACAACCTGTTGGCGGTCAACTGTGCGGAGTAGTTTTGGGGCGCGACGCCGGTGGCGGCCGACACCCGGTGCCGCAGCTCGCCGTCGTCGATCGCGTCCACCCAGTTCCGGACCGACGTCGCGTGCGGGGCCGGGCTGAGGGCAGGCCGGCCCGCGCTCAGCCCAGCCCGGGCGCCGGCGTCCGCGGGGGAAGAGCGGTTTATGACTGCGCGCAGCAGGTCCATCGTGGCAATCTGGCTGACGAGTTCGGCGGGGGTGGGCGGCTGCGGGTTGCCGGCAAGTTCGGCGTAGTGGTCGAAGGACGCCAAGGCCGCCAAGGGGCTCAGCCGCAAGGCCCGGCTGATGTTCACCAGGGTGGTTTCCGCGACTTTCCCCCGCACCAGCTGCTGGGCCAGGGTGGTGCGCTTGATGCCGGATATCCTGCAAATATCGGCCGTGCTTGCCGTCGGGGCGACACCACGAAGCCAGAGTTGAAACGCCTTGGCGGGTAGTGGCATCTACGGCTTCCTGCGGGCTCGGATGGACGGGCGGCAATGGGCATGCGGCTGCGCTGTGGATCTGCGGGGACGGATTTTACGGCGGGAGCTGATTCAACTATGCTAAATGCTCGAACCCGCTGGTCCGTACACCCCCCAAGTCCGGACCGGCGGGTTCGTTCATGCCCGGCGGAAATCGGCACCGCCCGGAGCGGTGTTTGGGCTGCCGTTGCTACCGCGTTGGTCCGCCCGTTCGGGCGCCCGTTGTGGGCCGCGGGTTTTGGGCGGCGGTGAGAGGATGGACTAATGACTGCAACCCTTGTTGCCAAAGACCTTTCCGGTGGTCACGACCACCGCACACTCTTCGCCAAACTCTCCCTGACTGTCGCGCCGGGCGACGTCGTCGGCGTCGTGGGCGCCAACGGGGCCGGCAAATCGACCCTGCTCCGGCTGCTGGCCGGCGTCGACGAGCCGCAGGAGGGCACTGTCAGCCTGGCCCCGGCGGATGCCTTTGTGGGCTGGCTGCCGCAGGAACACGAACGCCTGGCGGGCGAAACGGTCGGCGGGTACATCGCGCGCCGCACCGGCTGCGCCCGGGCCACGCTCGAGATGGAGTCCACCGCCGCGGCCCTGGGTTCCGGCGCCACCGGCTCCGACGACGCCTACTCCCTGGCCTTCGACCGCTGGATGGCGTCCGGTGCCGCCGACCTGGAGGACCGCATCCCGGCCGTCCTGGCGGACCTGGGCCTCGACGTGGGGCCCGACGCCGGGATGACCGGCCTCTCCGGCGGCCAGGCTGCCCGCGTGGCGCTGGCGGCCCTGCTGCTGAGCCGCTTCGACATCGTGCTCCTGGACGAACCCACCAATGACCTGGACCTCAACGGCCTGGCCAAGCTCGAAGCCTTCGTGCAGGGCCTGCGCGGCGGAGTGGTGCTGGTCTCCCACGACCGCGAGTTCCTCGCACGATGCGTGACCACCATCGTTGAGCTGGATCTGGCGCAGAACTCCGTGGCCGTTTACGACGGCGGCTATGAGGCTTTCCTGGAAGAGCGGGCCGTCGCCCGGAGGCACGCCCGCGAACGCTACGAAGAGTTCGCCGCCACGAAGGCGGACCTCGTCTCCCGGGCCCGGACCCAGCGCGAATGGAGCTCCCAGGGCGTCCGGAACGCCATGAAGAAGAACCCGGACAATGACAAGATCCGGCGAGCCGCCAGCACCGAGTCCTCCGAGAAGCAGGGCCAGAAGGTCCGGCAGATGGAATCCCGCATCGCCCGGCTCGACGAGGTGGAAGAACCCCGCAAGGAATGGCAGCTGCAGTTCAGCATCGGCCAGGCCCCGCGGTCCAGCGCCGTGGTGTCGACGCTCCGCGACGCCGTCGTCCGCCAGGGGGACTTCACCCTGGGACCGGTGAGCCTGCAGCTGAACGCCGGTGAACGGATCGGCATCACGGGGCCCAACGGGGCCGGCAAGTCCACCCTGCTGCGCCTCATGCTGGGCGTTCAGCAACCCGATTCCGGGGAGGCCTCCATGGGCGCCTCCGTGGCAGTCGGCGAGATCGACCAGGCCCGCGGGCTGCTCGCCGGCGGGCTGTTGCTCGGAGACGCCGTCGAGGCCGTGCTGGCCGGCCAGACTCCGGCCGAAGTCCGCACCCTGCTGGCAAAATTCGGGCTCAAAGCGGACCACACCACCCGCCCGGTGGACTCGCTCTCGCCGGGGGAACGCACCCGGGCCGCCCTCGCGCTGCTGCAGGCGCGCGGCGTGAACCTTCTCGTCCTCGACGAACCCACCAACCATCTGGACCTGCCCGCCATCGAACAGCTCGAGGAAGCCCTCGAAAGCTACGACGGCGCGTTGCTCCTGGTCAGCCACGACCGCCGGCTGCTGGAAAACGTGCGCCTTGACGCGCGCTGGAACGTGGACAACGGCGTCGTCTCCGAGCTGCTGGGCCATCCCTCCCCGGCACCACACGTCGGGGCGCCACACGGCGGACGAGATACCGCCCCGAAAGGCAACAACACATGAGTATGGACCGGGTGGCCTGGAGCTCCCTCTACAACATCACACGCGCCTCGAGCGGCTCCAAGCCGTTCTCGAAGGAAACGCTCAAGCGGGTGTTCAGCTTTGCCCGTCCGCACAAGGGCAAGCTGATCGCCTTCGTGCTGCTTTCGATCGTGATGGCTGTGCTGGCCGTCGCCACCCCGGTCCTTGCCGGCCAGGTGGTGGATGCGATCATCGCCGGAGCGGGCACCGACGTCGTGGTCCGTCTGGCCGTGCTGATCGCCGGCGTTGCCGTCGCGGAAGCCGGGATCGGCCTGATCACGCGCTGGCTGTCCTCGATCATCGGTGAGGGCGTGATCGTGGACCTGCGCACCCGAGTGTTCGACCACGTGCAGAAGATGCCGATCGCCTTCTTCACCCGCACCCGCACCGGCGCGCTCGTAAGCCGGCTGAACAACGACGTGATCGGCGCGCAGTCGGCCTTCGCCGGCACGCTGTCCGGCGTCGTCAGCAACGTCGTGGCCCTCGCGCTGACCCTGGTGGTGATGATGGGCAAGTCCTGGCTCGTGACCGTGTTGGCCATCATCCTGCTGCCGATCTTCCTGATTCCGGCCCGTCGGATGGGCTCCAAACTGGCCGACCTGCGCCGCGAAGCCGCGGACAACAACGCAGCCATGGGCACCCAGATGACGGAGCGCTTCTCCGCCCCGGGCGCCACCCTGGTCAAGCTCTTCGGCCGTCCGGACGAGGAGTCCCGCGAGTTCGCGCTCCGGGCCGGCCGTGTCCGGGACATCGGGGTGCGCACCGCCATGCTGCAGTTCACCTTCGTGACCGCGCTGACGCTCGTGTCGGCCCTGGCCCTCGCGCTGGTCTACGGCCTGGGCGGATCGCTGGCCCTCGCCGGGCAGCTGGCCGCGGGCGACGTCGTCGTGCTGGCACTGCTGCTCACCCGCCTCTACGCGCCGCTCACGGCGCTCTCCAACGCCCGGGTGGAGATCATGAGCGCCCTGGTCAGCTTCGAGCGCGTGTTTGAGATCCTGGACCTCAAGCCGCTCATCCAGCAGAAGCCGGACGCGGTGTCCTCGCCGCCCGGCCCGCTCTCGGTCGAGTTCGACGACGTCCGCTTCGCCTACCCTTCCGCCGACAAGGTCTCGCTGGCCTCGCTGGAGGACGTGTCCACGCTGGACACCCGCGGCGGCGAAGAGGTGCTGCACGGCATCAGCTTCCGGGTGGAGCCCGGCCAGACCGTGGCCCTCGTGGGCTCCTCGGGGGCCGGCAAGTCCACCATCGCGCAGCTGCTCTCGCGGCTGTACGACGTCGATTCCGGCGCCGTGCGCCTCGGCGGCACGGAACCCGGCACCGGGGTGGACGTCCGCGATCTCACCTTCGATTCGATGCGCGAAACCCTCGGCATGGTGACGCAGGACGGGCACCTGTTCCACGAAAGCATCGCCTCCAACCTGCGCCTGGCGCGCCCGGAGGCCACCGAGGCGCAGATGTGGGATGTGCTGCGCCGCGCCCGCCTCGAATACATGATCCGGTCCCTGCCCGATGGCCTGGACACCGTGGTGGGGGAGCGCGGCTACCGGCTCTCCGGCGGCGAACGGCAGCGCCTGACCATTGCGCGGCTGCTGATCGCGCAGCCGCGGGTGGTGATCCTGGACGAGGCCACGGCCGCCCTGGACTCCACCAACGAAGCCGCGGTGCAGGAAGCGCTCGGCGCGGCGCTGGAGGGACGCACCGCCGTCGTGATCGCGCACCGGCTCTCCACCATCCGCGCGGCCGACGTCATCCTGGTGGTGGAGGAGGGCTCCATTGTGGAGCGGGGAACCCACCCCGAACTGCTTGCCGCCGAGGGCCGCTATGCGGAGCTGTACCGGACCCAGTTTGCCGAGGCGACGGCTGTTGCCGGCGAGGCCGTGCCGGAGCACTAATAGTCGTTTTCGTTAGGTTTTCGTTAGTTCGTCGGGGGTTGAGGCGCGGTCTTCGCGCCCGGGACGGGGCATAGCGGGAATATGTCCATCGGCCGACCCGGGCGCGGGGCGTGTCCTGATCTGGGGGCTCGTGAAGTGGCTCCGCTGGGGGCATCGGGCCACTTCCCCGGGAGGACATGTCCAGTCTTCGCGCCGGGGACCGGGCATGACCGGACTATGTCCATCCGCCGACCCGGGCGCGGGGCATGTCCTGATCCGGGGGCAAGTGCAGTGGCTCCGCTGGGGGCGTCGGGCCACTTCCCCGGGAGGACATGTCCAGTCTTCGCGCCGGGGACCGGGCATGACCGGACTATGTCCATCGGCCGACCCGGGCGCGGGGCATGTCCTTGAGCCCGGCTGCCCCACCGCCTGGACCTGAACCCCGGCGAACTAACGAAAATGCCTACTTGCCGTGCTGGCCTCGAGGGCGGGCAGCACGTGGTCGGTGATCAGCGGCGCGAGATCGTCCGGCAGCTCGGCGGCCAGATCCAGCCAGCGGATCTCGGCGATCTCCGCGGAGGGATGAGCGCTCCACACCCCGGGCGCGGTGAAGACCGTGGCCTCGATCTGTGTGGCGGTCTCGTTGGCGGCGTCCGCGAGCCAGATTCCCAGGAGCTTCAGCTTTTCCGGCGCGAGCACGATCCCTACCTCTTCCGCCAGCTCGCGGGATGCCGTCTGGGCGGCGTTTTCTCCGGCCTCGGGCTTGCCGCCGGGATGCATGAACTTGTCCGTGCCCCGTTTCCGGACCGTCAGGAGTCGTCCGGCGGCGTCGAAGACGCAGACGGCGGAAACAACAATGAGGGGATTCACGCCGGGGTTCCTGTGATGCGGTGCAGTACGGATTCGATCAGCTGGTCCTTGGCCGGTCCCGTGACATCCCAGCGGTAGCGGAAATCGTCCGGCCCGATCAGCGTGTAGCCCACCTGGTAGGTGTCCGGGTCGCACCAGTGCTGGGCGTGGTTGCTGTTCGGGCCGAACCCCATCCGGTGGAACGGGCGGCCGTCGGGAAAGAACATGTCCATCGTGGCGCGGGCCCCGGTGGGCCGGAGCAGATACTCCCGGCTCGCCGGTCCGGTGAAGGGTTCCCCGCTGAAGGACGGCCAGGCAATGGTGCCTTCTTCGCGGAAGCGGAGGCCGCCGTCGTCGTCCTGATTGTTTGTCGTGCCGTCGGCGCGGGTCAGGGGAGTGAAGCGGACGACGCCGGTGAAGGTCCCGCGGGTGCCGGTGGCCCGGTCCAGCAGGGTCCGTGCCACGCCCCAGCTGCCCAGCAGGTAGCCGCGGAGATCGAATTCCGGAGCGGTGCCCGGTGCTGGCAGGTTCAAGTGCCCTCGATTGGAATCGAACCAACGACACCGGCTTTAGGAGAGCCGTGCTCTATCCACTGAGCTACGAGGGCGGGCATCCGCGGCGGTCGGCTGCAAGGCCGGCCCGTGCGGACACGGATATAAGCATACTAGCGTTCCTTAGGTGAGCGGCGTACTACGCTCTTGGCATGACAGCCCCAGCCCCCGCGGCCCCAGAGGACGTCCTCTATATCCCGGATGTGGCGTCCACCAGGTTTTACGTCGGCGCCCTCGCCAAGCTCAGCGTGCTGCAGTATTTCGTGGCCGAGGCGGCCGTTATCGGGGTGTGGGCGGGGCCAGATCCGTACAGCCGCCGGACCGGCTACATCAGCGATCTCGGTGCCCTGGGCTGCGGTGTGTTTGACGGCCGGGACGTGTGCTCCCCGGCGCACCTGCTGATGAACGCCTCGTTCGTGGTCCAGGGGCTCGGCATGGCGGTCGGGGCCCTGCTGCTGAGCTCCGCCCTGCTGTGCACCGCGGCGCGCCCCGGGGCCCGGATCCCGCTGCGCCCGGGCCGGGGGCGCGCGGGCCAGCGCCCTAATCAGCGGGCGGGTCAGCGCGCGGGCCAGCGGGCGCCGTCGCGCGCCGCTCTTGCCGCTTTGGCGGCTCTTGCCGCTTTGGCGGCTCTTGCCGCACGGCTGCTCAGTTTCACTGCGGGCGTCGGAACTGTCATTGTGGGTCTGGTGCCCGAGGACGCCGGGTCCGGCTGGCACGGGGTCGGGGCGGTGATGTACTTCGCGGCCGGAGCGTTGGCCCTGTTCGTCCTGGGCTGGCTGTGGATCCGGCAGACGGCGCTGGGCTGGGTCATCCTCGTCTGTGGTGCGGTGTCCCTCGGCGCGCTCGTCACCGCTGCTGTGACCGGTATGGCGGTCCCGGAACCCGGAACCCTCGAGCGGCTGATGGGCTACCCCATCACCATCGGCATGGCCGCCGTGGGGTTGGTGGTTGCCCAGCGCGTCCGGAAGGGGCTCAAGGCAAGAAAGAGCCCTGCTGGCCGGGCCGGATGAAGATCAGGCGACCACGGGGTGTCGTATGTCTCACAACGGCCCGAGCTTGCATTATCATAAGGGCACTCACCGGAATTCCGGTGCCTCGTGCGCGAGCTGTCTCTAGCGCACGCCGAAATGCCGACTTTGTAGTCTTTGGGGACGAATGTTTGATCAGCTAGTCTGGCCGCGCCTTGATGTTGCGACTGCCCTCCGGAACCGACGCAGGGGGACTGCAGTCCGATGACGGTTGAAGCGCTCGCCGCGCCCGATGACCAGCTCCCCGAAGAGACCACGGGGGCCCCGGCGCCTGCCTCTGCTGAGGTACCGGAACTCGCCACTGGCGTGGTCGCCGGCCTTGCCTCTGCGGTGGTCGCGGGCCTTGCCTCTGCTGCGGCCGGGGGACCTGCTCCGGATGTGACTGCCGGCGCGGCGGCCCCGATCGGTGTTCGTCTGCTCGACGGCGGGATCATCCAAGTCACGCTGCCGCCCAACGAGGAGATCGCGGCGGCCGAAGCGCGTGTTGCCGGAGCGGCGGTCCGTGCACTGGCCATCGGCCGTCGCATGCCGGTCATGCTTGTCATCACCGGTGTGCTCGGGATCAGCGTCGAGGCGCGGCATGTGTACACATCCTCCATCGCGGCATCGGCCTTCGCCTTGGTCGGCGAAAGCCCCGTGGACCGCGTCATTGCCCACTATCTGCTGCGCTCAAAGTCAGAGACGATTCCGGCGCAGTTCTTCACCTCCGAGGCCGAGGCCGTCGAGTGGTTAGGGCTATACGCGAGTGAAGACTGATCCTCCCGACCCCAGGCTGCACGCACTCGTTGAAGGCATTGTCCGGATTGCCGGTGGTGACCTAAGCACCAGGATCCCCCACTCGGGTGCCCGGGACGACGTCGCGGCCGTCATCGCGGGGATCAACCTGATGGCTGATGACCTCCAGACGATCTACCAGGAGCTTGAGGAGCGGGTGGAAAGCCGCACGGCAATGCTGCGCGATGCGCAGGTTGAGCTTGAGCGCATGGCGTTGACGGACCCGCTGACCCAGCTTGCCAACAGGACCGCGCTTAACTCGGTGCTGAGTCATGCCCTCGCAGAGGCGTCACGGGGTGAAATGCCGCCGGCGCTGCTGATCCTTGACCTGGATTCGTTCAAGGGCATCAACGACACGCTGGGACACAGCGCCGGGGACGACGTCCTCCGCGTGATCGCCCGGCGGCTGCAGGAAGCAGTCCGCGAGACTGACACTGTGGCACGCCTCGGCGGCGACGAGTTCGCCGTCATGCTGCCCAAGTCCAACCTCGTCCGGGCCCGACGCGTGGCCAACAGGATCCTGAAGGCGCTCGGCGAGAGCCTGGAAATCGGGGACCTGCGGATCACCTGCGGCACGAGCATCGGGCTGCGGATTGCCGAGCCGGGGCAGTCGGCGGACGATCTGGTCATGGAAGCCGATACCGCCATGTACGCGGCCAAGGCCCAGCCGCACAGCAGCATCAAGGTGTTCGAACCCGCCTTGTTGTATGCCCGCCGGCTCCAGAGCGTGATGGTCACGGAACTGCGTGAAGCGATCCGCCAGGACCAGCTTGTCTTGTATTACCAGCCGGTGGTGGAACTCGCGACTGGCAAGATCGAAGGCGTCGAGGCGCTGGTGCGGTGGAACCATCCGGAGCGGGGACTGCTCATGCCCGATTCCTTCATCCCGCTGGCTGAAGAGACAGGGATGATCGTCGACCTCGGCCATTGGGTCTTGCGGAACGCGGTGCGCCAGCTGCGCGACTGGCAGCGGGAACTGGACGTTGACCCGGGCTTCAATGTCCGGGTCAACATCTCGACAACCGAGCTGCAGAACCTGGACCTGATCGAACACGTGCGCGACATCCTCCGTGAAACCGGGGTGGACGCCGCCAACCTCATCGTGGAGCTGACCGAATCCATGGCCATCAATGGCGGGGACGTGGACAAGTACTCCCTGAGCGGGCTTCGGCGCTTGGGCGTTCAGCTGGAAATCGACGATTTCGGCACCGGCTACTCGTCCATCAGCTACCTGCGGAAACTGCCGGTCAACGTGGTCAAGATCGACAAGAGCCTCATCGACGGACTGGGCAGCGACGTGGAGCAGAGCAACTTCGTCGAGGCGGTGCTGCACCTGATCCACGCCTGCGGGCTCAAGGCTGTTGCCGAGGGCATCGAGACGGCCGAGCAGGCGGCCGAGCTCGTGAGGCTGGGCTGCGCCAGCGGCCAAGGCTACTATTTCAGCCGGCCGGTCCCCTCAGCCGAGATCGCCGCGTTGATCAGCCACTGATCAGCCTGGGGGTGGCCGGTGCCTGTCCCCCAAATGCCTATTCGGTGCTTAAGCGGCCCGTCTGCGAAGGGCCGCTTAAGCACCGACGGCGGGTACCGGAACCAAAGTCCCGGTAGCCGCCGTCGTGAGTTGCTCCGTCAGTTAGTTCTTCGGAGTCGAGTTCGGCCACCAACCGACAGCCACAACCGAACCCTGGCCGGCGTTGTCGCTGCTTGCCGAGATGGCAGAGGTAGCGGACAGGCCGGCAACGGCCAACGCGCCGGCGACGAGAAGAGTTGCAAGGGATTTCTTCATGAAAGACTCCTGAGACGTAAGTGGCTGATGTGACTCATGTGGTACTTGGTCAGTATAGGGGAGTAGACACGCCGTTGTATAACAATTACGGCTGCAATATTCGATACTGTGTTATTCGCGCGACTCCTGCGCAAATCTTTCGCCGTTCCTGCTTGCGCGCTTCGTTCGTTTCCGCTTCCGGCGCAACGGATAATTGAGTCATGCCAATGAACTCCGCTTCACCGTTGTACGCGACCGCCGAACTGCAGGCACATGAGCACCGGACTAACCATGCCTTCGTCGACGCGGCCAACAGTGCACACGACGCTGCTCAGATCGCCCGCAGTGAAGGCGATGTGGACGCCTGGCGGAACATGACGTTCCTCCAGGGTGAGAACCTTTTGGACGCTGAGGACTTCGAAGCCTGCGCTGCTCTGGCATCGTCGCTGGTTTCCGGTCCTGGTTCCACGGCCGAACCGCAGGCCCAAGCCGAGGCCTACATTCTTCTGGCGAAGGCCAGGCAGGGGGCCGGGCTGCTGGAAAGGGCTGCTGACGCTGCCCGTGCAGCCGTGGCGCTGGTGGCAGGTGAGCACGACATTGAAACGAACGTCAAAGCCCGCCAAGCGCTGATTGCCGCCCTTGCTGACAGTGGAGGACTGGAGGAAGCTTGGGCCGAAAGCCTCGCACTCGCTGAGGCCATCGAGTCCGAGGTCGACGATCAACTGGTTGGGAAGGGCTATTGGGTCATCGGTAACGTCGCCTTTCTTTGCAACAAAGTCCAGGAAGGTCTTCACTACCACGAGCTGGCGGCGGCAACACTGTCCCCCGCCAGGAACCTCGACATCTGGGCGAAATTCAACAAGGCCTCGGCCGCCATGAGGCTCGCCGCGGATGTGGCCGACGCAGACACCCTGCGCTGCATCGAACGAGCGGAGCTGGCCACGGATATCATCGGCGGCAGCTCCAACGACCACTTGTTGATGAGGCTGAACCGCGGCCACTGGAACTATCTGGCGGGCGACCAAAAGGCGGCGATCGAGCTCCTTGAAGGCGTTTGTGCCGACGCGGACAAACCGTTGCCCCAGATCCTGGCCGAAGCGTGTCTGCTGCTGGGGCGCGCACATTCTGCGATGGGCAATCACGACGCTGCCCGGGAGCACCTGCGGAAGGCCGCTGATCACTTCGAAGCCGCCGGCGCCCAGCAGCGTGCGGACCAGACGCGCGAGCACCTCGCAGCCGAGGCCTGAACGTCCGCCCGCGGATCCTCGCCAATCCCGGCGGACATGCCCCTGGAAGCAGCGAGGGATGGACATAGTGGGACTATGCCCAGTTGCCGTTGCTAGGACTGGGCATGTCCCGCGGACCGACCCGTGGGCGCGGGGTGGGCGGATTTCCGGCCCAGGAACACCGCGGCGGCACCTGCCACCAGGCTCAGCACCAGCAGCACCCAGCCAGCCACGGTGAGCCCCGACGCGAGGGCAACCTGGCCGGCGTCGACCGCGTCTGCGGACATCATGGCGTCAATGGCCGTGTTGCCCCACAGCCGCACGGCGGCGAAGAGCAGCGGAATGGCCCACAGCGCCCAGCGCAGTCCCTTCCGGGCCACGTTGATGCCAATGAGAAGCAGCCAGGTGAAACCGAAGATCAGCGGGAAGAGCGTGCCTGCCGTCTTGTGGACGTAGTTGAGCTGCCCGACGGCGTCCTGATCCGTGGCGTCCCGCAGCCGCTCCACGAAGCCCTGGTCGAAGCCCCCGAGCAGCGAGTCCGGCATCGGCAGGCCGCCGGAGAGCTGGGTGAGCTGGTTCAGGGTGAGCAGGTGGAGGTACCAGAACAGGAAGAGGCTGGCCACGACTCCGGCGATCAGGATCAGGTTGCTGTTGTTCTGCGCCTTCTGCGGGGTCCGGCTGGTGCTGGGATTGATCACGGACGGCAGGTGGTGCTGAGGGACGGCTGCATTGGAGCCGTGCTTCTTGATCCGCTGTGCGGGTGTCTTGGCCATGGCTCCATTATCGCCCGCCCGGGCCGCCGGACCGGCGCTGTCTGTTCACCGCCATCCGCCGCCGATAGGCTGGAACGCGTGACTGAACTAGGAAAACACCGGCTTGGCCGGCACAGCACCGCAGATCTCGACCCCGGCCTGGATGACTACCAGCTGGCGGAAGCCCTGGTCCGGGAGGCCGGCCAATTGGCGCTGCTGATGCGGCAGGCCGGGCTGGAAGGACGGCAGAAGACGTCCATCTCGGATGTTGTCACCGCCGCCGACCATGCTGCCGAGGCCTACGTCCTGGAACAGCTCCTGCGCTGCCGCCCCGACGACGGCGTTCTCGGTGAAGAGGGCGCGTCCGTGGCCGGCACCAGCGGCCGCACCTGGGTCATCGATCCAGTGGACGGAACGTACAACTTCCTGCACGGGTCGACGTACTGGTGCTCGGCGATTGCGCTGAAGGACGCCTCCGGGGTACTGCTGGGTGCGGTCTTCCAGCCGGAGGAGGAGAAGCTCTGGCTCGGCGGAACGGCCCGGACCGCAACGCTCAACGGGGAACGGCTGACCGCCTTCCAGCCGCGGGGCACCGGGGGCGCGGGCCGTTCGGACACTCCGCTGTCCGAACTCGGTGCCGGCACCTACATCCACCCCGGCTGGCTCGCCGATCCGATGTGCGCCATGCCCTGGCACGCCGCTGCAACGTCCGCTGCCGCGCTGCGGATGTTCGGCTCGGGCTCGTGCGACCTCGGCCGCGTGGCCGACGGCGAGCTGGGCTGCTGGTTCCAGCACAGCTGCCCTGAATGGGACTGGCTGCCGGGGAAGGCGATCGTTCTGGCGGCCGGCGGCGCGGCCGACGTCGTCCGGGTCAACGGACTGGAGTGGTTCCTCGCCGGAGGCACGACGGCGGTCCGGCAGCTCCGCGCCGCGCTCGAGTCAGGCTCCGCGGGCTGACTTCGGCCGTTCAGCCCCTGCCCCGTGGGACATGCTCATTCTTGGCCGCGGTGCGTGGACATGCTCGAGTCCCGCTCCGGGTCCCCCAGGGGACATGCTCAGTCTTGGCCGCGGTGCGTGGACATATTGGCTAAGTGTCCAATGGTCGCGGACAAGGGTGGACATGCTGCTCCGGGGTCTTGCGAGTACGCGGGACATGCTCAATCCAGGGCGCCAGGAGTGGACATGTCCCGACCTGCGCCGGGACCGGACACGCCCAGTCCTTGATGCGTGAACGGGACATGTCCAATCCTCGCCACGAATTCCGTGGGACATGCTCAATCCTGGCTGCGAGGAATGGACATGAGGGGCATATGTCCAGCGGACACGGGCAGGGGAGGGCATGTCCCCGAGGGGGCGGACTCCGCGGTCAGTGGCACCGCCTAGACTTGTTAACACCATGGATATGTTGTTTGACCCTTTCGCCGACGGACCCTTCCAAGCTGCCTCCAGGACGGCGGCGGCCACCAAATCGTCCGCCGGAACAGGCGCGGCGGCCGTGGGATCCCCAGCCGGGTGGGATCCCAACCGCGCCGCGAGCGGCAACGCGGGGGACCGGGACCGCCCCCGCCTTCCCAGCGCGGAGGAGCTCCTGGAGGGGCTCAACCCGCCCCAGGAGGAAGCGGTCAAGCACGCCGGCAGCGCCCTGCTGATTGTGGCCGGCGCCGGCTCCGGAAAGACGCGGGTGCTCAGCAACCGGATCGCCTACCTGATCGCCACGGGGCGCGCGCACCACGGCGAGATCCTGGCGATCACGTTCACCAACAAGGCCGCGGCCGAAATGCGGGAGCGGGTTGAAGCCCTGCTCGGCGGCCGGGCCAAGACCATGTGGATCTCCACCTTCCACTCCTCCTGTGTCCGGATCCTGCGCCGCGAGGCCA
Source organism: Arthrobacter sp. UYEF20 (assembly GCF_040546335.1). Classification (NCBI taxonomy): domain Bacteria; kingdom Bacillati; phylum Actinomycetota; class Actinomycetes; order Micrococcales; family Micrococcaceae; genus Arthrobacter; species Arthrobacter sp. UYEF20. Next base: position 260,563 of record NZ_JBEPNP010000003.1, on the reverse strand, counting down.
AGAACGCCGGCCTGAGCTCCAACTTCTCCATCTACGATGCCGCGGATTCGCTGCGGCTGATCACGCTCGTGGCCAAGAACCTGGACCTCGATCCCAAAAAGTTCGCCCCCAAGGCCATCCGGCACAAGATCTCCTCGCTCAAGAACGAGCTGATCGACGCCGATTCCTACGCCTCCAGCGCCAACCACAAGGATCCCTTCCAGCAGGCCGTCGCCGAGGTCTTCACGGGCTACACCCAGCGCCTGCGCCAGGCGAACGCCATGGACTTCGATGACCTGATCGCGGAGACCGTCTACATGTTCCGGGCCTTCCCGGCCCTGGCGGACTCCTACCGGCGCCGCTTCCGGCACGTCCTGGTGGACGAGTACCAGGACACCAACCACGCCCAGTACGCCCTGGTGCGCGAGATCGTCGGCGAAGGCCCCGGCGCGGCCGAGCTCACCGTCGTCGGCGATTCGGACCAGTCCATCTACGCGTTCCGCGGCGCCGATATCCGCAACATCGTGGAGTTCGAGCAGGACTACCCGGACGCCCGCACCATCAAACTAGAGCAGAACTACCGCTCCACCCAGACCATCCTCAGCGCGGCCAACTCGGTCATCTCCCGCAACCCGAACCGGCCGGAGAAGCGGCTCTGGACGGCGGAGGGCGACGGCGAGAAGATCGTCGGCTACGTGGGCGAGAACGAGCACGACGAGGCCCAGTTCATCGCCAAGGAAATCGACCGGCTGCAGGACGAGGGTGACCTGCGCCCCGGCGACGTCGCGATCTTCTACCGCACCAACGCCCAGTCCCGCTCCATCGAGGACGTCCTGGTGCGCGTCGGGCTGCCGTACAAGGTGGTCGGCGGAACCCGCTTCTACGAGCGCAAGGAGATCAAGGACGCGCTCGCCTACCTGCGCGTACTGGTCAACCCTGACGACGACGTCAACCTGCGCCGGATCCTCAACGAACCCAAGCGCGGCATCGGCGACCGTGCCGAGGGCGCCGTGGCCTCGCTCGCCCAGCGCGACCGGATCTCCTTCATGGCCGCCGCCCGCCGCGCCGACGAGGCGCCCGGCATGGCCACCCGGTCCGTCAACGCGGTGCAGGGTTTCGTGAAACTGCTCGACGACCTGGCCGAGGTGGCCTCCGGCTCCGGCGCGGCCGCGGCCCTGGAGGCCGTCCTGGAACAGACCGGCTACCTCGCCGGGCTGCGGTCCAGCACCGACCCGCAGGACGAATCCCGGGTGGAGAACCTCGCCGAACTCGTCGCCGTCGTCCGTGAATACGAACGCGACAACCCCGAAGGCTCCCTCGGGGCCTTCCTGGAGCAGGTGTCCCTCGTGGCGGACGCCGACCAGATCCCGGACGCGCCGGCGGGGACCGCCGAAGACATCGTAGCCGCCGTGGCCGAGGCCAAGCGCCTGGGCGTCGTGACGCTGATGACGCTGCACACCGCCAAGGGGCTGGAGTTCCCGGTGGTGTTCCTCACCGGCATGGAACACGGGCTGTTCCCGCACCAGCGCTCCGCGACGGACCCCAAGGAACTGGCCGAGGAACGCCGGCTGGCCTACGTGGGCCTGACCCGTGCCCGGAAGCGCCTGTACCTGACCCGCTCCGAGGTCCGCAGCATGTGGGGCCAGAGCCAGTACAACCCCGCGAGCCAGTTCATCGAGGAAATCCCCGCCGAGCTCGTGGAATGGAAGCGCGAAGGCTCCCACCGCCAGACCGGCAGCTGGGGGAGCGGCGCCTCGATCGGCTCCAGCCGCTACGGCGGATCGTCCTGGGGCGCCGGTGCCGCCCGCGGCGCCGAGGCCAGCCCGTCCGCAGGCTTCAACGCCGACGTCCCGGCCGCCATCGCCAAGAACCGCGTGCAGCCGCAGAAGGAGATCGTTGCGGTCAGTGTCGGGGACAAGGTCAACCACACGAGCTTCGGCAACGGCACCGTCCTGGCCGTCGAGGGCGCCGGGGACAAGACCGTGGCCAAGGTCAGCTTCGAAATCGGCGAGAAGCGCCTGTTGCTCCGGTACGCGCCGCTGACAAAGCTGGACGCGTGACCGGGCCCGGCGCCTGATTCGGGGGTCCGCCGCCGAAGACGGCCGGAACCTGGAGCGCAACGTCCTGCGCAGCGCCGCGGCAACGGTGGTGTCGCCTGCGGAAACATCTCCGCGGGCGTCGCCTTCTTCATTTCGAGGGACCATTACGAACTGATCTCGGACGCCGGAAAACAAGCCCCCCAGGGGCCGTCAGTAGCCCCAAAAACCCCGTAATCTAGCGGTTTTTCTACGCTTCATAGAATAGTGTCGTTACTCACATAACCGGTACTCTGGGACGGGCTGGTCCCGAGAAAGGACTAGAGTTCCGAAAGGAGCATTGCGCCGTGTGGCTCGTTTCCAAGCCAGTCGCAGGGTGCGTTTATTCCGCAGCCCGGTAACCGCGAGAACGTGGGGTCCGGCTGTACAGAAACTACTTCGACGTAGAAGGACACTAACCCGTGGACCTGTTTGAATATCAGGCGCGCGATATGTTCGAGGCGCACGGTGTACCCGTGCTTGCTGGCATCGTGGCGCACACCCCTGAAGAAGCAAAGGCAGCTGCCGAGAAAATCGGCGGCGTAACTGTCGTAAAGGCGCAGGTCAAGGCCGGAGGCCGCGGCAAGGCCGGCGGCGTCAAGGTCGCTAAGACCGCCGACGAGGTGTTTGAACACTCCACCAACATCCTCGGCATGGACATCAAGGGCCACACCGTCCACCGGGTCATGATTGCCCAGGGTGCGGACATCGCCGAGGAATACTACTTCTCCGTTCTTCTGGACCGGGCCAACCGCAACTACCTGGCCATGTGCTCGGTTGAAGGCGGCATGGAAATCGAGCAGCTCGCCGTTGAGCGTCCCGACGCCCTGGCCAAGATCGCGATCGACCCGGCCGTCGGCATCGACCAGGCCAAGGCTGACGAAATCGTTGCCGCAGCAGGCTTCGCCGAGGAACTGCGCGGCAAGGTGGCCGGCGTCATCCTGAAGCTCTGGGACGTTTTCAAGAAGGAAGACGCCACCCTCGTGGAGGTCAACCCGCTGGTCCTGACCGGCGCCGGCGACATCGTTGCCCTCGACGGCAAGGTCTCCCTCGACGAGAACGCGGACTTCCGCCACCCCAAGCACGCGCACCTTGAAGACAAGGACGCTGCTGACCCGCTCGAGGCCAAGGCCAAGGCGCAGGACCTCAACTACGTCAAGCTGGACGGCGAAGTCGGCATCATCGGTAACGGTGCCGGCCTGGTCATGTCCACGCTCGACGTCGTTGCCTACGCCGGCGAGAACCACGGCAACGTCAAGCCCGCCAACTTCCTGGACATCGGCGGTGGAGCTTCCGCCGAGGTCATGGCTGCAGGCCTCGACGTAATCCTGGGCGACCCGCAGGTCAAGTCCGTCTTCGTCAACGTCTTCGGTGGCATCACCGCGTGTGACGCCGTCGCCAAGGGCATCGTCGGTGCACTGGCCGAGCTGGGCCACTCCGCGAACAAGCCGCTGGTAGTCCGCCTCGACGGCAACAACGTCGAGGAAGGCCGCCGCATCCTGGCCGAGGCCAACCACCCGCTGGTTACCCTGGCCGCCACCATGGACGAGGGCGCCGACAAGGCTGCCGAGCTCGCCAACGCAGCGAAGTAAGGCGACTCAATCATGTCTATTTATCTGAACAAGGACTCCAAGGTCATCGTCCAGGGCATCACCGGCGGCGAAGGCACCAAGCACACCGCCCTGATGCTGAAGGCCGGCACCAACATTGTCGGCGGCGTCAACGCCCGCAAGGCCGGCAGCACGGTGGTGCACGGCGACAAGGAGATCACCGTCTTCGGCACCGTCAAGGAAGCCATCGCGGAGACCGGCGCTGACGTTTCCATCGTCTTCGTGCCGCCGGCCTTCACCAAGGACGCCGTCATGGAGGCCATCGAGGCTGGCATCGGCCTGGTCGTCGTCATCACCGAAGGCGTCCCGGTCCAGGACTCCGCCGAGTTCTGGGCGCTGGCCCAGTCCAAGGTCGATGCCAACGGCAAGCAGGTCACCCGCATCATCGGGCCGAACTGCCCCGGCATCATCACCCCGGGTGAGGCCCTCGTCGGCATCACCCCGGCCAACATCACGGGCAAGGGCCCCATCGGCCTCGTCTCCAAGTCGGGCACGCTGACCTACCAGATGATGTACGAACTGCGCGACCTCGGCTTCTCCACCGCCATCGGCATCGGCGGCGACCCGGTCATCGGCACCACCCACATCGACGCCCTCGAGGCTTTCGAGGCAGACCCGGAGACCAAGGCGATCGTCATGATCGGCGAAATCGGCGGCGACGCCGAGGAGCGTGCCGCTGATTACATCAAGGCACACGTCACGAAGCCGGTTGTCGGCTACGTGGCCGGCTTCACCGCTCCGGAAGGCAAGACCATGGGCCACGCAGGCGCCATCGTCTCGGGTTCCGCAGGCACCGCCCAGGCCAAGAAGGAAGCCCTCGAGGCTGCCGGCGTCAAGGTCGGCAAGACGCCGTCCGAGACCGCCAAGCTCCTGCGCGAGGTCTTCGCGACCCTCTAGGTCCGAAGCAACGCGGGGTCCCTTACGGCCCATCCCATCGGGTGGAGCACGCCGAAAGTGGCCCCGCGTCGCTGTTTAACGTTCGACTTGCGGTTTAGCATTCGACGGCGGTTTAACGTTCGACGGCGGCTGCCCACCTTCCCCGGGAAGGTGGGCAGCCGCCGTCGAACTTTAAGCGGAAATCAATCTAGAAGGGGACGCCGCATGCGAGCAGAACGTTGGCGTACGGGGTTGCCTCGCCCGTGCGGATGAACAGTTTGGCAGAGCCGGACAGCTCCTTGAGCTCCGTGTGGCTGACGTAGCTCACCTGCTCAAAGCGGCTGCTGACCCACCCTTCCGCCTCGGTGCCGCGGACCTCCTGGGCCATGACGCCGCCTTCAAAGACGAGATCGTCCAGGAGAGCAGCCAGAACCTGTTCGAAACGGGGCACACCATGGACTAGTGCCAGGTCCACCACCGGAACACCGGCGGGCGCCGGCATGCCGCAGTCCGCCAACAGCACCAGATCTCCGTGCCCCAGGCGGCTCACGGCCGCGTTGAGCTCGGCATGCAGAATTCCGCCGCGCTTCACTGCGCCGGCTCCGGCAGGAGATCGGACAGCTTCGGGTACGAAGGCTGGGTTCCGTGGCCCTGCACCGCGAAGGCGCCGACTTTGGCCGCAAAGGCCGAAGCGTCCAGCAGCGACTCTCCGGCAGCCAGGCGGACGCTGAGCGCGCCGACAAAAGCATCGCCGGCGCCGGAGCTGTCCACAGCGCTGACCCGCGGGGCCGGCACGAGGAACGTGCCGGCGTCGTCCGAACAAATGGCGCCGCGGGCGCCTCTGGTCAGCACAACTGAAGCTATGCCCTGCGCCCGGAGCGCACTGACCAATGCTTCGTCATCGGCGGGATGTACCGCCTCCGGATCCAGCTGTGAAAGCACCAGCTCGCCCTCGTGTTCATTGACCACCAGGGGATTTGCCGAGCGGATGACGGCAGCGTCGATGGACACAACCGGAGCCAGATTCAGGAGCACCCGGCCGGACGCCAACGCCGCCGCTGCCGCGATTCCGTCGGCAGGAATTTCGCCTTGCAAAACCACGACGGCGGCTTCCGCGATCTGCGCCGCTGCAGCCTGAACGGCTTGAGCGTCCATCGAAGCGTTGGCACCGGGGATGACCACGATGGTGTTTTCGCCGCCGTCCGCTACACAAATGACCGCCAGCCCGGTTGGGCCGTCCACCGTCCTGACAGCACCGAGATCCACGCCCGCCTTGCTCAGCAGGCTTGTGGCCAGGGCGGCGCTTGAATCGCCTCCCACCGCCCCAACGAGGCTCACAGCGGCCCCTAACTGAGCGGCGGCCACGGCCTGGTTGGCGCCCTTGCCGCCTGGCAGCAGCATAATGGAGCTGCCCAGCAGCGTCTCGCCCGGGAGCGGATGACGCTCCACCCGGACCACCTGATCAATGTTGATGGAACCGACTACGGTGACTTTCCCGGCCTGCTGTTCTGTCACCTGCTGTTCCGTCACTTGCTGAATTCGCCAACGTTGGCTTTGTTCACGGTGACAACGCTTACGGGTACGGTCGCTTCAACCTTTTCGCCCTTGAGGATCTTGGCGACCTGCTCGACTGCCAGCTGCCCCAATTTCGCCGGCTGCTGGGCAATGCTGCCTGCCATGGTGCCGTTCTTGATGGCTGCAAGCCCATCCGTGGTGCCGTCAAAGCCTACGACCTTGACTTCGGCACCTGCTTTGGCGCCCAAGGCCTGGACAGCGCCCAAAGCCATTTCGTCATTTTCGGCGAAGACACCGGTGACGCCGGGGTTGGCCTGCAACAGGTTGGTGGTGACATCCAGGGCAGCTGTCCGGTCAAAGTTGGCGGTCTGCTCGGCCACGATCTTGATGTCCGGGAAGGCCTTCAAGCCCTCAGTGAAGCCGGCGCCGCGGTCGCGGCTGGCGGAGGTTCCGGCAACACCCTGGAGGACGATGATGCTGCCCTTGTTGCCCAGTGCGGCGGCGAGTTCAACGGCAGCCTGCTTGCCGCCGGCCACGTTGTCGCTGGCCACGAGCGAGCTCAGGGTCACGCCGTTAACCGTGCGGTCCACGGCCACGACGGGAATGTTTGCTTTGATCAGGGCCGATACGGATGCCGAGGCGGCGTCTGAATCGACCGGGTTGACGATCACGGCTTTCGCGCCGGCCGTCTGGGCATTGGCCAGCTGATTGGCCTGGGTGGCTGAATCGTTCTGGGCATCAACAACATCCAGCTGGATGTTGGCCGTCTTGGCTGCGGCCAAGGCGCCATCGCGGACCTCAACAAAGAACGGGTTGTTCAAGGTGGAAAGGGCCAGAACGGCTTTGGGATTGCTGCCGGTGGCAGAATCACCGCCTCGGTTGCAGGCGGTGGCTCCCGTGAGGAGCAAGGCGGCAGTGGCGGCAATGGCCACGGTGCGGGGGAGTGAGAGCTTCATTGTTCTTTCCTTTTTCGTGGGGAGGTTGTTTGTGGCGGGGAGATGAAAGTCCTGGGAGGTTGCTAACTGGAGCGGGTTTTGCGGCGAAGAACGTCGATGCCGACGGCCAGGGCAATGACCAAGCCGATCACTACCTGCTGCCAGAACGATGTGACGTTCAGCAGGTTCAGGCCATTGCGGATGACCACGAGCACGAGTGCTCCGACGATGGTTCCGGAGATTCTCCCGAGACCACCTGCTAGCGATGCTCCACCGATGACGACGGCGGCAATGGCGTCAAGTTCATAGCCGGCCGCAGCCTGCGGCTGGGCTGAGTCCAGGCGGCCGGCCAGCAGCAGGCCGGCCAAGGCAGCGAACAGCCCGGCCAGGGCGAACACGGTCACGGTGATTTGCTTGACCGGCAGGCCGGAAAGCCGGGCAGCCTCGGCATTGCCGCCAACGGCATACATGGAGCGGCCAATGACCGTTCGGTTCAGGATGAAGGAGGCGATTCCGGCAGCGATGACCATCACAATGATGGGTGTGGGGACAGGGCCAATGCTTCCGCCGAGAAAGGAAACTTCCGGAGCGGTTTTGATCGGCTTTCCGTCCGAGATGACGAGCGTCAGGCCGCGGGCGATGCTGAGCATGGCCAAGGTGGCGATGAACGATGGCAGTTTTCCGTAGGCACTGGCAAGGCCGCTGACCATGCCAACCACCAGGCCGGTCAGCAGGCCGATCAGGAGTGCGAGCCCACCAGGGAGTCCCGCGGAAACGAACATGTATCCGGAGACCATGGCGCTGAGGGCTGCCACTGAGCCCACTGAAAGGTCAATCCCGCCGGCCACAATGACGAAGGTCATGCCGAACGCGAGGATGGCAATGGTGGAAACCTGAATGCCAATATTCAGGAGGTTGGGGCCGGTGAGGAAATCCGGGGTAATGATGAACAGGGCGAGGGCCAAGACCAACAGGCCCACCAGGGCGCCATTGTTGGCCAGGAACTTCTTGATATCGAAGCCCGGCTTAGGCTGGGCCAGGGTGGCTGTGGACATGTTGGTGTTCCTTGTCTGGTTTGGCGCGGTCTGGTTTGGCGCGTCTTGTGAGTTCAGTGGGGTTGTTGAGGACCGGTTCATGGCTTTGCATCCGTTTGGGGGCCGATATCCCGCGCGGCGAGTGTCATGACGGCGTCCTGCGTGGCATCGGCGGCCGAGAGTTCGCCGGCAATTTCGCCGTCGCGCATCACAAGAATGCGGTCGCTCATTCCGAGTACTTCGGGAAGCTCGCTGGACACCATCACCACGGCGCCGCCGGCAGCCGTGATCTGGTTCATCAGTTCGTAAATTTCCACTTTGGCGCCCACATCGACGCCGCGGGTGGGCTCATCCAGCAGCAGAACCGTGGAGCCGGCCATGATCCAGCGGCCGAAGACAGCTTTCTGTTGGTTGCCGCCGGAGAGGGACCTGATGGGCTGGTCGATGCTGTGCATCCGGATCCGCAGGGTCTTGGCAATCTCCTCGGCCTTGCGTCGCTGGCCGGCAAAGTCCGCCAAGCCCAGCTTCGAGCTGGATTTCAACGTGGCATAGCCAAGGTTTTCGTTCACGGAGGCGTCCAATACCAGCCCCTGGACCTTACGGTCTTCGGGGACATGCCCGACGCCGGCGGCAATCGCCGCTCCGACGTCGCCTTTGGGGAGCCTGGTGCCGCGTATGCTCACGGTCCCGGCGTCGTGGCGGTCGACGCCGGCGATAGCGCGGATGACCTCCGTTCGCCCTGCTCCGACCAGGCCTGCGATTCCTACGATTTCGCCGGCCTTGACGCTGAAGGAGATATCGCTGAACCGGCCCTTCGAGCTCAGTCCTTCGACGCTGAGGACGTTCTGGGCTGAGGCGTCCTCCCCAGCGCGTCGCGGAAACTGATCGTCGATGCTGCGGCCAACCATCAGCCGGACCAGTTCGTCTTCGGGGGTGGAGCCGGGCACCTCGGCGATGAACTCGCCGTCGCGCAGTACGCTGACGGAATCGCCGATCTCGGCAACCTCCTCAAGGTGATGGCTGATGAACAGCATGCCCACCTGGTGCGTCCGGAGCTCCTCGACCACCCGGAACAGGTTCTCGGTTTCATGCTTGGTAAGGGCCGCCGTCGGCTCATCCAAAATCAGCACCTGGGCGTCGATACTCAGCGCCTTGGCAATCTCCACCAGCTGCTGCTGGGCGATTCCCAATTCACCGACCAAAGTGTCGCTGTCAACGTTGAGACCAATCCGGTCCAGGGCAGCCTGGGCTTGGCGGCGCAATTCACGCCGATCCACCATGCCGTACTTCTTCGGGGTGCGCCCCAGCATGATGTTCTCAGCAATACTCATGCTGGGCACCAGATTCAGTTCCTGGTGGATGGTGGCAATGCCATGAGCTTCCGCCGCACGGATGTTGGGGAGCGTGACAGCCTTGCCGCCAATAAGAATCTGGCCCTCATCCGGCTGGTAAACGCCGGCCATGATTTTGATCAGCGTGGATTTTCCTGCGCCGTTTTCACCGAGGAGCACCTGTACTTTGCCTGGATAGACATTGACGGTGACGCCTTTGATGACAGCGACGGGCCCGAAGGACTTGCTGATGTTTTTGAGTGTGACCAGCGGCTGGCCCGGGTTCTGCGCGGCGTTGCGGTGGGCGGATGGATCAGTCATGTCAGTTATTCCTCTGGGGGTTCAGCGGAGCAGGAAGGCGGTGGGAGGAGGACTCGCGGATGATGAGCTCACTTGGCAGCGAGACGGAAGCAGGTTGGCCGCCGCCGATGACGTTCACCAAGAGCTCGACGGCAATCCGGCCCATGTCTTCAACGCTGTGCGAAATGACGCTTAACGGGGGATTGAGCAGGGCAAACCAATCGATGTTGTCGAACGCAACGAGGGCAATGTCACGGCCGATCCGCAGGCCCATCTCGTGCAATTTGGCGACGGAACCGGCAGCCATGGGGCTGTCGGCCGCGAGGATGGCCGTGGGCGGGTAGTTGAGCTGAAGCAGTTGTTCCGTGGCGGCTGCGCCGCTGGCAATCTGGAAGTTTCCGAATGCTGTCAGCGCAGGGTCGTGGTCGAGTCCAGCCGTACGCAGCGCATCGGTGAAAGCGCTATGGCGCTCCCGGCCCGTGGAAATCGATTGCGGTCCGGCGATGTATCCGATCCGGCGGTGCCCCTGGTCCGCAAGGTGCGCCACGGCCTGCTGTATTCCCTCGCGGCTGTCCGTCGTAACGCTGGGGACATCAACACCGTCCACCCTTCGGTCCACAAAAACCATGGGAATCCCGCGGTTGAGAAGCGAACGGATGGAACCGCTGCCGTCACCTTGAGGCGCCACAATCACACCGTCCACACGCTGGTCAATGAGCGTATCGAGGAAGCGGTTCTGCTGGTCTTCGAGTTCATTGGCGTTGCCGAGCAAGATGACGTACCCCGCTTCCAGGGCCGCCTGCTCCACGGCGTGCGCCAGATCGGCGAAAAACGGGTTGCGCACGTCCGAGACGAGGAGACCAACAACATTGGTTCTAGTGGAACGGAGGCTACGGGCCTGGGCATTGGGGCGGAAGTCCAACTGCTCGACGGCGGCGGTAACCCTTGCCCTGGAACCACTGGACGTCGCGGGGTGTCCGGACAGCACTCGTGATGCCGTGGCAGGGGAGACTCCGGCCAGTGCTGCGACATCCTTGATGGTGACTGTGACCATCTCAGACACTCCTTTGTGTGGGCCGTTTCTGTGCTAATTTTTGCCAGACAATCTGTGGAACCGATTCCATGAAACCGATTCCATGAATGGATTCCATGAGTGTAGGACACTGCCTCGGATGCGTCAAGCATCACTGGAGGGGAGGGGGCTTCGGGCACGACGGCGGCCGGCTACCTTCTCAACGAAGGTGGCCGGCCGCCGTCGTGCTTTGCGGGCTATTTGGCCAGGACTTCCTCGAGCCGTTCGTAGCCTTCGGTCAATCCGCCTTCCATGCCGGACTGGGCCATGCCGTCCCGGGCCTCCATGTTGGGGTAGACGGAGTGGGCCGTCAGCCGGGTGCGGCCGCCGCCAAGATCCTGGAAGGTCAGGAACTCGATGCTGACCACATCGGGGTAGCCGTCGAACTCGAAGGTCTGGATGGCGAACTCGTTCTCGCGGACCGTGTGGAAGACCCCGCTGAAGCGGTACGTGGCGCCGTCCGGTCCGGTGTGGGTGTAGCGGTAGCTGCCGCCGGTGCGGAAATCGTAGTGGTCGATCTCCATCCGCAGCCGCCGCGGTCCGAGCCACTGGGCCACCAGTTCGGGCTGCTTGTGGGCCCGGAAGACGTCGGCGACGGGAAAATCGAACTCCCGCTCGAAATCGATGAAGGGCAGTCCCTCCGGAACAGTGACTTTCAGGGCGTTGGTCATGATGGGTCCTTTGCCTGTGTGCCGCGGGCCGCGGCTTGGTTTTGGAGCACGGCGTCAAGGCTGCGGAACTGCCCCTCGCGGACCAGCCGGTACTGGTCGATCCATGCGGTGAGCGCCTCCAGCCGTGCGGGGTTCAGGTGGACGGGCCGGCGCTGGGCGTCACGGGTGCGCGTGACCAGCTGCGCCTGCTCGAGGACCTGGATGTGTTTCGAGACCGCCTGTTTGGTGATCGCGAAAGGTTCCGCCAGTTCGTTCACGGTGGCCGGGCCGCGGCTGAGCCGGGCGATGATGCGGCGGCGGATGGGGTCGGCGAGGGCCAGGAAGGCCGAGTCGAGATGTTCGTCGTCGCCGGAATCCACTGGTGCCCACCTCCTCGTCCAAGAGCGCCGTCTTTGGCCGGCAAGCCGCGGTTGTCAATCTGCGGGTTGTCAATCGAGTCATTGATCAACCTCTAGGTTGTTAACGCTACGCCCGGCGTCCGGCCTGCGCAAGACCCCAACGCGGGGTCACTTCGCGCCGGTCCCAGGCCGCGCGATGGGCGCGGAGTGACCCCGCGTTGCTGTGTCCGCGTTGCTGTGTCCTGGGGGAACAGCCTTGCGCCCGCACCTCTTACTTTGTTAGTATGTCAGGACAAACTATGAAGGAGACGCCAGTGCCTCTTGTACGAATCGACGTCAACCAGGGCCGTACACCGGAGCAGCTCCGCGCGCTCAGTCGGGGCATCCACGACGCCATCCTGGCCGAATATGGCATTCCGGAGCGGGACTACTTCCATGTGCTGACCGAGCACCCCCAGGGGCAGATCTTCGCCCAGGACGCCGGCCTCGGATTCGAGCGCACGCCGGATGTGGTGATGATCCAGATCTTCACGCAGGGCGGACGCGGCCGGGAGTCCAAGCAGTCCCTGTTTGCTGCCATTGCCGGGAAGCTGGCGGCCATGGGTGTCGGCGGCGAGGATGTGTTCATCGGCTATGTCGAGAACAGTGCGGAGGACTGGTCCTTTGGTTTTGGCCGCGCCCAGTATGTCACCGGCGAGCTGGTCGTCCCCAAGAAATAGAACCGGGTTCGCCTCCCGGAACGCCGGGCTTCGGCACCATGTGGGGACCCTATGGCAAGTTGTAAATATGTCAGTACAAACCTTTGACAGGACATGAATTCTAGGGCAAAGTAGTGGATGTGTCCCGGCTCACGCCGGCCCGCAAAGCACCGAAGCCCCAGCTGTGTAGAGGTACAGAGTTCAAACGAGAAAGGTCCACGATCACCGTGACCCACGAACTGCTCACGATCGGGCGCATCAGCGTTGATATCTACCCGAATGACATCGGGGTGGATCTGGAGGATGTCACGTCCTTCGGAAAGTACCTGGGGGGATCCCCGTCCAATGTGGCTGTTGCCGCTGCCCGGCATGGCCGCCGGACCGGAGTGATCACCCGCACCGGCGATGACCCTTTCGGCAACTATCTGCACCGCGAACTGCGTAAGTTCAGCGTGGACGATTCCTTCGTCACCGCGGTGAAGGAATGGCCCACTCCGGTCACCTTCTGCGCGATCAAGCCGCCGGAAGACTTCCCGCTCTACTTCTACCGTTTCCCCACCGCGCCGGATCTGCAGATCAAGGCCGAAGAACTGGACCTCGAGGCTATCCGGGTCGCCGGAATCTTCTGGTCCACCGTGACCGGCCTGTGCCAGGAGCCGAGCCGCGAGGCGCACCTCAAGGCCCATGAAGCGCGGCCCCGCACCGGCCTGAAGCAGGGGCAGTACACCATCCTGGACCTCGACTACCGCCCCATGTTCTGGGCCTCCGAAGAGGAAGCCCGCGCCCAGGTTGCCAAGATCCTCCCGCATGTCACCGTCGCTATCGGGAATGACAAAGAGTGCGCGGTCGCTGTCGGCGAAGGCACCCCCGACGAGCAGGCAGACCGACTCCTGGCCGCCGGCGTGGAAATCGCCGTCGTCAAGCTCGGCCCCGAAGGCGTGATGGCCAAGACCCGCACCGAGCGTGTTGTATCCGCCCCCGTCCCGGTGGAGACCGTCAACGGCCTGGGCGCCGGCGATTCCTTCGGCGGAGCCTTCTGCCACGGCCTGCTGTCCGGCTGGCCGCTGGCCGAGGTCCTGGATTTCGCCAACGCGGCAGGCGCCATTGTGGCGTCCCGTCTGTCCTGCGCCGATGCCATGCCGACGCCGGAAGAGGTCACCTCGCTGCTGGCCGAGCGCGGCCGTATGGCTCCGGGCCAGTTTCTTCCCGGCCACTATGCCCCCGAAGGAGCAGCACTGTGACTCGCGACCCCGCCTCCTCAACAACGACGCCGTCAACCACCACGGCGGATGACGATCCCCGCCGCTACACGCACCTGAGCACCATCCGCCTGGAGGATCCGGACGCAATCGTGCGGGCGGCGATGGCCCGCCGCCGCCATCCCGGCCCCAAGTACGGCCGGCAGAACTTCATTGTTGCCGCCGACCACCCGGCCCGCGGCGCCCTCGCCGTGGGAAACGATCCCGTGGCCATGGCGGACCGCCGTCAACTGTTGGACCGTCTCCAGATTGCGCTGGCCAATCCGCTCGTTGACGGCATCCTGGCCTCTCCGGACATCATGGACGATCTCCTCCTGCTGGGTGCGCTCGACGGGAAGCTGGTCTTCGGTTCGATGAACCGCGGCGGGCTCTCCGGCCTGGTCAACGAGTTCGATGACCGCTTCACCGGCCACACGGCCGCCGCGCTGGAAGCGCTGGGCGCCGATGGCGGCAAGATGCTCACCCGCATCTGCCTCGGGGACCCGGACACGGTGTCCACGCTCGAAGCCACAGCGAAGGCCATCGATTCGCTTGCCGAGCGAAAGCTGATCGCCATGGTGGAGCCCTTCCTCTCCGTCCGTGAACACGGCAAGGTCCGCAACGACCTCTCCACCAACGCCGTGATCAAGTCCATCGCCATCGCCGAAGGCCTTGGTTCCACGAGCGCCTACACCTGGATGAAGCTGCCGGTGGTGGCCGACATGGAGCGCGTCATGGCGGCCACCACCATGCCGACCGTGCTGCTGGGCGGGGACCCGGATAGCACCCAGGACGAGGTCTTCGCCAGCTGGGAGGCCGCTTTGGCCCTCCCCGGTGTCCAGGGCCTCACCGTGGGCCGGACCCTCCTGTATCCGCAGGACGGCGACGTCGCCGGCGCCGTGGCAACCGCAGCCTCCCTCCTTAACCGCACCGCAGAAGTATCGGAGTAACTTCCCATGGGAATGAGAACTGCAACAGCAACACGCAGAATGACAGTCGCCCAGGCCGTGGTGGAATACCTGTCAAAGCAGTACACCGTCGACAGGATCGGCGGCCAGGACTACCGGGAACGGCTGATCCCGGGCACCTTCGGCATCTTCGGCCACGGCAACGTCGCCGGCGTCGGCCAGGCCCTGAAGCAGTACCAGCACCTCGATCCCACGATCATGCCGTACTACCAGGGCCGCAACGAGCAGGCCCAGGTGCACCAGGCCGTCGGCTATGCCCGGCACACGCGGCGCCGGCAGACGTTCGCGATCAGCACCTCGATCGGGCCGGGTTCGACCAACCTGCTCACCGGTGCGGCGCTGGCCACCACCAACCGGCTGCCGGTGCTGCTGCTGCCGAGTGACACGTTCGCCACCCGCGCCGCCGACCCCGTGCTGCAGCAGCTCGAACGCCCGGATGCCTACGACGTCACCGTCAACGACGCCTTCCGGCCGCTGTCCAAGTTCTTCGACCGGGTCTCCCGCCCGGAACAGCTGTTCTCCGCGTTCCACCACGGCCTGCGCGTGCTGACGGACCCGGCCGAGACCGGCGCGGTCACCATCTCGCTGCCCCAGGACGTCCAGGCCGAGGCCTTCGACGTGCCCGAGGAATTCCTGGCCGAACGCGAATGGCGGATCCGCCGCCCGGACGCCGACGACGAGGACATCCGCCGCGCCGCCGAGGCCATCCGTGCCGCCAAGCGGCCGCTCATCATCGCCGGCGGCGGCGTGCTCTATGCCTTCGCCAACGAGGAACTCGCCAGGTTCGTGGAGCTGACCGGCATCCCGGTGGGCAACACCCAGGCCGGCGTCGGCGTCCTGCCCTGGGACCACCCGTTCTCCGTCGGAGCGATCGGCTCCACCGGCACGACCGCGGCCAACACCATCGCCGCCGAAGCGGACCTCATCATCGGCATCGGCACCCGCTACGAGGACTTCACCACCGCGTCCCGCACCGCGTTCCAGAACCCGGACGTGAAGTTCATCAACATCAACGTCGCGCCGATCGATGCCTACAAGCACGGCACAGCGCTGCCGATCGTCGCCGACGCCCGCAAGGCACTGGTCAAGCTGAACCAGGCCCTGGGCGGCTACCGCATCGGCGCGGACCTGGAACAGGCCATCGCGGCCGAGAAGACCCGCTGGAACGCCACGGTCGATGAAGCCTTCGATACCCGGTTCACGCCGCTGCCGGCCCAGAACGAGATCATCGGCGCCACGAGCCGCGCCATGGACGCCCACGACGTCGTCATCTGCGCGGCCGGGTCCCTGCCGGGCGACCTGCACAAGATGTGGCGCGTCCGCGACCCCTTCGGCTACCACGTGGAATATGCCTACTCCTGCATGGGCTACGAAATTCCCGGCGGCCTCGGCGTGAAGCGCGCAACGCTGGCGGAGGCGGCAGCGGGCGGCGAGCAGCGCGACGTCGTTGTCATGGTGGGGGATGGCTCCTACCTCATGATGCACACCGAGCTCGTCACCGCCGTCGCCGAACGGATCAAACTGATCGTGGTCCTGATCCAGAACCACGGCTACGCCTCCATCGGCTCGCTCTCCGAGTCCCTGGGCTCCCAGCGCTTCGGCACCCAGTACCGCTCCCTGGATGAGGAGCACCACAGCTTCGACGAAGGCGAAAGGCTCCCCGTGGACCTCGCCCTGAATGCCGAAAGTCTCGGCGTGAAGGTGATCCGGATCGAACCGGGGGAGAAGGTCATAGCCGAGCTCGAACAGGCCATCCGCGATGCCAAGGCTGCGCCGGAAAAGGGCGGCCCGATCGTCATCCACGTCGAATCCGATCCGCTGCTGGATGCCCCCGGCTCCGAGTCCTGGTGGGACGTTCCGGTCTCCCAGGTCTCCGAGCTCGAATCCACCCGGCAGGCCTTCAAGACCTACACCGACCACAAGAACCGACAGCGCAAGCTGCTGGGCTGAACCCCTTCAGTAACAGACCAAGGAAGTCCTTTTATATGTCGACGACGACCACCACTAAAACCATCCACCACTTCATCAACGGCGCTGAGACTGCAGGCGAGGGCGACCGCACCCAGCCCGTCTACAACCCCGCCACTGGCGCCGTCTCCGCGGAGCTGCGGCTGGCCAACCGGGCGGACCTGGACGCCACCGTGGCGGCCGCCAAGGCAGCTGCGGCCAGCTGGGGCGATATTTCCCTGGCGAAGCGCACCGGCGTGCTCTTCAAGTTCCGCGAGCTCGTCGCCGCCCATGTTGACGAGCTGGCCGAGCTGATCACCGCCGAACACGGCAAGGTGCTCTCCGATGCGAAGGGTGAGATCGGCCGTGGCCTGGAGGTCGTAGAGTTCGCCTGCGGCATCCCGACCCTGCTCAAGGGCGACTACTCGGACCAGGTCTCCACCGGGATCGATGTCTTCTCCTTCCGCGAGCCGCTCGGCGTCGTTGCGGGCATCACCCCGTTCAACTTCCCCGTCATGGTGCCGCTGTGGATGGCGCCGATGGCCATCGCCACGGGCAACGCCTTCATCCTCAAGCCCTCCGAACGTGACCCCTCCGCCTCGATGCTGCTGGCCAAACTCTGGAAGCAGGCGGGCCTGCCCGACGGCGTCTTCCAGGTCCTGCACGGCGACAAGGAAACGGTCGAGGGTCTCCTGACCCACCCGGACGTGGACGGCATTTCCTTCGTCGGCTCCACCCCGATCGCCCGGTACGTCCACGAGACCGCCACCGCGCACGGCAAGCGCGTCCAGGCCCTGGGCGGCGCGAAGAACCACGCCATCATCCTGCCCGACGCCGATCTCGACAACGCCGCCGACCACCTCGCCGCGGCAGCCTTCGGCTCCGCCGGCGAACGCTGCATGGCCATCTCCGTCGCCGTCGCCGTCGGGGACGCCGCCGAGCTGCTGGTCAAGAAGGTCGAGGAGCGCGCCCTGGCCGTCAAGGTCGACAACGGCACCGCCCCCGGCGCCGAAATGGGCCCGGTCATCACCCCGGCCTCCAGGGACCGCATCGTGAAGATCGTCACGGAAGCCGAAGCCGCCGGCGCCGCCATGGTCGTGGACGGCCGCGACCTCGTCGTCCCCGGCCACGAGGACGGCTTCTGGGTCGGCCCCACCGTCGTGGACCACGTCACGACCGGGATGACCGCCTACACCGAGGAAATCTTCGGACCCGTCCTCGTGGTGGTCCGCGTCGAGGACCTGGATGCCGGGATCGCCCTGATCAACGCCAACCCGTACGGCAACGGCACCGCCATCTTCACCTCCTCCGGCGCCCACGCCCGCAAGTTCCAGCGCTCCGTCACCGTGGGCATGATCGGCATCAACGTGCCGCTGCCCGTCCCGGTGGCGTACCACTCCTTCGGCGGCTGGAAGGCCTCCCTCTTCGGCGACAAGCACATCTACGGACCCGAAGGCGTCTCCTTCTACACCCGCGGCAAGGTGGTCACCTCACGATGGCCCGAGCCCACCCACGCCTCCGGCGCCTCCTACAACTTCCCGTCCCACGCCGACGACAGCCACGCGGTGCGCCACGACGGCATCGCCGAGGGCCTCCCTGACGAGTTGCGTCACGGAGAGGACGCGGTTCCGGGACGCGCCGATGACGACACCGAAGGCCGCGGGCGGCGCGACTAACCACCGACCACCGACCACCCAAGCTCGCAAGAGAAAGACAACGCTGTGATGACTGAAGTAGAGAACAAGCTGATCATCGGCACCGCGCCGGACTCCTGGGGCGTCTGGTTTGCGGATGACCCCAAGCAGACCCCGTGGGAGCGCTTCCTGGATGAAGTGGCCGAGTCCGGTTACAAGTGGATCGAGCTCGGCCCCTACGGCTACCTCCCCACCGAACCCGCCCGCCTGGCTGAGGAACTAAAGCAGCGCGACCTGAAGATCACCGCGGGCACCGTGTTTACGGCCTTCCACAGGGGCGTGGACCAGTGGGAAGCGGCCTGGGAGCCGGCCCGCAAGGTTGCAGAACTCACCGCGGCCATGGGCGGGGAACACATCGTGGTCATCCCGGCCATGTGGCGCGACGACGTCACCGGCGAAGCCGTCGAGAGCGGCGAACTCTCCGGGAAGGCGTGGACCGACCTTTTCGCCGGCCACAACCGCCTCGGCAAGACCCTGCTGGAGGACTTCGGCCTGAAGCAGCAGTTCCACTCCCACGCTGACTCCCATGTCGGCGCGCAAGAGGACATCGAGACCCTTCTCGCCGCCACCGACCCGAAGTACCTCAACCTCTGCCTGGACACCGGCCACGCCGAATACTGCGGCGCCTCCAGCCTGGAGCTGATCAAGAACTACCCGGACCGGATCGGGTACCTGCACCTCAAGCAGATCAACCCGGACATCCTCATAAAGGTCAACGAGGAGAAGATGACCTGGGCCGCTGCCAACCTGGCCGGCGTCATGACCGAACCGCCGAACGGACTGCCGGACCTGCGCGCCGTCATCGAGGCCGTCGAGGCGCTGGACCGGCCGATCTTCGGCATCGTGGAACAGGACATGTACCCCGTCGCCTTCGACGTCCCGATGCCGATAGCCAAGCGGACCCGCAATTATCTGCTCTCCTGCGGCTCCCGCACCGCCGTCAACTAGACGCAGCCAACTAACCCTCCTGAACCCAAAGGAAAGAACAATGACTGAAACCCTTCGCGTAGCTGTCATCGGCGCCGGCCGTATGGGCGCAGACCACATCCAGCGGCTCAACTCTCGCATCCACGGCGCGGAAGTTGCCGCCGTCGTCGACGTCGACCTTGCCCGTGCCCAGGCAGCCATCGGAGGCATCCCGGGCGCCGTGGCGCTGGCCGATGCCGAAGAAGCCCTCAACAACGGCGACGTCAACGCCGTCCTGATCGCCACCCCGGGCTTCCTGCACGAAGACATCCTGCTCAAGGCAATCGCCAAAGACATCCCGATCCTGTGCGAAAAGCCGCTGACCCCGGATGCAGAAACGGCCTGGAAGATCGTCCAGGCCGAGGAACAGCTGGGCCACCAACGCATCCAGGTGGGTTTCATGCGCCGGTTCGACGCCGAATACGCGGCTCTGGGCAGCGTGATCCGCGACCGCGAACTCGGCGAACTGCTGATGCTGCACCACCAGCACCGCAACGCGAGTACGCCCGAAGGCTTCACCAACGAGATGCTGATCAACGATTCAGTGGTCCACGAATTCGACGCGATCCGCTTCTTCACGGGCGAGGAAATCACCAGCGTCCAGGTCCGTCTGGGCAAGGCCACCAGGAACGCCCCTGCCGGCCAGCACGACCCGCAGCACGTCCTGATCGAGACCGAGTCCGGCGTCCTTGCCGACGTCGAGATCTACGTCAACGCCAAGTTCGGCTACGAAGTCGCCACCCAGGCCTCCTTCGAAGACGGCATCGTCAGCATCGGCGGGGACAAGGGACCGTACACCCGCAGCGCCGGCCGCTGGGGCGGCACCGTCACCCCCGGCTTCGAGGAGCGCTTCGGCGCGGCGTACGACGTCGAAATCCAGTCCTGGGTGGACGCCGCCCTCCGCGGCGAAATCGGCGGCCCGACGGCCTGGGACGGGTACGCCACCGCCGCCTGCTGCGAGGCCGGTGTTGAGGCGCAGAAGAACGGCCAGAAGGTTGCAGTCGTCCTGAACGCCAAGCCGGCCCTGTACCGCTAAGGAACATAGGGAGCGGCGGAAGCGATTCCGCCCCTCCCACGATTGCCCGCCTGACCCACAATGGAGTGACCACCGTGAAAATTGCGCTCGACCCCACGCCGTTCCACCACAGCCACAGCCTGCTGGAGTTCCCCCAGCTGGTGGCCGACCTCGGGTACAAGTACATGCAGCTGACGCCGCACCCGGACTTCATCCCGTTCTTCAACCACCCCAAGGCGGACGACGCCCTCGTCCGCCAGCTGAAAAATGCGTGCACTGATGCAGGCATTGAGATCGCCTCCGTGCTGCCGGTGCTGCGCTGGTCCGGCCCGGACGAGGACGCCCGCGAAGCCGCGGTCCGCTACTGGAAGCGAGCCATCCAGATCACCGTGGACCTGGGGGTCCGGCAGATTAACACCGAGTTCAACGGCCGCCCCGAGAGGGCGGAGGAATCCGAGCGGGCCTTTTACCGGTCCATGGAGGAGCTGCTGCCGATCATCGAGCGCGAGGACTTGCACGTGGCCATCGACCCGCACCCGGACGACTTCGTAGAGCAGGGCGTGGCCGCCCTGCGCGTGATACGCGGCGTCAACTCGCCGAACATCGGCATGGTCTACGTGGCCTCGCATACGTTCCACATGCAGGATGACCCGGAGGCGATCATGCAGGCGGCCGGGAACCGGCTTCGTGTGGTCCACGTATCCGACACCCTGAACCACCATGCCTCCCATGGCCTCCGCTACATCACCAATCCGCCAGGCAACGCCGTGCGCGTTCACCAGCACTTGAGGCTCGGGGACGGCGACGTGAACTGGGACGAGTTCTTCGGCGGCCTGTCGGAAAACGGGTTCCTTGACCGGGACGACTCGGTCATGGTCTCCAGCGTATTTGCCGAGGACGACAACGCCCGGGAGGTATCCCGGTACCAGCTGAACACCATCAAGGAGTACGTCTCAAGCGTCCAATAGCGGCTGAGCTCTTCAACCACCTAAGGAACCATGACGAATTTACCCCTCCTGGAGACCGAGGCTCCGGCCCCAAAAACCGCGGCGAATCCCAAGAAATTCATGCGCCGCGTGGCGCTCTTCTCCACCTTCGGCGGTCTGCTGTTCGGCTATGACACCGGCGTCATCAACGGTGCTTTGCCGTTCATGCAGCGCGATCTTGGCCTGACGCCGCTCACTGAAGGGCTGGTCACATCGACTCTCCTGTTCGGGGCGGCTTTCGGCGCCATCGGTTCCGGCCGGCTGTCTGACCGGTTCGGCCGCCGCAGGACCATCATGGGCCTCGCTCTGATCTTTGCCGTGGCCACCATTGCCTGTTCATTCGCGCCAAGTACGGAGTGGCTCATTGCAGCCCGTACCTTGCTGGGTCTGGCGGTCGGCGGGGCGTCCGTCATTGTCCCGGTCTATCTGGCAGAAATGTCACCGGCTGCCCAACGCGGGCGGATCGTCACGCAGAACGAGCTCATGATTGTCACGGGCCAGTTCCTGGCCTTTACCTTCAACGCTGTGCTGGGAAATGCCTTCCCGGAGTCGATGCACGTGTGGCGCTGGATGCTGGTCATCGCCACGTTGCCTGCCGTTATCCTGTGGTTCGGAATGCTGGTGCTGCCGGAGAGCCCCCGCTGGCTGGCCGCGGCAGGCCGGTTCGGCGAGGTCATGGCTGTTCTGCGCAGCACTCGCGCAGCGGGTGACATCTCGAACGAGTTCGACGAAGTACGGCAGGCTGCCCGCGAGGACTACAAGTCGAAACTGGGAACAGTCAAGGATCTGACAGTCCCATGGATCCGCCGGATCTTTGTGGTGGGGCTGGGCATGGCCGTGATCAATCAGATCAGCGGCGTCAACGCCATCATGTACTACGGCACCACGATTCTGTCCTCGTCCGGATTCGGCGATCAGGGGGCGCTGCTGGCGAATGTACTCAATGGCATCACCTCCGTAGTAGCCGTCATTGTGGGCATGTACCTGATGACCAGAATTGCCCGCAAGTCCATGCTCATTTTCGGCCTGAGCGGCACCGCGACGTCGCTGCTCGCCATTGCCATCATTTCCTTCGCCGTCCCGGAAGGGCTCCTTCGCGCCTACCTGGTGCTGCTCTTCATGGTGACGTTCCTGGCGTCCATGCAGGCCTGCATCGGCACGGTGACGTGGCTGACCATGTCTGAAATCTTCCCGCTCCACGTGCGTGGCGTGGCCATGGGAATCTGCGTGTTTGTGCTCTGGATGATCAACTTCCTGATCGGGTTCTTCTTCCCGCAGATGGTCGCCTGGATCGGCATCTCCGCAACGTTCATGATCTTTGTTGTTCTCCAGGCCTGTGCCATCGTCTGGGTCAAGCGGGTGGTCCCCGAAACCAAGGGCAAGAGCCTTGAAGAGTTGGAACACCATTTCAAGGAAGCGGCCGGAGTCAAGCCCGCAGTTTAGGCGGACTCCGCCGGCACGGTAAGTGCGGGAAAGGCTCCCGGTCAGTGAACCGGGAGCCTTTTTTGATGTCCTTCGAGAATGCGCTGCTGCGCTAGACGCCGGCGTGCAGCTTCGGGAGGGCGTCGACCAGTGCCGCCAGTTCCGGTACCTCCTGCGCCTCGGCCAGCGCACGCTCCAGCGTGGCGTCGTGGATGGGGCGGACCTCTTCCAGCAGCTTGATCCCGCTGGGCGTGAGCTCGGTGTAGATCCCGCGGCGGTCGTCAGCGCAGAGGATCCGGTTGAGCAGGCCCCGGTCCTCGAGGCGGTTGACCAGGCGCGTGGTGGCGCTGGCGCTCAACGCAGTGGCGCGGGCCAGCTGCTGCATCCGCATGTGCCAGCCGTCCTGGCGGCTCAACGCATCCAGCACGGTGTACTCCACGACGGACAGCTGCGCCACAGCCTGCAGCGAGCGCTCCAGCTCCGCCTCGATCAGTCCGTGCAAGGCCGCCAGGGTCCGCCAGCCTTGCGCCCGGACCTCGACGGCGTCGTCCTTGATGCCCATCAGTTCTTCCCTTCAGATCAGCCTGCCCGCCTCCGGAAACCCCGGAACACAGGCAGCCCACAAATTAGTTGCTTGCGCGGCATTATTGCTTGTGCAACAATAAATAACGCGTCTGCAACTACTAGCTTACGCTTCGCTTTTCTTTCCGTACAGTTTTTGAAGGAGCTCCGCCATGCCTATTGGCCTGATAGCACTCGCCCTCGGCGGGTTCGGGATCGGACTCACCGAGTTCGTCATCATGGGCCTGCTGCCCGAAGTGGCCGCAGACTTCCAAGTCAGCGAGGCTACGGCGGGCTGGCTCATCTCCGGCTACGCGCTCGCCGTCGTCGTGGGCGCCCTGCTCCTGACTGCCGCCGTGACGCGCTTCGAGCGCAAGCCGGTGCTGGCCGTGCTCATGGTGCTGTTCATTGCCGGAAACCTGGTCTCCGCCATCGCGCCGGACTATGGGCTGATGATGATCGGCCGCATCATCGCGGCGCTCGCGCACGGCGCCTTCTTCGGCATCGGCGCCGTGGTTGCGGCCAGCATGGTCGCACCCACTAAAAAGGCCGGCGCCATCGCCATCATGTTCACCGGGCTGACGGCGGCCAACGTCCTGGGTGTCCCTTTCGGCACCATGCTGGGCCAGGCGGCAGGCTGGCGGTCCACCTTCTGGGCCATCACGGGCATCGGCGTCCTGGCCCTGGCCGGCATCCTCACCCTGGTGCCCGCAACGGGATCGGGCGACGCGGGCTCGGGAGACGCGGGCTCCGGTACCTCTTCCTCTGGCAGCCTCCGCAGCGAACTGCGGGCCTTCAGGTCGGGCCAGGTCTGGCTCTCCATTCTGGTCACCATTCTCGGTTATGGCGGCATGTTCGGCGCCTTCACCTACATCGCGTTCACGCTCACCGAGGTCACCGGATTCGCCGCGTCCACCGTGCCGTGGCTGCTGATCCTCTTCGGCGTCGGACTCTTCATCGGCAACGCCGTCGGCGGCAAGGCCGCGGACAAGAATGTGGACCGCACCCTGCTGGTGGCTCTCGCCGCCCTCGTGGCGGTGCTCGTGGTCTTCGCGCTGACCTCCAGCAACCAGCCGATGACCATCGCGTCCATGGTGCTGCTGGGCGGGTTCGGGTTCGCCACCGTTCCGGGGCTACAGATGCGCGTCATGAAGTACGCCAACAACGCGCCCACCCTGGCCTCCGGCGCCAACATCGGCGCCTTCAACGTGGGCAACGCCCTCGGCGCCTGGCTGGGCGGCGTGACCATCACCGCCGGCCTCGGCTACACCTCGCCGATCTGGGCAGGTGCAGGCATCACCCTGCTGGGCCTTGGCGTGATGGCGTTCGCAGCCGCTCATGCCAAGCGGAACGACGCCGGACGCACCGAAGGTGACCGTTGTCAACCTTTTCGACAACAGGAGGGGGCGTCCGTCCGCTCATGAAGCCCAGTGGAGGATACAGATGACACGTGCCAGGTCGCTGATGCGTTCTGCGACTTCCGGAGACCGGGTTACGCATCTTGAGCTGTTCTTCGATCTGGTCTTTGTTTTCGCGCTATTGCAACTGTCCATCATTTGGTGGAGCATCCTTCATGGGTGGGGGCCGGTGAGACCCTTGTGCTTCTTCTTGGAGTCTATAAGGTTTGGGTGTACACGACCTGGGTCGCGACTTTGCTGGACACTGCGTGTCTTGAGGCGCAGTGGATGCTGCTCATCGTCATGCTCTTCGCACTGTCCATGAACGCCTCAATCGGTGCCGCGTTTGGTGCTTTCGGCTGGCTCTTCGCTGAGAGCTATCTCCTGATCCAGCTTGGCAGAGGTGCGTGGATGCTCGCCGTCGGATTTGACCGCACAACCCAGAGCCTTTTCGTGCGCACGCTGATCTGGGGGTGTATGAGCGCGCCTTTTTGGATTTCCGGTGTCTTCTTCGACCACGAGGTCCGCCTGATGTTCCGGGGTGTCGCTGCCGCGATCGATCTGGTCGGCCATATGCTGGCGCATCATCCCGGCCTTCCGCGAGAAGGAAGGCCGCCTACTGATCTGTGCCACCAACTTCAGCCGCTCACTGGATAAAGCTTTCCTCCGCCACGGCCGCTTCGATTACGTTATCCCGATCGGCCCGCCCGACCTGGACGCCCGGACGGCCATCTGGAACCGCTGTATCCCGCCCGCGGCCTCCCCGCAAATTGACTTGGCCGCCCTTGCCGAAGCCAGTGAACGGTTCTCGCCCGCCGACATTGAATTCGCAGCCAGAAAAGCCTCACAACGGGCGCTGGAGCTCGCGGTCCAGGCCGCCGGGCAACCTGCCCCGGAGGACCCGGCGCTCACGACGGCGGCCTACCTTGAGGCAATCGAAGGAACCCGCGCGACCGTCACCGAACCCGTCGTCAGGGAATTGCTCGAAGACATCGACCGAATAGCGAGGGTCTAAACGAACCGCGACTTCACCCTCTGATGCCGGGTCGGCGGGGGCGTTTGGCCGTCGTCCACACACATGATCCATGAGCTTCTTTGAATTCTTCCGCCGCCCCCACTTCACCGGCGTGGACGGTTCACGACGGCGATAAGAGCTCACCGCCCAGTCCCAGGTGTTGTCGTCCCAGCCAGGTGTCAAGGTATACATGCTTCGGCGTGGTCAAGAACCTCCACATTGCATCGAGCGTCATGGACATTGTGGAATTGGGCGCGCTGTGACCCGTTCCGAAGCCTTAACTCGTTGGTTGGATGCGTGGCACCGAGCGGTGGAGGAGCTTGAAGGTTTGCCAGCAATCCTCCGCGGCCGTGAGACTTTCTCGGGTCCGGGCGGGATCTACTCTGGCCAGCGTGGCCACGATCCCCTGCTGGGCAGCCATCGCGGCGGTCAGGGACGGGAAAAACGACGTCCCTTCCGCTGGTGTCAGCACGATCTCGTCAGCCGACTTTTCCAGCGCTGGCAAAATGTTGTCCGCAAGGACGATTACCTTGGCACCGCGGGCCTTTGCCTTTGCCGCAGCAATGACAGCAACGTCGTAAAGCCTCCAGTAAGAACAGACGACGAGGCTATCGGCTGCGGTCATCCTGGCGACGTGGTTGGCGATCATCGAGGGACTGTCCAAGAGCTGCCTGACGGGATAGCCGGCAAGATGAACGTTATGGACGAGGGCATGCCCGACAGCGGAGAAACTTCCCTGGGCGGTGACGTATATGTTTTCGGACGCGGCGAGGATTTCCGCGATCCGGGTGATGCGTTGTTCGTCGAGGTTCCGCATTGACGTCGCGAGGGAATCGGCGTCCTGCCGCAAGGACGCACGAAACGGGGATTCCCCGTTGCCATGTGTTTCGGAAACTTCCAGCATTGACAGGTGGGCAAGGTAGCGCGCCCGAAGGTCCCGCTGCAGATCAGGCCATCCTGCGTAGCCCAGGCGCTGGGCGAGCCTGGTAACGCTGGAGACACTCGTCCCGGCCAGCTCCGCCAGTTCGGCCGCAGGAGCGAAACTCGCCTTGGCCGGCTGGCTCGCCATGAGACTGAACACCTGCTGGGTGCTTCCGCCCAACCCTTTGCCCGGCAGCAGGGAACGCAGCCAGTCATCGACGGAATCGGCATCCGTTGCAGCTGCAACGGGGACAATATGAGGTGGCACACCATCTCCTAGTTGCAAAGTTTCTTGCAGATATCTATTGACTGCACAGTTGCTTGCATCTAGCCGGGTTGGGTGTGGCGTCGGTGGCGTTGAGCGCGGTAGATCTGGCGGGCGAGATAGCGCTTGAGGCATCGGCGGATCTCCTTGGTGGTGCGGCCTTCAGTGCGACGTTTGTCGACGTAGGCGCGGGTGGCGGGGTCGTGGGTCAGGCGAGTGATCGTTGCGATGTGCAGGGCGCGGTTCAGGCGCCGGTCGCCGCCGCGGTTGAGTCGATGGCGGACGGTGTTCCCGGAGGAGGCAGGGATGAGGGTTCGTACCGGCGAGGGCGGCGAACGCGGCTTCGGAGCGGACCCGTCCAGGGTGGGACCAGGCGGTCAGCGCGATCGTAGCGGTCACGGGCCCGATGCCGGTCTTCTCCAGTAGCACGGCGGCCCGGCTCTGACGGACGAGGTCTGTCATGGTGGCGGAGTTGGCCGCGATGTCGCCGTCGAGCTCGGCCACCCGCTTGGCCAGGCGGGCCGCCTCGGTGCGGGCGGTCGCGAGCCCGATCTGTTCGTCACGGGTGCGCCGGCGGGATACCTCGGCGATCTGCTTGGAGGTCAACGCTCTACGAGCGTCGATGCCGAGGTCGACCACACGCACCAGCGCGATCAGCGCGTTGAGGGTCGCGGTGCGCTCGGCGGTCATGTGGTCACGGGCAGCGACCAGTTCCCGCAGAGCCACCGGCGTGTGCTGGGACTGTCAGACTGTTTTTGTCGAATCATCAGCCGTAGATTCGGAAGTCCTGGCCGTGACGGCTTGACCCATGTTGGGATGGACCCCTCGGGTGTCTTTGCGTTGATCTGTCAGCCCCGCGGCAGGGCAGCAACAAGCACTGCCGCCGGATCGGGCGTGACCTGATAGCGCCTCTGTGTGTCAAGCGGCGGCTTCGTGGGCGTGCTGGTGGTCGTGGAGGATTCGGTGGTAGAGGACATTGGAGAGGCGTCGCTTGAGTGCCCTACGGGCTTCCCGGGGTGTTTTTCCTTCGGCGGTTTTCTTGAGGTAGTAGTCGCGGCCGGGCCCGGGATCGCGGCTTTGGCAGACGGCCATGGTGTGCAGGACGGAGTTCAGCTGACGGTTGCCTCCGGTGTTGAGCCTGTGGCGGTTCTGGTTGCCGCTGGAGGCGTCTGTTCTGTCAGCTCCAGATGCCGGAGGGCCATCGGTGATTCCTCCGCGTCGAGCCACCGGTAATACGAGGCCCTGGAAATGCCCAGCCGGCTGCACATCCACTGGATGGGAAACTGCGCGTCCCTCGCCTGAACAAGACGGTAGAGATCCTCTACCGTTGTTCTTTGGCGAAGAACGCGGAAACTTTTTTTAGGAAATCGTTCTCCCTTTCGACTTCACGCAGCCGGGCTTCCAAAGCCTTGTATTTCGCGGCATCCACCGGGTCATCGGGCCTGCCGCCCGCCCCGGCCACAGCGTCATGGTGCAGCTGCACCCACCGCTTCAGCGCCGTGACAGAGACGCCGACTTCGGCGGCGACGGACATCGGTGACCGGCCGGAAGAAATCACAAGATCCACGGCATCGGCCTTAAATTCATCGGAATACGTTGGTCGAGCTGACATGAGCACAATCCTTTCAAACTGTGTCTCACATCAGTAGTACACCTCATCCCCACGCGCCGTGCAGCATCATTGACCGGTGTTTCCAGGACGACCGCGAACCGCAAACCGGCGCCGCCGCGGGACCATGCGCCGGTGGTGCCGCAGAACAAGCTCAGTGATGCTGAGCGGGCCGGGATTCTGGCGGCGCTGAACTCGCCGGAGTTCGTGGACCTGGCACCGATGCAGGTCTACACGAAGCTGCTGGATCAGGGAATCTACCTGCGGTCCCTGTCGACTTTCTACCGGGTGCTGGAGGAAAACAGTCAGGTCAAGGAGCGCCGACGGCTGGCCAAACACCCGCCCCGGGCGGTGCCTGAACTGGTCGCCACGGCCCCCGGACAGGTGTTTACGTGGGATATTACAAAACTCGCGGGCCCGGTCAAGGGCAAGTATTTCGACTGCTACATGATGGTCGATATCCACTCCAGATTCATCGTCGGCGCGCACGTCCACGCCACCGAATCCGGGGCGTTGGCCGTGGACATGATGAAGGGAATCTTCGGGATCCACGGCATCCCCCAGATCGTGCACGCGGACCATGCTCCGGGGTGTCTTGCGAACGACCGATACCGTTCGGCGACTTCCGGGGACGGCTTAGCGCCAGTTTTCCGCGAGATGGTCCCCGACCCCCAGATCCTCCGCCGAGTCCGTGGATGGCCTCCAGCGCCAACTCGTATTGGATGCTGGCCATCAGCCAGCCACCCAACCAGGGCCCGGCGATGGCCAGAAAGAGGATCACCCGTTGCTTGACAACTGGCGGGGCTGCCCGGGGAAGCCCCGCCAGATGCATCTGTCCAAGCAGCCACGTACCGTTTTCCCGGCCCGCGGAGTCACAGGGTTTTGGTGACTTTGTTCAGTCCGGCCGGTAGGTCCGGGTTCTTTCCTGTTGCCAGGGAGAGGGCGAGGGCGAGCTGCTGGAGCGGGATGATCTCCAGCAGCGGAATGAGCGCCGTGTCGAGACCTGCACTGTCGAGGGCGGCCAGGGGAACATGCTCCGCGTTATCGTCGCCACCGGGCCCGACAATTATCATGCGGCCGCCAAGCATGGCGGCGGCACTGGCGAACCGTTCGACGGAGTCGCGGCCTGCGGGGCTCGCAGTCAGCACGATCACGGGGGTGCTTTCGACGACCTGACCGAGCGGCCCGTGCGTGGCATCTGCGGCGCTCCACCCCGACGCGGCGATGGCGTTCGTCTCCATGAGCTTGAGTGCGCCTTCCTTCGCCGTTGACATCGAATAGCCCCGGCCGACCACGAGGATCCGCTCAACCGCTGTGAGCTTCTCAGCGAGGTCGGCCACGATTGGGGCGGTGTCCTTGAGGACGGAAGTGGCTGCATTGACGGCGATCCGTACCTGCGATGCAACATCATTCCACGCCAGGCCGGCGGCAAGGGAGAGCACCACGTAGAGCGTTAGCAGTTCGGCGGTGTAGGTCTTGGTAGCGGCGACTGACAATTCTGTTCCCGCCATCAGTGGAACGTGCACCTCTCCGAGGGCGGCCAGGGGACTCATCTCGTTGTTGGTGAACGCCACGATAGGGACTCCCGCTCGCTTTGCTGCACGCACGGTGTCCAGGAGATCGGGCGACTCGCCCGACTGGGACACGGCAAGCATGACTGAGGCGGGATACCTGAGTTCAGTGCCGAAGGCCGTGACCGTGCTCGGCGTTGCGAGGAGTGCGGGGACGCCAAGCAGATTGTGAGCGAGGTATTGGCCGTAAATTGCGGCATGGTCGCTGGACCCGCGTGCTGCGAAGACGAGCAGCTGTGGTTCTGCTTCGCGGATGAGCCCTGCGGCGGCTTCAAGGGCAGGGCGCTTCCAATCGATGAGGTCGAGCCAGCGGTAAGGCTGTTCAGCGATCTCCGCGCGCATGTATGCACCGGGAACTGTGGTCGGTGTTGTAGCAGCATTTGGGGTAATGGTCATTTCTGTGTCCTCTTCTTCGTGCCGGTTCAGGAGCGGCCGTGGCGCAGGGTAAGCGGCGTGGAGCCGTCAGCGGCCCTTCACCGTCGAGCTTGATGGTTGCGTAGTAGTCGATCGCTGCGGGGGCTGGCCCGGATGAGGTCGGATTCGAAATCGGCGCCATGGCCAGGACGGTGAAGAGGGACCAGCCGACGGGATCCTTTGGGCCGTGGACGTTCCCGCCAATGCTCAGCTTCTCCTGTCGTTTGGTGAGGTCTTCAATGATGCCCATGCATAGGGCAAGGATCGGGCAAGCCGGTCGAGTTTGGTGATGATCAGGGAATCGCCAGCGCGGCAGGCGGCGGGGGCTTCGCTGAGTCCTGGCCCTTCGGGGTTGGTGCCGGTCAGTCCGTGTTCGACGTGGATTCGGTCCTCAGGTACTCCGAGGGCGGCGACTCCGTTGCGTTGGGCAGTCACCTCATTGCAAGTTGGCGACGGAGGGAGGTGGCACACTCCCAGTAGCCGCCTCCCTCTGCATCGTTTAGCCCACCGGTGTAGCGGGAACCTTCTGCACCGGGTCCGCCTGCAGTTGCCTTTTCGCTCGGACCAGCGCCGCACCTTCCGCTCCTGCCGACTCCAGTACTAACAGGGCAGCGCCTAATACAGGGGGATCCCGGATAATTCGGATCAATGCGTGCGGCGCATTGAGTTCCAGACCGGACCGCACTGGCTCCGTCAGGAGTGGATGGTCCGCGGCCAGTACGCTTCCCCCAAGCACAATGGGTAAAGCGGCTTGCTGGAGGTTCAGACGCCGCAAGACTGTCGTGGCCAAGGTGACGATCTCCCGGGCCTGTCGCTGGATCTCTTCCAGCGCCGGTTTGTCTCCCGACTGCGCGGCAGCGAAAAGCAACGGCGTGAGGTGCGCTAACGTCCGGGCGGGGATCTGGTGGAGGTGCAGACCTTTGGTCACTTCCATCACGGAAGAGAGTCCGAAGGATTGTGGGACCGTCCGTTCAAGAACGCTTTTGGGCCCGCGGCCATCTTCGGAGCGGGCAGCATGCCACAAAGCCTGGACACCCAGCATGCCTCCTCCGCCCCAGTCTCCGGAAATCTGGCCGACGGCAGGAAAACGAGCGGTGGCGCCATCTGAGCGCACTCCGACTGCATTGATGCCGGTGCCGCAGACCACGGCGACGGCATCGGAACTGTCGGTGCCGGCGCGCAAGAGGGCAAACAGGTCGTTTTCGACGACGGGTGGCACACCGGCCGGGCTACGCGCCCAGTCGTGTATTGACACGGCAGCGGAAAAGGCTTCAATTTCAGCCGTGAAGTCCATTCCGGACAAATAGAAGCCGGTCCGTTCGGCCCGACGGTTCCCCGTCGAGGCAAGGGCCTCACGCGCCAGCTCACCTATGACTGCAACCGAACGGTCCAAACCCACGATCTGGGGGTTCGACCCCTCACCGCGCCTCCGTGCCAGCAGCTCCCCGGTAAGAGACAGGACCACAACGTCGGTCTTCGAACTCCCGCCGTCCACGGCCAGCACGACTTTCTCGGACCGGCCTGCTGCCCCCCGGTTCACGGCTGTCATGCCCAGGCCAAATGCTGGTGGTTTGCCGCCAGCAGGGCGTCGGTAAGCCTCTCGGCCCTTTCGTACTGTCCAACAAGGGGGTGGGAGAGCATGGCCCGAAGGACGCGGTCACGGCCGCCATGAATGGCGGCGTCCAGGGCTAGCCGCTCATAACCGGCAACATGGCCAATCAGCGACGCAATTTCGCCTGAAAGCGGTGCAACGGGCTGCAGGATCATACCTGATGCGGAGACCCTGGCCGGAACTTCGATCACGTGGTCATCCGGGAGGAACGGCAGGGCCCCGTTGTTGGGGACATTGACTACCTGGATATCTGTGCGGTTGCCGGTCAGAGATGCCATTAGTTCGACGGCGGCTTCCGAGTAGAAAGCGCCGCCGCGCAGGGCCAGTTCCGCCGGCTTCACATCCACGGACGTGTCGGCGTATTTCGCCAACAGTGCAGCTTCCATGCCCATGACGGCCTGGGCGCGGCTGGGTTGGGTGAGCTGTTCCTCAAGCACCTGGTCGTGTGCATAGAAGTAGCGCAGGTAGTAGGAGGGCACCGCCTGCTGCGACGTCAGGAGGGACCCTGGCATATGTACATCCTCGGACAGGGCGTCCAGTTTTTCCGCCAGCATTCGCGGCAGTACATCCTGGAAGACCCCGTCGGTACGTACCTTCACCCCCGTTTCCCAGGTCAGGTGGTTCAACCCCACGTGGTCCAGCTGGACATCCTGCGGGGCGACGTCCAGCATGGCGGCGAATTTGCGCTGAAAACCAATGGCGACGTTACACAGCCCCACGGCGCGGTGGCCTGCCTGCAGCAGGGCGCGCGTGACGATGCCCACGGGGTTGGTGAAGTCGATGATCCAGGCTTCAGGTTTGGCCAGCCGGCGAACGGTTTCGGCGATTTCCAGGGCTACCGGCACTGTCCGCAGGGCTTTGGCCAGGCCTCCCGGTCCGGTTGTTTCCTGGCCGATGCAGTGTTCTGCGTGCGGGAACGTTTCATCGGTGTGCCGGGCGGCCTGTCCGCCGATCCGGAGCTGGAGCAAAACGACATCGGCGTCCCTGACGCCGTCGGCCACATCGTTGGTGGTGAAGATTTTTCCCGGGTGCCCTGCTTTGGCGAAGAGCCGTCGTGAGATGCCTGCTACGAGCTCCAGCCGGGAGGCGTCCGGGTCAACGAGCCAAAGCTCCTCGATGGGAAGCTGGCCGTAGAGGCGGGCAAATCCGTCTGTCAGTTCGGGGGTGTAGGTGGATCCGCCACCGATCACTGTAACTTTCATGGTTATCCTTTGACTCCGGAGAATTTGATGCCTTCGATGAACTGTTTCTGGGCGAAGAAGAACAGCAGGATGATGGGTGCCATCACCAGCACTGTGGCGGCCATGGTCAGGTTCCATTGCACTTGGTGCACTCCGCGAAAAGAGGCCAGTCCCAGGGACAGCGTCCAGTTAGAGGGGTTCTCCCCTGCGTACAGGAGCGGCCCAAAGTAGTCATTCCAGGCGTTCAGGAAACTGAACAGGGCGGCGGCGGCGATGCCGGGCTTGGCCATTGGCAGGATGACCAGGAACAGTGTCTTGAATTCGGAGGCGCCGTCCAGGCGTGCGGAATCCGAGTAGGACTGCGGAATGGTGATGAGGAACTGGCGTATCAGGAAAATGCTGAACGCGTCGCCCACGAGGTTCGGCAGTATCAGTGGCCATAAGGTGCCGGTGAGTCCCGCTTTGGCCCAGAGCACATACATCGGAACGGCAACCACCTGGGGCGGAAGCATCATGGCAACGATCACCAGGTAGAACATCATGTTGCGCCCGCGCCACTTCAGCCGGGACAGCGCATAGGCCACCGGGACACTCGAAATGAGCATGAGGATGGTGGCCAGCCCGGCATACAGGACGGAATTGAAGAAGTATTGCAGAAGTGGAGCTTGGACGAAGACGGCGCCGAAGTTCTCCCAGTGCCAGGACGTCGGCCACAGGTTTTTGGTCAGAGCTTGCTGGTCGCTCATAAGTGAGGTCAACAGAATAAAGACGATGGGGCCGATAAAGGCGATGGCCAGAGCGACGGCGATGGCGTGGAGTCCCAGCCAGGACATGACCTTTTGGCGGGCGCGGCCCCCGGCCACCGTACGGGTGGCTAGTGAATTCGACATGCTATTCCTCCTCTCCGATACCGGCCGAGCGCATGCGGCGGACCAGGATGATGGTGAAAACTGCTGAGATAACAAACAAGACGATGGCCATGGCAGAGGCGTATCCCATGTGGAACTGATGGAAGCCTTGCTCGTAGAGCCACATCGGGAAGGTCAGCGTGGAGTTGTCCGGGTAGCCGATGGTCCGGCTGGAACCGGCAACGTCGGAGCTACCCGAAGCCACCGAGCTGGCTACGACCGCTTCCGTGAAGAACTGCAGCCCGACGATGATGGAGTTGACGATGGCGAACATCAGTACCGGTGCGATGGCCGGAAGGGTGATGTGTCGGAATTGTTTCCACGCCCCGGCCCCGTCAAGCGAAGCCGCTTCGTAGAGTTCCGAGGGCACATCGAGCAGGGATGCCAGCATGATCACCATGATGGTTCCGGAAGTCCACAAGGCCATGACGGTGAGTGCGGGTTTTGAAAAAGCGGGATCGTTGAACCACAAGGGTCCCTGGACGCCGAACAAACCGAGGAACTGGTTCAGCGGGCCGGTGGACGGGTTGAGCAGGAAGACGAAAGCCAGCGCTGCCGCCACCGGTGGTGCCAGCGCGGGCAGGTAAAACATGGTCCGGAAGACCGAAGCACCACGCTTAATCTTGACCAGCACCAGGGCTGAGATCAGACCAAAGCCCACCCGTCCCACGGTGATGGCCACTGTGAGCCAGACGGTGTTGCCGATGGCTTTCCACATCAGTGGATCTTTGGTGAACATGTAGACGAAGTTGCTCAGCCCGGCCCATTGCGGATCATTGATCAAGTCAAAATTGGTCAGCGAATAGTACATGGTGGTGAGAAGTGGGTAAAGGAAGAAAACCGAAATCCCGATCATCCATGGCGACATGAATGCAAGGATGGTCAACCGGCGGCGGAGCCTGACATTGCCGTGCTTCTTCAGGATTGCCCTCCTCGGCGCTGGCGAGATGGGTGGGAGGATCTCCGTAACCGCCATCAGTGGCCCAACGCCGCGCTGTCATCGATTTGCTTGTCGACCTGCGCAAGGCCGCCGGCAAGGTCATCGGTGCCGCCGGTGACGTACTTCAGGGCAAAGTCCTGGGCGACCTTCAAATAGGCGCCGCCGTTGGCGGAAGAGGGATTGTTCTGCAGTTTGCCACCCGAGAAGAGGTCAATGAATGTCTTGAACTGCGGGGTAACCTGCAGATCGGGCGATTTGCCGGCGTCGATGGTGGTGGGAACATTCTTTAATCCGTTGGACAGGTCCACCAGGGCACCGGTATCCATGCTGAGGAATTTGACCAGTTCAAACGCCGCGCCGGCGTTTTTGGCGCCCTTGGGGATTCCCACGATGGTTCCGGTGGTGTACGCGGTGCCATAGAGTTCGGGCTTGTCATCGGCTACCGGGAAAGGCGCGGTGGCATAGTCGAGGTCCTTGGCCTGGTCATCCACGAACGCGGCCCGGTATTCGCCGTCGAGGATCATGGCGACTTTGCCGGTCTGGAAGTCGTTGTCCGGTGAGTATTCCTGGCCAGCTGCGGCAGTGAACTCGGTCAGTTTGTCGGCACCGTAGAAGTCGGTGAGATATTTTTGCCATTCGAGCATGCTGGTCCAGGCCGGGTCGGTAGCGAGGGCGGATTTTCCGGCGTTGTCCTGCCATTTGGCGCCGAATTGGGGTCCCATGATCTGCACCGAGTTTGCGTAGAAGCCTGGAGTCGGGACAAAACCGGCAACCTTGATGCTGCCGTCGGCCTCCAGCTGGGTCAGCTTCTTGGCATCCGCGGCCAGTTCGCTCATGGTCTTCGGTGGGGCGGTGATTCCTGCTGCGGCGAACATCTTTTTGTTGTAGTACATCCCGTAGACGTCCGCCAGCATCGGCATGGCGCAGCGCTTGCCCCGGTAGGAGGTGTAGTCCTGGGTGGCCTTGGGGATCACGCTGAGATCCACTTTGTCGCGGTCAAGGTAGGGCTTCAGGTCCTGGAAGGAACCGGAGGTGCAGAACTGGCCAATATTGTCGGTGGAAAAGGAGATGGCGACATCCGGGGCGTTGCCGCCGCGGATTGCCTGGGTGATCTTGTCATCGTTCTGGCTGCCCTGGCTTTTGACGGTGATGTTCGGATGGGCGGCATGGAACTTATCCAGCACCTTATTCAGGGCCGTAAGTTCCCGGTCCGAGAACTTGCTCCAGACATTGATGGTGACATTTTCATTGTTGGCCGGCGCGGCGGCGGCTTGCGAGGAGTCCGTAGACCCGGTTCCCCCGCAGGCACTGGCGGTGAGGAGCACGGCCAGACCCAGTCCCAAAACTGTTGATGCCTTTTTCATGATTTCTCCAATGAGGTAAATTGCTGTGGATTACTAGCGGGCGGGTATGGCCCGGGAAGGATGGGGCTGTGCTGGATGACCGAGCCGGTCTCAAAGGCTTTTTCCCGCGCCCCGGCCAAGGCGGAGCCCATTGCGCCCGAAAGAGCGGCCCCTTCGGTGACGGGGTAGGACAGAATCTGTGCCGTTGCGGCCGCTGGAATCGCGAGGACGCTGGAGAGTTTCTGCTGAACGAGTTCTGCAAGCTTTGTTCCACCAGCCGCACCGAACTTGCCACCCAGCATGATCAGCTCGGGGTCGATGACGGTGACGATCGCAGCCAGGCCGGTGGCGAGGCGGATTGCCAGATCTTCCATGAACCTCGAGCCGCTACCGTCTTCCTTCGCTGCCATTTCCTGAAGGGCCAACTCCACCGCCGCCATCGGATCCGGAGCAACCAGTCCATGGGCCGCGGCGAGCTCACTGATGGCGGCCGGGCTAAGCAGCGCACCGAGGTTGCTGCCGTGTCTGGTTTGGCCGGTCTCCACTGAAGACCTGTCCGGAACCGGTGCGTAGTCGATTTCCCCCGCACCGCCGGTGAAGCCCTTGAGCAGTTCACCGCGCAGAACAATGGCTGATCCAAGGCCATCATCGACCCACACCAGGGCAAAATTCTCGACCCCGGACGCAAGCCCGTCCTTCATCTCGCCCATCGCCATCAGGTTCACGTCGTTCTCTACGTCTACGCCTGTTCCCAGCTCCGCACGCAATGCCGAGATCACGTCATAGCCTCCCCAAGCCGGGAGGTGCGGAGCATACTTCAGCAGGCCGGAGCGGGGATCAACGGCACCGGGTAATCCCACGACTAACTTCAGGATTCCGGAGCGGGGTACTCCGGACTCAGTGCATGCCGCGTCCAAGCACTCGCGGATCTGGCGGGCGGGGGCCTCATTGTTCCACGCCGTGAACGTTGCGATTCTTACCCGGCCGGAGAGGTCACTGATCTGCAACCCGATTCCAGAGGGTGTGACATCCACAGCCGCTGCAAATCCCGCCTCCGGACTGATGGCCCACAACTGCGCCTTCGGGCCCGGACCGCCACCGCGCTTGCCCTCTTTCTTCACCAACCCTGCCACTTCGAGACGCCCCAGCAGTTCAGCTGTTGCGGGTTTGGATAGCCCCGTGAGCTCTTCCAACTGCGCGCGGGACAAGATGCCGGCCTCCAGAATGTGGAGCAAAGCGGCCTGATCGTTGAGGATACGTAGCTTGCTGGGGGCACCGAGCACCATGTGGGTCCATCTTCCTGCAATTAAATCGATTGGTAACTTACCAATCGATTATGGAAGACCGTATCACAGCTGTGATTTGCGCAACAGAGCGGTCTGAAAGATTAAGCATGGTCGTCCAGGCACAGGGTCCACTGGGGCCGGTCGGCTTACCGGCCTTCACTCATGGTTCTGTTTCGGAGCTCTTGCCGGGGCCATCGCAACGGGAATCTCCTTGGCATCCGGTGTTGGTTCAGATCGGTCTATATGGCGTTGGCCATCATGCTGCTGACCACAGCTTTCGCGGTGTTCCTGTCAAACCTGCCCGTG
Source organism: Arthrobacter sp. UYEF20 (assembly GCF_040546335.1). Lineage (NCBI taxonomy): Bacteria > Bacillati > Actinomycetota > Actinomycetes > Micrococcales > Micrococcaceae > Arthrobacter > Arthrobacter sp. UYEF20. The sequence continues at coordinate 222,564 of NZ_JBEPNP010000003.1, read as the reverse complement.
CCCGCGTTGGCTGACGCACAGAGTTCAATGCGCAAGGGGCACCGCAAACGGCTATGGGGAATGCCGGGCTTGGGCATCGCGATTTTGATGGTCACCATCTGCTTCTTTGGGGACGGTGCCTTGGAGAGTTTTCTCTCCGTCTACTTGCGGGCCCCTTGATAGCGGGCCTCGGCATCGGCAGACATCGCTGCTCGGTCGGCTGCTTTCTGCCAGAACCCAGCACCGCATAGGTGAACGCCGCACTATGGTCTTCTCGGCTCTGCTGGCCGCTGCCGGAATCTCAGTAGCAGTCGCACAACCAACGCCATTGTCGCCATCATCGGAATACTTCCGGTCGGGTTCGCCATTGCCCCCGTTGTTCCAACATCGATCTCCCTGGCGGCGAGGTCTGCACCTGGAAAATCAGGTCAGGCCGTCGGACTAGCTACGGCGGTCGGCTAGAGTTCGTTCATTGTCAGCCCAGTCCTTATCGGGGCTCTAGCCTCGGCGACCACACTTCGTGTTGGACTTGGAGCACTGATCCGAACTGCAATGGCGATGGCGGCGGTGGCGGCCCGGTGGCCCCGGCAGAGCCCCTTTAAAGCGCCCAGCACGCCAATGGACTTGACCCAGGAATGACGGATCCAAGGCCTGGCTTTCTTCCCAGACATGAAGGCCGCGCCCTTCCTTCGCGGGTTCCTTATCGAGTAGGCGGAAGCCGGGAACACCAGCAGAACCCCAGCGATGACGATTCGCGCCACCCAGCGCCCTCGTTGGTTTCCTCTGTGACGCATGGATGGCGTTGGGCAAGTCTTTTGAGGGTGGCTGCGTTGGCCACGGCCGGGTCAGGCGACTAGCTCCACGTCGATGACAGCTCGGTGAAAGCCTGGCTGGCTGCGCTCACGTAGGCGCCTTTCCTTCTGAGTAGGGCTGCGGTGCGGTGTGGAATGACCGGCGACAGGTCAACTGGGTGTAGCCCAGGCTGTTCGCGGGCAATGGCTTCGGGCAGCACGGTGGCGAGCTGGCCGCGGCGGATGATTTCCACGATCGCGCTGATGGAGTCGGCTTCAATCGCGATGCGGGGGGCAATGCCGTGGTCCCGGAAGTGCAGGTCGATGTGGCGCCGGGTTGCAAAGTCGCTACTGAGAAGCACAAGCCCCTCTTGTTCCAACTCCCGCAGGGCCATGGGTGCCTGCGCGCCGGCGCGGGGGTGATTATTGCCGACGACCAGGCCAAGGGTTTCGACGAACAATGCCTGGGTCTCGATCTCGGACGAACGCGCCTCGGCGAAAGCGATGCCTAGATCGAGGGTGCCCTCGGCCAGTGCCGCCTCGATGCGGTCCTGGGTCATCTCCTGCACGCTCAAGGTGATGCCGGGATAGCGGGTGCTGAAGCGTTCGACCAGTGGACCGATCAGGTAAGCGGTGAACGTGGGCGTCATCGCCAGCCGGAGCGATCCACGGCTCAGATCCTGCACGTCGTGGATGGCCCGGGTTCCGGCGTCAAGCTCCCGCAGGGCGCGGCGGGCATAGCGCATGTAGGTCTCGCCGGCGTCTGTCAGCCGCACGGTCCGCCCGGACCTGTCCAAGAGCCGGACGTGCAGCGAGTTCTCCAGTTGCTTGATCTGTTGCGACAGCGTCGGTTGGGAGACATGCAGTGCCTCGGCCGCGCGGGTGAAGTTTTGGTGTTCCGCGACCGCGGCCAGGTAACGAATGTGGCGTAGCATCACGACTCTCCAACTATAGGAATTACTTATTGATTTCATTGTAAACAAGTCTTGGACACTATAGTTCGTTTCCGTCATCCTTGAGTTATCCCCCAAAACATAAAGGAGACGGCCCATGCAAGACATCATCGAAGGCTTTCTGAAATTCCAACGGGAAGCCTTTCCGGAGCGCTCCGGACTCTTCAAGGAGCTGGCCACCGCCCAGAACCCTGGGGCTCTGTTCATTGCCTGCTCGGACAGCCGGGTCGTGCCGGAGTTGCTGACCCAGCGGGAACCGGGTGACCTGTTCGTGATCCGCAACGCCGGCAACATCGTGCCGGCCTACGGCCCGGAGCCCGGCGGTGTCTCCGCGACAGTCGAGTACGCGGTCGCCGTCCTGGGCGTCACGGACATCATCATCTGTGGCCATTCCGACTGCGGAGCGATGACTGCCATCTCGACCGACACGAACCTGGACCACCTGCCGGCCGTGGCCAGCTGGCTTGCCCATGCCGACGCGGCGAAGGCCGTCAACGCCGCCCGCACCCACGGATCGGCCCAGGAGCGACTGGAGGCCATGGTCCGCGGGAACGTCATCGCCCAGCTGACCAACATCAGGACCCATCCCTCCGTCGCCCTGGCCCTGGACCAGAACCGGCTGAACCTCCACGGCTGGGTCTACGACATCGAAACCGGTTCCATCGACACCCTGGACGGTGCCACCGGCCTCTTTGTCCCACTTGCGGACAACCCGCAGACCTGTGCCACGCCGGCCACATCCGGCCTGGCCGCCTAACCACCTGATATCACCGAAAGAATAGGAAAACACCATGATTCATTCCCAGAACACCCAGGCTCCGCGCGAGGAACTGACCGCCGCCATCATCGACGCCAAGATGCGCAAGGACCTCTCCTGGCAGGAACTGACCGATGGCACTGGTCTGAGCCTTGCCTTCGTCACCGCCGCCCTGCTCGGCCAGCATCCGTTGCCTGAAACCGCTGCGGAAATCGTCGCTGAGCGCCTGGGTCTGGGCGAGGACGCCGTAATGCTGCTGCAGACCATTCCGCTGCGCGGCAGCATCCCCGGCGGTATCCCGGCCGACCCCACCATCTACCGGTTCTACGAAATGCTGCAGGTCTACGGCTCCACCCTGAAGGCCTTGGTCCACGAACAGTTCGGTGACGGCATCATCAGTGCCATCAACTTCAAGCTGGACATCAAGAAAGTTGAAGACCCCGACGGCGGCTCACGTGCCGTGATCACCCTCGACGGAAAATACCTGCCCACCAAACCGTTCTGATCCCCACCGTGGCTGTGTCCTCGAAGTGAGGACACAGCCACGGTTGTGCCCGAACTTACCTCTCAGCCAAGGAACATCATGGACTTCATTCAACGCACCATCGACATCGCCCGTGCCAACGTCGAGGAAGGGGGGCGACCCTTTGCGACCGTCATTGCCCGCGACGGCGAGATCCTCGCCGAGAGCCCCAACCGTGTGTCCCAGACGAACGACCCCACCGCGCACGCCGAGATCCTCGCGATCCGCGAGGCCTGTACCCGACTCGGTACCGAGCACCTGACCGGGTGCACCATCTACGTGCTCGCCCATCCCTGCCCGATGTGCCTGGGCTCGCTGTACTACTGCAGCCCCGAGAAGGTCGTCTTCCTCACCCAGCGCGACGACTACGAACCGCACTACGTCGACGACCGCAAGTACTTCGAACTGGCCACCTTCTACGCCGAGTTCGCCAAGGACTGGACCGAACGACGGCTGCCGATGGAGTACCAGCCGCGGGACGCCGCGATCGACGGATACCGCGAATGGCAGCAATGCAACTCGGGCACCGCCACGTACTCACCCCGCCACCCGCAGGGTAGCCGGTAGCCGGGCGACGCCGGGGGGTGCCCCTATGTTTGCAACTCAGCGACGGCATCATCAGCGCCATTAACTTCAAACTTAACGTCAAGAAGGTCAAGGGCCCGGACGGCGGTTCACGCGCCGTGATCACCCTCGACGGCAAGTACCTGCCGACCAAACCGTTCTGACCCATGGTGGCCCGCGCCGCGACGTCGGGGGTCGGGGACGGCTTAGCGCCAGTTTTCCGCGAGATGGTCCCCGACCCCCGATCTGACGCTATTCCGGTCCCTCCGGAGTCCACCCGGCCAACCACCGACACCTGAACCGGGGCCTCCAAACCGCGTCCAGCCGTTAGCGCAAAGACCCTGCGTCCGGCCGGCCGGCCCGGTTCTATCGATCGCTGCGACGAGGGGTGAACTGTCGACGCTAGAACCGCCATCTCCAGCGGTGAATTAACCGCCATTCCCAACTAACAGTCACAATCGCCGATCTCGCGCACCGAACTCGGCAAGTCGTAATGACTAGTCAAAAATGGTCGTTTTCGACACAAGAACCAGTCCTGAGCCTGCGGAGCCCAGGCACAGGGGGCTGATGTTTCCGCCTCACAACCCCAGAATGAAGCCGGGGAAGGCGTAGCCTCTAGGGAATTCGTCGGAGCTTCAACGAGTTCCCGCCGCCTGGCCCCAACCTGCTCCCCGGCAAACGTAGGGTAGGTCCAGTAGTGAGAGACCCGGGTGAGACACGGAGATCGCGGCCATAGTCCGGTCCAGGAAATCGGTGATCGACAGATCCTCGTACGCTTTAGTGGCTAAGACCAAATTCTCGTGTGCATTGAGCTCAGCTATGGCGGCATCAATAAGTTGCTGCCCGGTTTTTCCGAACTCTTGTGCCTGATGAAGGTTAGGTGCCGTCAAAGCTCGAGCATATGTCGGCCACAGCTTAGACACCGAGCTAAGAGAACGAGATATCGCACGCTGTAGCGTTACCGATGGCCGGAGACGGGGGTGCGCTTCACGACTACGCTGCGTCATGATGATGCTTCTCTGCACTTCAGCCATTTGGGTAGCAGCATTTTCGGACATTGGAGTCTTGATGAGGTCACCAAGAGCCTTGGTGAAGCTTTGCAGAAGTGCAAGAATGCTCTCCGGGCTTGGAAGATGGGTCGAGTGAGGAGGCGCATCCTCCGCAGTGGCAGACCGCAGTTGCTCTTCGACGCGCGCCACACCCGTCCGTCGCTCGACCACTCTGGCATTGACTTCACCGACCGGAGCTTTGCACCCGCATTCATCGCACGGCTGGCCCAGGACACGCCTCGCTAGTCGCTCGCTCTTCGTTTCCCCCATGGCACCACCCTAAGTGCATCGCAAGCCAGAGCCCGACTCAGAACCACCCGCCGGCACCGCCTCGATCAAGCGCTGCCCGGCTGGCTGCCTTAGGGCGTTCAGCCTTCCGTCATAGGATGCGGTGGACGTGGTAGCACGACGGGCAGTTCAAGGTACGCGCTGTAAAGATGGCCAGGTCATTGATCTCCTGAAGTACGTCGTCCTGTAAGACTTCCCACTGGTGCTCACGGTCGATGAATACGGACCATGCTTGTGGGACGAGGTCCTTGCCGAGGACGATGACCGAAGACCTTATGGACAGACCCCAATGTTTCATCATGGTGAAGTCGCCCCGTGGGTAGTTCTCGGCCGTCTGCACGATCTTCAACGCATGATCGAGTTGCATCTGCAGCTGGGCCTGCTCACGAAGGAAGGCCCGCTCGTCTTCTATCGCAGCCGTAGCCTCCCGACGGTCGCTGTCCGCACGCTCATCAGCGGCCCGGCGATCATCCACCGCCAGCGACATCGCCGTTGCTCGATCCTTCTTCCCATTGGCCAAGGCGACCCCCAGGCCAGCGACCGTGACGATCACCAGGAAAATCTGAACCAGGTTGCCGACGGCAGGGTTGTCCAAGGCACGCATCACAGCGCGCCCTCAGCTTCCGTTTATGGACGCTGAAGAGCCCAGGGCCGACTTCTGCGCGCGTTCGAACTGATCAAGGATCTTGATGTAGCTCTTCACGCTGTCCTCGCTCCTCTCCCGACGTACGTACGCCAGGACCACGCCGCGGTCGTACTGACCCAGTGCGGCGAGCTTCTCGAGGTGGCTGATCGTCAGCCGTTCTGCGATGTTGTCGTGCCAGCCCTTATAGCCCTCGAACAGGATGCCGTCGAGTTCCTTGCGTCCCTCGTCGGTGAGGTTCGTCGACATCACTGCCCCTGTCACGACGTTGTAAGCCCCAACAAGTTCCCCGACCCACCGACGCCGGGACGGCTGACAGCCAGCAGGACAGCACCGAACTGCAGCCGGCCTGACTTTTGCGGTCGGACTGCCTCGGGACTAGGACCCCTGGCTGCCGAACGGCAGCCGGGGGTCCACGTCCTGTCCCGCCCAGGTCTGCCGGACCCAGCCGTGGTGCGGGTCGTCGCTGATGAGCCAGTCGCGGACATGGCCGGGCCCGGCCATGACGTTGAGGTAGTACATGTCGTAGCCGGGTGCGGCCATTGCCGGTCCGTGCCAGCCGTAGGGGACCAGGACAACGTCACCGGTGCGCACCTCGGCCGAGACGTCGATGGGGCGTTCGTCGGAGGCATAGACCCGCTGGTATCCGATGGCATCCGCGTCCGGCCCGGGGCCCGCAGCGGGGCCTGCCACGGTTGTCACCTGGGTTTCGAAGTAGTAGATCTCCTCCAGACGGGTCTCGCCGTCTTTTTCCTCGTCGTGCTTATGCGGCGGATAGGAGGACCAGTTTCCGGCCGGAGTGAGGACCTCGCAGACGATGAACCGGTCCGCTTCGAGGGCGGCAGGGGTGCCGAAGTTGTGGACCTGGCGGGAGCAGTTCCCGGCACCGCGCAATTCAACGGGGGTCTCCGCGGCGGTGACCAGCCGCGTGGGGTACGAAACCTGTGCCGGAGCGGTGGCAATTGCCACCCTCCCGCCGTCGGACGAGCTGACGGTGACGGCCTTGCCCGTGCCGGCGTAAAGCACATCGGTGGGGCCGCTGAACACACTGGCCCGGCCTGCGAGCGTGAACTCCTGACCATCAACCGTCGCCGCGAAGGCTCCGCTGAGCGGGATCACTATCCGTTCCTCGCCGCTGGCGGGGAGTTCGACGGCGGCCCCGGGGGCCAGTGTGGCCACCTTCAGCCCAGTGTGCGCCCACCCTTCCACCTCGAGTGCGGAGTCTGCAGTCCCCAGCGAAACGTCCCAGCTACCTTCGGCTGCAGTTCCCAGCGGATATACCCAGTCGGCCATAAATTTACTCTTTCGGTCGGTATGTTCAGCGCTTTGCCGTGGCGACTAGCGCTGGCGCTCATCGTTGGACCAGCGTCATCTCAAAACTGTAGGAATCCGCGCGGTAGACGTGATGCCCGGTCTCCACCATCCGCCCGGTGTCATCCACTGCGGTGCGCTCCATGGTCACCAGCGCTGAGCCCGGCTCTGTTTCGAGCAGGGGGGCCTGATAGTCGTCGGCCACCATGGCCCCAATGCGCTGGGAGGCCAGCCGGAAGTTGACCCCGCCGTTGCGCAGGATGCCGTAGAGGCCCTGGGACCTTAGCAGGGCTTCGTCAATGGTGGTGATGTCATCACGGACCCAGTTCTCCATCAGGGCCAACGGTTTGCCTCCCACCTTCCGGAGTCGGGTGAAGTGGTAGACCCTGGCCCCCGCCGGCAGATGCAGGGCTTCCCGGGTGGTGGCATCAGCCTCAATATGGGAAAAGCTCAGCACCTCGGTGGTGGGGTTGCTGCCATTGTTGCTGAGATCGTCAAAAAGGCTGGAAAGCTCCAGCGGGCGGCGGACCTGGCTGGAAACCACCTGGGTGCCCACCCCGCGTTTGCGGACCAGCAGTCCCGAGCGGACCAGTTCATCCATGGCTTTGCGCATGGTGGGCCGGGAAAGGTTGAGCTGGGCGGCAAGGTCGATTTCGTTCTCCAGCCGGCTGCCGGGTGCCAGGATCCCGGTGTGGATGGCAGCTTCAATGCCCTGCACCACCTGGTGATAGAGGGGCACGGGGGAAGAGCGATCAATACTGAGATTAAGTTGATTCGCCATTGAGCTCTCCCTTTGTGCAGCCTTTGTGCAGCCGGGTTCCTGCGTCCAGGGTGCCCGTATGTCAGGTGCATGTTCGCTTGATAGGACATACTGCCTTTTTACAGATAATAGCAGGGCCAGACAGTGCATCAAAGGCTCTTCCTCCGCGCCTCTGGTCTCGGTCTTGAGATTCTCTCAGGTCGGATTAGGTAAAAACATCCTCATGTCAGGACAAACTATTGACATCTGTGAGCAGAGTCACGAAGATCGGTGTAGACGGAATACGAACTGATGCAATGTGGCACCAGGCGTAGGCCGAAATCAAAAGGAGATTATCGTGACGAAGTTCGCTTGGCGAAAGGCCGCACTGATAGCTGCGGTTGTGCCCATGATGGCGCTGAGCGCCTGTTCCAGCACCGGCGGCAAGCCGGCTGACACCGCAAATGGCGGAGGCGGTGGCCAGGCAGTCACTACCCCACGTATCAAAGTGGCCCTGATTACGCACGCGGCCGCCGGGGATACCTTCTGGGACATCGTCCGCAAGGGGGCCGAAGAGGCAGCGGCCAAGGACAATGTTGAACTCCTGTACACCTCGGACCCGGAAGGCGGGCGCCAGGCCCAGCTGATCCAGCAGGCGGTGGATCAGAAGGTTGACGGCATTGCCGTCACACTGGCAAAGCCGGACGCGCTCAAAGACGCACTGAAGAAGGCAACGGACGCAGGAATTCCTGTCGTCAGCCTCAACGCCGGCGAGTCCGTGTCCGCACAGTTGGGCGCATTCACGCACTTCGGATCCAATGAAAAACTGGCAGGTGCCGCTGTGGGCGAGAAGCTCGCCTCACTGGGCCTCAAACATCCCATCTGCGTGATCCAGGAACAGGGCCACGTGGGTCTGGAAGCCCGGTGCGCCGGCGTCAAGGAAAAGGTGCCTGCCACCGAAATCCTGTATGTGACCGGAACCGATATGACCCAGGTTTCCTCCACCGTGACGGCCAAACTGCAGGCGACAGCCGACGCCGATGCCATCATTGGCCTGGGCGCCCCCTTCACGCTGACCATCCTCAAGGCCGTCACCTCCGCCAACAGCAAGGCGAAGGTTGCCTCCTTCGATATGAACGCCGAACTGGCGCAGAAGATCGTGGACGGCCAGGTCATCTTCACCGTGGACCAGCAGCCGTGGCTCCAGGGCTACAGTGCCGTTGATGCCATCTGGCAGACCAAGCGCGGTGGGTTCAAAATCGGCGGCGGGCAGCCCGTTCTGACCGGACCCACCATTGTTGACAAGGCAGCGGCAACAGACGCTCTCAAGTTCGCCCAGCAGGGCGTCCGCTAAGCAGTTTTTTCAGCCTGGCCCGGGCGTGCCCCGGGCCAGGCGCTAAGGAGAATGACCATGACCCAAACTCTCACTAAGCCCCTGGCCGGCGATGAACGCGTGGGAACGCGCAACCCGCTCCAGAAACTCCTGGGCCGCCCCGAAGTCGGCGCGCTCGTTGGCGCGATCGTTCTGTTCGTCTTTTTCGCCATTGTTTCGCAGACCTTCATCCAGCCGAACGCCTTCGCCACCGTGCTCTACGGCAGTTCCACCATCGGCATCATGGCGGTAGGTGTTTCCCTGCTGATGATCGGCGGCGAGTTCGACCTCTCCACCGGTGTTGCCGTCATCAGCTCCGCGCTGACAGCGTCCCTGTTCAGCTGGTACTTCACCACCAACGTCTGGGTGGGGGTGCTGCTGGCCCTGGCGGTCTCGCTGTCGATCGGCTTCATCAACGGCTGGATCCTGATCAAGACCAAACTGCCCAGCTTCATTGTGACGCTGGCAAGTTTCCTGATGCTGACGGGCCTGAACCTGGGCCTTACCCGTCTGATCGGCGGCTCGGTCTCCTCCCCGTCGATTTCCACCATGGACGGCTTCAAATCGGCGCAGGCCATTTTCTCGTCCGCGGTCAACATCGGCGGCGTCGAGGTCAAGAACACCGTGTTCATCTGGATCGCCCTGGTGGCCGTGGCCTCGTGGGTACTGCTCCGGACCAAAGTGGGGAACTGGATCTTCGCCGCGGGCGGCGACGCCAACGCTGCCCGCGCTGTGGGTGTTCCGGTCACCAAGACCAAGATCGGCCTGTTTATGGCCGTTGGTTTCTGCGGCTGGATCTTGGGCATGCACAACCTGTTCGCGTTTGACGCCGTGCAGTCCGGTGAAGGCGTGGGCAACGAATTCCTCTACATCATTGCCGCCGTGATCGGTGGCTGCCTGCTCACCGGCGGCTACGGTTCGGCGGTGGGCGGGGCGATCGGCGCTTTCATCTTCGGCATGGCCAACAAGGGCATTGTCTACGCCCAGTGGAACCCGGACTGGTTCAAGTTCTTCCTGGGGCTGATGCTGCTGCTGGCCACCATCGTGAACCTGATCGTCAAGCGCCGCGCAGAACTCAAGTAAGGGGCTGAACACCATGAACTCCAAACATATAGACCAGCAAACGTTGCTCAAGGATGAAAAAGACCCGCTGACCCACACACCCGTTCACCTGCTCTCGCTGGATCAAGTGGGCAAGCACTACGGCAACATCATCGCGCTGAGCGATGTGACCCTGGCGGTGGACAATGGCCGGGTGACCTGCGTCCTGGGCGACAACGGTGCCGGCAAGTCCACGCTGATCAAGATCATTGCCGGTCTGCACCAGCACGATGCAGGCGTCTTCAAGATCATGGGTGAGGAGCGGAAACTCAACAGCCCCCGCGAGGCGCTGGATTCCGGCATTGCCACGGTTTACCAGGACCTTGCAGTGGTCCCCCTGATGCCGATCTGGCGCAATTTCTTCCTTGGCTCGGAAATCACTGTTGGCTGGGGCCCGTTCAAGCGCATGGATGTCCAGACGATGAAGGACATCACCAAAAAGGAACTGGCCGACATGGGCATCGACCTGCGCGATGTTGAACAGCCGATTGGCCAGCTGTCCGGCGGTGAGCGCCAGTGTGTGGCAATCGCCCGTGCCGTGCACTTCGGGGCGAAGGTCCTGATTCTGGACGAACCGACGGCCGCTCTTGGCGTGAAGCAGTCCGGCGTGGTGCTCCGTTACATCCTGCAGGCCCGCGACCGCGGGCTCGGCGTCGTCTTCATCACGCACAACCCGCACCATGCTTTCCCCGTCGGTGACCGGTTCCTGCTGCTCAAGCGCGGCAAATCGATCGGCTACTACGAGAAAAAGGACATCACCATCGAAGAACTGACGGCGCAGATGGCCGGCGGCGCCGAACTGGCAGAACTCGCCCACGAGCTCGAAGAGCTCGGCGGCCACGGCGAGGTCGTGAAGGAGGTAGAGGCCGAGTTGGCCGGAACCAGCGGCCAACAGCCCGGCTAAGAATCCCGCAGAATCCCCGGCTGATGGCCCACCACCAGCCGGGGGTTTTCCTTTGACCGAAGATCGGACGGGCACTTGTCAATCAGGCTAGGTGTCATTGGCGCCGGAATCATGGGTGCCGACCGAATCCGGCCGGAATGCTAATCTGCACAACTTGACGCCGACGACGGCGGCCCTGGTGGGTACCACCGCACCCCTGACGCTGGATGGGCTGTTCAACATGCCCGGCGGATTAAGCGTCCGCCTTCCGGACGGCAGGGAGCTTCGCTACGACGAGCCGGCAGGGGCCGCGGTGGTGCCGCCGATTTCCAGGAACGGAGGCACCAGCAGGTGTTCGGCCGTGCCGCCGCCCAGCCGGGCGGCGGCCGCACGGACGGCCGCCGCCGCCAGCTCCGGACCATTTTGGCCGATCGAGGTCAGGTTGATGTGCTCAAGCCGCGCCAGCCGGGAGTTGTCGTAACCCACCACGGAGATGTCCCGCGGGACGCATAGCCCGGCCTTGCCGAACACATCCAACACGCCCAGGGCGCAGCGGTCGTTGAAGACGACGACGGCGCTGGGCCGTGCGGCGGCGGCGGGCCGTCCGGCCGCGTCGAGCAGCTCGCGGGCGGCCCGGGACCCATCCGCCTCACTGGGGCCGCCCGTGAAGACCGAGGCATTTCCCGTGAGCCCGGCATCGGCCATATAGCCGAGGTAGGACCGGCGGCGGGCGGCGGACCCGACGGCGGTCCCGCCGTCGATATGGGCTATCCGGGAGTGCCCCAGCCCGCGAAGGTGGTCCATCGCGAGCCTGATTCCCGCGTCCTCGTCGCTGGAGACACTGCCGGCCGCGTCGCCGCGAACCGGGCGGAGCATGGAAATCACCGGCAGTGGCAGCTGCGCAAGCCCTTCCGCGGGCGTCGAGGGGGCGATCAGGACCAGCGCCTCGGCCCCAAGGTCCAGCAGGGATTCAACGGCCAGCTGCTCGCTGCGCCGCGGACCCGCCGCGCTCAGGGTCACGCCGTAGCCGGCCGCCTCACCGGCCTCGTAGAGTAACTCAACGAGCTCGGCGTGGTAGGGCTCGGTCACGTTGAAAACCACGCCAAGCAGGCGGGAGCGGGTGCTGCGCAGCAGCCTGGCCCGCGTATCCGGACGGTAGCCGAGTTCCCGGGCGGTAGTGAGGACCCTCTCCCGTGTGGCCAGGCTGGCGCCGACCGCCCCACGGATCACGATCGAAACCAGCGCCTTTGAGACCCCAGCGGCCGCCGCGACGTCCGCCATAGTGGGTCGGGGGCTCGCTGTCATGGGGTCTCCTGAGTCGTGCGGAAAGTACTGGCCCCAGTCTACTAGATCGATCTAGATTTTCCGCCGATGCTGTGCAAAACTGATGAGCATTACATCTTCTAGATCGATCTAGATGATTTCAGCACGAGGAAAGGACGGGCCCATGGCCTACATTGAAAACCAGGCAGGGACACCCGCACGAGGCATCCGGCTTGGCCTGATCGGCGCCGGCTGGATGGGGGCGTTCCACGGTGAAAGCATTGTCCGGCGCATTCCCGGAGCCGTCCTTGAGGCCATCGCCGACCCCGCGCTGGACGCCGCCGCGGAGCTGGCCGGCCGGCTCGGCGTCGCCAAGGTGACAGCCGATGCTGCAGACTTGCTGGCCGATCCGGAGATCGACGGCGTCATCATCGCCAGCCCGGCCCGCTTCCACGCCGCGCTGATCACCCAGGCGGCGCGCGCCGGAAAGCATGTCTTTTGCGAAAAGCCAGCCGGACTTACGCTTGCCGAACTCGACGCGGCCCTGACCGAGGTGGACACGGCCGGGGTGCACTTCCAGATCGGCTTCAACCGCCGTTACGCCCCTGATTTTGCTGCCGCGAAGCGCGACCTTGCCGCAGGTGTGGCCGGGCAGCCACAGCTCCTGCGCTCGCTGACCAGGGACCCTGGCACCGGCAGCATCGGCCACGCTGCCCGGATCCCTGCGTGGACCATCTTCCTCGAAACGCTGATCCATGACTTCGACACGCTGAACTGGTTCAATGAGGGTGCCGAGCCGGTGGAGGTCTACGCCGTGGCCGACGCCCTGGTGGAGCCCGACTTCAAGGAACACGGATTACTGGACACCGCCGTTGTGACCATCCGCTACAGCAACGGTGCGCTGGCGGTCGCGGAGGCGAACTTCAGTGCGCTCTATGGCTACGACGTCCGAGGCGAGGTCTTCGGCTCCCGGGGAATGGTCCAGGCAGGACGGAGCACCGAAACATCGGCCCGCCGCTACACCGCGGACGGTGTTTCCGCCGACACCCCGCGGCTGAACGTCGAACTTTTCCGCCAGGCCTACACTGATGAACTGGCCGACTTTGCCGACACCGTCCGGGCACGGCGCGACGGCGGCACGGCGCCGTCGGCCGGGTTCACGCTGACCCCGGTTGCCGCCGACGCCCGCCGGGCTCTGGCGATGGCGCTTGCCTGCATCGAGTCCGTCAAACTCGGCGCGCCCGTGGCTCTGCCCGGAGCTCTTCCGATGGCAGCTGCGAAGGCCGGCAACTGATGCGGCTTGCGGTCTGCGCCGAAATGGTGTTCACGGAGCTGCCGTTCATCGAACGGGTCCGGCGCATCCACAACGCCGGATTCGACGTCGAACTCTGGGACTCGCGCAGCAAGGACCTCGCGGCGCTTAAGGCAACCGGGGCGGTGTTCTCCTCGATGACTGGCTACACCGCCGGCAGCGTAGTTGACCCGGCGACGGCCGATGACGTGGTCCGGACAGCCGCGGAGCTCATCCCCACGGCTCTGGAACTGGGCATCAGCCGGATGGTGGTGCATTCGGCGGAGCTGGTGGATGGCGCAGCCGCCCGCCCTGTCTTCCGCTCAACGGGCAGGATGTGGACCACCGGACTGCGCACTCTGCAACGGCTGGGGGACCTTGGCGAGAAGCATGGGGTGACATTCTGCCTCGAGAATCTCAACACCATTCTTGATCATCCCGGGATTCCGCTGGCGCGGGCCAAGGACACCCTGGCGCTCGTGGAGGCCGCCGGGCACCCGAACGTCAAGCTGATGCTGGATCTCTACCATGCCCAGCTGGGCGAGGGGAATCTGATCGGGCTGGTCCAATCGGCCATGCCACACATCGGTGAAATCCAGGTGGCAGATGTGCCTGGCCGCTGCGAACCCGGCACAGGGGAGATCAACTACAGAGCCATTGCCGGCGCACTGGCCGAGGCGGGCTATGACGGGACCGTGGGCATGGAAGCCTGGGCGAGTAACGACAGCGACGACGCCCTGGCCGCATTTCGCGATGCGTTCACTCTTCAGCGCTGAATTCCTGTCTGGGGCTGAAGCTGCCGGATCACCTGTCCGGGGCGGCTGTGCTGCCCCGGACCTCCAGCACGGGCGGCAGTAGTTCGTCCCGAGGAAGTGCGGCGCCCGATTCCAGCCTCACAATCAGCAGCTCCGCTGCGCGCTGGCCGGCAGCGAAGCTTGCCGTGTCCACGGACGTCAGGCTGATCCTGCGAAGGCTGGCCAGCGGAGTGTTGTCGTAACCGGCAACGGAGAGATCAGCGGGCACGGAGAGCCCGCGTTCCTCCGCCGCTGACATGACTCCCAGGGCCGCCATGTCGTTGACTGCGAAGACCGCCGTTGGCCTGTCCGCACCGCTCAGCAATTCCAGCCCGGCGCTGTAGCCGGCTTCTTCCGTGAGATCCCCGGGCATTGTCCGGATGAAATCCGCAAGGCCGGCGGCCGCCATCTCCGCTGCGTAGCCGCGCTGCCGGGCGGCCCCGACTGCGGTGGCCGGTGCCCCCACATGTGCAATATTCCTGTGGCCCAGAGACACCAGGTGTGCCACCGCGAGGCGGGCGCCGGCGGCGTCGTCGTTGGTCACCACTGTCACGGTCGGCCCGGGGCCTGACGGCGCGCCCAGGGCCACGGTTGGTATCTGTGCGGCGGCAGCGGTAAGGCCCGGACTGTCCGGCATGGTCCCCACCAGAACCAGTCCCTCGATGTTCATTTCGAGCAGTTTCTTCAGCAGGGACTCGCCGCTGCGGCTGTCCAGCCGGAAGTCTCCCATGACCATCTGCAGGCCGTATTCGTTGAGCCGGCCGTTGAGTCCCTCCACCGCGCTGACAAACCACGGATTCCGCATGTCATTGAGGACTACTCCCACGGTCCGGCTCCGGGACTCGCTGAGTGCCCGGGCGGCGGCGTTTGGCCGATAGCCGAGCTCAATCACGGCCCGCTCCACCGCTGCCCTTTTGGCTTCACTGACATACCCGGTGCCGCGCAGCACAAGCGAAACGACCGACTTGGACACTCCGGCTGCGGCGGCTACGTCGAGTATGGTGGCGGCGCGCTTTCGCACGGGATCTGGCACGGCATCCTCCAGCTATTGGTGCAGTTTGTTAATACAAAGTCTTGACCCGGAACGGTGACCTCCCTTACTCTAGCAAGCAGATGTTGGAGCGTTCCAACATTGCCAGCTTTCCAGTTCGTTGCCCGGGGTCCGGGCCCGGCAATTTTGCAAAGGAACACTATGAAGGATGTAACTCTCGGTCTGGTCGGGGTGGGGCGCATTGGCGTCATGCACGCCAACAACATTTCGGCCCTGAACCATGTGCTGAACCCACAGGGGATCAACGTCCGGCTCAAGCTGACTGACGTCGCCGCAGATCATGCCCGCAGCGTGGCGTCCGGGATCGGCGCCGAGTTCCTGCCATCGGTGCAGGAGCTGATTGCGTCCGGCGTGGACGGGCTGGTCGTAGCCACCGGCACGGGTACGCATCCGGATCTGATCAGGACGGGCGTGGACGCCGGCATTCCGGTCTTCTGCGAGAAGCCTGTGGCCATGAATGTTGCGGACTCCGCGCCGGTGCTGGACTACATCCGAGACAACGGCGGAACCGTGCAGATCGGCCACCAGCGCCGCTTCGACGCCGGGTACCTGGAGGCTAAACGCTCTTTTGAAGCCGGTGAACTGGGCTGGATCCATTCACTGCGCGCCGTCACCTGCGACATGACACCCCCTCCCGTGGAGTTCCTGGCGGGCTCCGGCGGGCTGTTCCGGGACTGCTCCGTCCACGACTTTGACATCCTGCGCTGGCTGACCGGCCGCGAAATCGTGGAGGTCTACGCCAAGGGCTCCAACAACGGCGATCCCGCCATCGGGGAAGTGGGCGACGTGGACACGGCCCTGGCGCTGGTGACGTTCGACGACGGCACGCTGGGCACCGTCAGCGCCTCGCGCTACAACGGGGCCGGTCATGATGTCCGGCTCGAAATCCAGGGCTCGGCCGGCTCGCTCCTCGTGGGGCTCGATGAGAAGTCCGCCCTTGCATCGGCCGAGGCGGGCGTTATGTTCCCCTCCGGGGAGTCCCACCGGACCTTCGCAGAGCGCTTCGACCAGGCCTACCGCTCCGAACTGGCGGCCTTCGTGGAGCTGATCCTGGGCGAGCGGGACAACCCGTGCACACCGGAGGACGCGGTGGCGGCCTCCCGGGTTGCCGACGCCGCCCAGGAATCACTGGAAACAGGGCTGCCGGTCAGGGTTGCCCTGTCAGCCCGGGACCACGGGAGCCGCAGCTAGCCCTGCTTCCGGACCCGGCACACTTCGACAAAGGCCCTGAAGGGCGCAGCCCGCTCCTCGGCGGACAGCTCCAGGGCCTCGGGGTGCCACTGCACGGACGCCACCCAGCGCTCCGGGTCCTCCAGCGCCTCGATGGTTCCGTCGTCCGCCACGGCTGTCACGGCGAGGCCGGCAGCCACCCGGGCCACCGCCTGGTGGTGGCCGGAGGCGATCTTGACGGTCACGGCGCCGGACGTGCTCCCGTACAGTGCTGCCACCCTCGAGCCGGGCTGCACCTCGACCTCGTGCCAGGCCCAGGGGCCGGCTCCGTGCACCGGCGCGGGTTCGTTGTGCACCACCGTGCCGGGCGCCATGTCCTGGACCAGGGTTCCGCCGTAGAGGACGTTGAGCAGCTGGTGTCCCCGGCAGATTCCCAGCACCGGAATCCCCGCGTCGATCGACTGCCGCGCGACGGCCAGATCCAGCTCATCCTGGGCGTTGCTGACGTCGTAGCAGGCGCCGCCGGGTTCCTCGCCGTAGAGGCGGGGGTCCAGATCCCCGCCGCCCGGAAGGACGACGCCGTCGAGCGCCTGCTGCGCCGGGTCCGCCGGTTCGCCGGGGGCCGGCGCCACGGTGAGCAGCACCGGTTCGCCGCCGCCCTCGCGCACCAGTTCCACGATGTAATCGAAGAGCGCGTTGGCCTCGCCCACCCTCGGATCCGGGTCCGTGGAGCTGCTCAGGCGGACGGGAATGCCGATGCGGGGCCGGCTGCTGTGGGGGAGGGACGGAGTCTGCATGATTTATTCTGCAACAGATCCGCCGAGACTAGGATTGCCGGATGACCACCAGATATCTCGTGTCCCGCAGCCGCTTCATCGCGGCCGCTCCGGAAACCATCTTCGCGGTGCTGGCCGCACCGGCGCTGCACAGCGTGATCGACGGCTCGGACACGGTCAAGGGCGCCCAGCCCCACGGCCCCGAACGGCTGGCCCTCGGTGCGAAGTTCGGCATGGAGATGAACATGAAGGTGGATTATAAGATCCTCAACACGGTCTGCGAGTTCGAGGAAGGCCGCCGGATCGCCTGGCGGCACTTCTACGGCCATGTCTGGCGCTACCTCCTGGAGCCAGCCACGGACGACGCCGGCAGGACCGGCACCATGGTCACCGAACAGTGGGACGCCCGTCAGGTCCGCGGCAAGTTCCTACTACGCCTCGCGGGCTACCTGCGCCGCCACCCGGCCAACCTGGAACAGACACTGGCCAAGCTTGAGGCCTACCTGGCGGCCTCCGGACGGCGCGAAACTGGCAACGCGGGGGTTTCCTGATACTCGATGGCCCACGTGGGTAGGTGCCCGGCGATGCGGTCCCTGCAACCCGTCCGGCCCGAGGCGGCTCCCGCCCACTACCGGGAATTCTGTAATGTGGATGGCACCGGAAGCAACAGGCAAGACTGAAGGTGGGAACCGCGATGGGCCGCAGGACACTCGTTGACGACCTCGTCGACGGCCTGCTCGCAGACATCCTTGACGGCAAACTGCAGCCCCACGAAGCCATTCCGCCCGAAGCCGACATCGCCAAGGCCTATGACGTCAGCCGGCTCACCGTGCGCGAAGCACTGAAGGCCCTGCGGGCGCAGAATATCCTCTACGTGAAAGCCGGCCGCGGAACCTTCGTCAACCCAACCGACAACTGGACCGGCCTGGATGCGATCTTCAAGGCCGCCTCGCACGGCAGCGGAGCGGAGCAGGTGGCGGTGGGGCTGATTGAGATGCGCCGCATGGTGGAAACCGGGGCGGCCGCGCTTGCCGCCAAACGCCATACTCCCGAGCACGCCGAACAGTTGCGTGAGTGCATCGCGGACATGAAGCGCTTCCACGACTCGGGCGACCTGGATGGCTTCGTGGCAGCCGACATCGGCTTCCACGACGCCGTGCTGAAGGCCTCCGGCAATCTTTTTATCCGGGCACTGTTCGCCCAGCTGGGACAGCTGCTTTACCTGAAGCGGCGCGAAACGTCCGCCGTCGAAGAGATCCAGCTGCACGCCATCGACTATCACCAAAAAGTCATGGACGGCATCCTCAGCGGCGACGCGGAGCTGGCCCGACGCAGCATGGACGAACACATGGACCAGACGTACCGGGACTACGAACGCTACGTGAACAATGCCCCGTTGTGAGATATCAGCCGTGACCTAACAGTCGTGACCTAACAGCCGTGACCTAACAGCCGTGACCTAACAGTCGTGACCTAACAGCCGTGACGTAACAGCACGCACCAGCCGGGGCTTGACGTCATCCGCGTCACTCTTCTATGCTCTTCCTCAGGTTCTTCCATCAGATGTCTGACATCTGACTTAGCTCAATTCGAAGTGTTCCACCTGGACTGAGCCTCCCAACTATCCCCACGGATTCCCGCCACCATCGAAGGTGCCGGCTCCGTCAGACAGAAGGTCGAAGATGACTTCACTCTCCTTAAAGTCCGCAGGACTCGGCGAGCTTGGCGAGCGTACGCTCCGCAAGGTCCGCCGCCGCGTTATGCCGCTGATCGTCCTGCTCTACTTCGTGGCCTACCTTGACCGCAACAACGTCGGCTTCGCCAAACTCACGATGAGCGAGGACATCGGCCTGAACGCCGCCGCCTACGGACTGGGTGCCGGCATCTTTTTCCTCGGCTACGCGCTCCTCGAGGTCCCGAGCAACGCCGGCATGTACCGGTTCGGCGCACGCAAGTGGCTGGCCCGGATCCTCATTACGTGGGGCATCTTCGCCACGGCCATGTGCCTGGTGAACAGTGAAACCACCTACTACATCGTCCGTTTCCTGCTGGGTGCGGCAGAGGCTGGATTCTTCCCGGCCATCCTCTTCTACCTGACGCTCTGGTTCCCCGCCGCACAGCGTGTGACGGTGCTCGGCATCTTCATTCTGGCGCAGCCGGTGTCCAATGCGCTGGGTGCCCCGGTCTCCGGGCTGCTGCTGCAGATGGACGGCGTCATGGGCCTTCAGGGCTGGCAGTGGCTGTACATCATCGAAGGCATCCCGGCCATCCTCCTGGGCTTGCTCACTCCCATCCTCATGACCGACCGCCCGCGGGATGCCATGTGGCTCAACCCGGACGAGCGCGAATGGCTTGCCAGCACCATGGACAAAGAACTGGCCGTCAAGTCCGGCTCCGGCAACCACAACTTCCTGGCCGGCCTCAAGGACAAGCGCACCCTGATCTACTCGGCCCTCTACTTCGGACTGGTCTGTGGCATCTATGGACTGGGCCTGTGGATGCCCACCATCGTCGCTGCCCTGGGCAAGTTCTCCACGGCCCAGATCGGCTTCATCGTCTGCATCCCGTACACCGTGGCCGCCGTGTTTGTGTACTTCTGGAGCAAGCGCGCAGACCGGACCGGCAAGCGTGCCTGGCACACCGCCGTCAGCATGGTGCTGGCCGGGATGGGTCTGCTGGCCGCAGGATACCTGCTGCCCGTCAACCCGATTCTGGCCATGATCGGGCTGACGGTTTCGGCCATGGGCATCTACGGCGCCATCGCACCGTTCCTTTCCATGCCCTCCGCCGCACTGACGGGGGCGGCTGCTGCCGCCGGCTTGGCCCTGATCAACTCACTGGGCAACCTGGGCGGGTTCGTTGCCCCGTACGCCGTCGGACTCCTGAACGACGCCACGGGCAGCAACCAGAGCGGCCTGCTGTTCCTGTCCCTCTGCCTGTGCATCACCGCGGTGGCAACCTACCTCTACGCCCGCAAACGCCCGGAAGGCGATGCCGCGCTGGATCCCGCAGTTGCCGCGGCCGCCGCAGTGGGGCATGACTCCACGGCCCCGGCCAAAAACTCCTGATCCCTCATCCCGACATCCCTGAACCCGAAATCCCTGAAGGAAACCTCATGACTTCAAGCAGCTTCCCCTCCGAACGCACAGTTGTCCTGACCGGCGCCGCGTCGGCCCGCGGCATCGGCCGCGCCGCCGCCGACCGGATGGCCAGCGAGGGATGGTCCATCGCCATCCTTGACATCAATGCGGAGGATGCCACGGCTGCCGCCGCGGAGATCGGCGCCAACCGTGCGGTCAAGGCCATCGGCGTCGGGGCCGACGTGTCCGACGAGGCGTCCGTTGACCGGGCAATCACCGAGATCGAGGCCTCACTTCCCCCGATTGTTGCCCTCGCCAACCTCGCCGGGATCAGCTCGCCGACGACGTTCATGGAGACCACCGTGGCGGAGTGGGACAAGGTGTTCGCCATCAACATGCGCGGAACCTTCATCGTCTCCCAGCGGGTCCTCAAGGGCATGATCGAGCGCAAGCTCGGACGGATTGTGAGCATCTCGTCCATTTCCGCCCAGCGCGGCGGCGGCACGTTCTCGAAGGTTGCCTACAGCGCCACCAAGGCCGGAATCCTCGGATTCACCCGCGCGCTGGCCCGCGAAGTCGGCGAGTTCGGGATCACGGTCAATGCGATTGCCCCTGGCCCGATCGACACCGACATCATGGGTGGGACCCTCACCGATGAGCGCAAGGCCCAGATGTCCGAGGGCATCATGATGGGCCGGGTCGGCACCCGCGAGGAAGTAGCGGCCTTGATCTCCTTCCTGCTCGGCCAGGACTCCGGTTACATCACCGCCGCCACCTATGACATCAACGGTGGCCTCCAGGTCTCCTGACCGAGGTCTGGACCAGACAGGGTGCCTCCGCCGGTTTTCCGGCGGGGGCACCTTCGGTTTTTCCGGCGGGGGCACCTTCGATGTACCGCCGGCGGGGGCACCTTCGATGTACCGCCGGCCCAGTGCCTGCCGGGCGTCTGCGCCTGCCCGGGCGGAGCCTAAGCCGCCGAAGTCTAGGCTGGCCCTATGACCGCCGCCCGCAGCCTGCACCCCAGCCCGCGCACGCTGGAGGTCGAATCCCTGGCGAGCTTCGACCGGCTTGTCGCAGCAGGGGCGAGGACCATGCAGGGATGGCATGCCCAATCCCTGGACCTGCGCGGCCGGACGGCGCCGCTCACATCCCTGGACGTGCAGGGGGCGATCTTCCTCGGCTGCACCTTCGACGCCGGTGTGGAGGATTCGCTGCGCGGACGCGGCGCCCTCATTTTTCCGAGGCTCGAGGCCGTGCCGTTCAACCCCTACCGCGGGCAGTTGTACACCCCACAGGAGCTGTATGCGGGCATCTCCGGCTCGCGCTACGAGGACACCCTGGACGCGAAGGTGTACCAGTGGAGCATCCGGCCCGGCCAGCGCCACCGCCTGGATGCGACCTTGGCCGCCGCCCTGCATGACCACTCCATCGGTGACGCCCTCGACGAGCTGACCCGCTCGGAACCGTTCGCCGGACGCACCGTGGTGGGCGTCATGGGTGGCCATGCCGCGCGTCGCGGGTCTGCGGTCTTCGAGGAGGCCGCGCTGCTGGGGCGGCTGCTGGCGCGGAACGGGAGCGTGGTTGCCACCGGCGGCGGCCCCGGGACCATGGAGGGCGCGAATCTGGGCGCGTACCTCAGCGGGATGCCGGACGAGATCTTCCGGCAGGCTCTGCAGGGGCTTGCCTCCGTCCCCGGCTTCCGCCCTTCCGTGTCGGCATGGGCGCGCGCGGCGGCCGCCGTCGTCGAACGCCATCCGGACGGCACGCCGTCCCTGGGCATCCCCACCTGGTTCCACGGGCACGAGCCACCGAACCTTTTCGCCACCCACATCGCAAAATACTTCGCCAACTCCATCCGCGAGGCCATCCTTCTGGAGCTGTGCCATGGCGGCATCATTTTCCTGCCCGGCTCGGGCGGGACAGTGCAGGAGATCTTCCAGGACGCCTGTGAGAATTACTACGGCGCCCCGGAGACCATCACCCCGATGGTGCTGGTGGGCCGGGAGCACTGGCTGCGCCGCTTCCCGGCGTGGCCGCTGCTGCAGAGCCTGGCCGCCGGCCGGCGGATGGAGAACCGGATCTTCCTCGTGGACACCGTGCAGGAAGCGCTCGCCGTCCTGGACACGTAGCGCCGTTCTGGACGAATGACGGCGCCGCCGGTCACTGACGACTGCGCCTTAACCGCCGGGGACGGGGGAAAGGGCTACAAATCCTTGCGGCACTGGGCACGGCCCAGCTCGTGCAGGCCGTTCAGGTCGCCGTCGGCCAAGCCGTCGGGTGTGCCGATCTCCGGGTACATGAGCTGCGCCGGGTCTTGCACATGTTCCAGCCCCATGACATGGCCCAGTTCATGCAGGATCACGGCGGTGGCGTATGCGGCGCCGGCCGGCCGGCGGAGATCCTCGGTGATCTGCGCAGCGTCCAGTTCAAGGCTGCCGGTGACGAAGCTCTTGGGGCCGTCGCCGAAGCTGAAATGGGTACTGCCTCCGGTGCCGATGACGGGACCCTTGAGTTGCGGCGCCTGTTCCGGAGTGGTCCAGGCGATCAGCAGCGGGGCCCACCGCTCGCCGTAGACGTCCTTCTGATACGGCGCCCGCGACTGGGAGGGCGCCTCGGCCGTGGGGCCGTCGTTGATGAATTTGATGCCGGTCGCCCGGGACACCGTCCCGATGGCGTCCTCGACGAGGCGCTCCGCCCCCTCCGGTTCGAGTCCGGCGTTGACCACGTAGTGCAGCGGACGGCACGGCGAATAGCCCACCGGCGTGCCATCCTCATTCGTGGCCAGGAATGCATAGGAATCGCTCGCGACGGCCGGTGGCCTTGGCCGGCCGAGCGGCTCGTCCTGTTCCTCCAACCCCGGTGGGGGAGCGTCGTTCCGCGTGCCCTCGGCGGGAATGCCCGGCTGCTGCCCGGGTTGCCCGGGTTGTCCTTGTTGTCCGGTGCCCGGCTGGCCGGTGGCGGGTTGTCCGGTGCCCGGCGCGGGAGCCCGTCCGTTGAGCCCCGCGCCGCGGCTGACCTCGAACAGCCCCACGAAGCGGGGATCGCCATACACGAAGCCGGCGGCCAGGAAGGCGGCGCCGGCAATCACTGCGGCAGCGGCGAGGTTGCGGAAGACCCGCACGGCGGTTCGTGAGCGGCTGTGCCGCGGTGTCCGGTCCCGGAATTCCGGACCGTCCACTAAGCGACCACGGCGCCGAACGCCAGCCCCAGCAGGTAGGTCACGCCGGCGGCGCCCATGCCGATGGCGAGCTGCCGGAACCCGCGGGAGGTCGGGGACGTGCCGGACAGCAGCCCGACGACGCCGCCGGTGAGCAGGAGCGCCAGGCCCACCAGGGCGGCGGAGACCACCAGGGCGGCGATCCCGGTCAAGCCCAGGACGAACGGGATGATCGGCACGATCGCGCCGGAAGCGAAGAAGCAGAAGCTCGACGCCGCCGCGCCCCAGGCGGTGCCGACAGCCTCGTGCTGGTCCTGGCTCTCGGGGAGTTCGGGCCGCAGCGAGAGGCTGGGATCGCAGTCGCAGTCCAGCAGGCCCATCCGCTCGGCGACGCGGTGCTCGGCGGCGTCCCGGGACATGCCGCGGGCCAGGTACACGAGCAGGAGCTCATTGTGTTCGATGTCCAGGGAGGGTGCGGCGGCCAGGGTGATCTGGGTGGGGCGGGTCGCGGCCAGCAGCTCCCGCTGGGACCGCACGGAGATGAACTCGCCGGCGCCCATCGACAGTGCACCGGCCAGCAGCCCGGCGACGCCGCTGAGGAGAACCACCGAGCTGCCCACCCCGGAGGCGGCCATGCCCATGACGAGCGAGAGGTTGCTGACCAGTCCGTCGTTGGCGCCGAAGACGGCCGCCCGGAAGGTGCCGGCGAGGCGGTTCCGGCCCCGGGTGGCGAGTCCGCGGACCACTTCCTCGTGGATCTGTTCGTCGGCGACCATGGCGGGCGTGGCGGACGGGTCGGTGGCATACGGTGAGCGGCTTTCGGCGCGCTGGGCCAGGGCCAGGACAAACACCGAACCGAGGTGTCGCGCCAGGAAACCCAGGATCTGGCTGCGGATGGACGCCGGGCGGGGACGGCCGGCGTTCTCGCCCAGCAGCTCGAGCCAGTGTGTCTCATGGCGTCCCTCGGCCTCGGCCAGGGCGAGCAGGATCTCGCGTTCTTCGCCGCTGCGGTTCTGCGCCAGGTCACGGTAGACGGCGGCTTCGGCCCGCTCGTCGGCGAGGTACTGCCGCCACCTCTTGATGTCTGCAGCACCAGGCGCGGATGCCGGCGCCTGGGCGGCGCGGCTGGTCCCGCCAGCGGCGAGTTCGGAATCGTGGGGGTCAGGGTTGGGCGGGTCAGATGTGGCGTGCTGGGACACGGAATCTCCTGGGTTTGAC
The DNA here is from genome assembly GCF_040546335.1 of Arthrobacter sp. UYEF20. NCBI lineage: Bacteria > Bacillati > Actinomycetota > Actinomycetes > Micrococcales > Micrococcaceae > Arthrobacter > Arthrobacter sp. UYEF20. Next base: position 197,811 of record NZ_JBEPNP010000003.1, on the reverse strand, counting down.
GGGGCATGGTCCGGCCCCATTGCGTACCCAGCCTACGCCGTATTTACGCGCATTTCCGGCTGGCAATCCTCAGCGGAAAGTTTAGGCAAACCGTAAATCCCCTGCCACGAGAACCGCACTGACGGCATTTCAGTCCCGGGTGTTTCCGGCTGCGCGGCGAGCCCTTGACCGCCCGGGTTCCCGGTGTTCGAATGAACTCAGGGCAGGCTCCCCGGAGCCACCGCCGCCACCCAGGCACACGGAGGTTCGCACCATGGACAACACCGGATCACATCCAACATCCCATCCGGCGCTGCCGGTGCGGGACTCCCTCGAGTCCGATCCCGCCTATGACTACGCGGAGGACACCCCGGTGGATGCTGTGGACGCCGAGGATGAGGAGTTGCTCGAAGAGGCCGATCGGCTGGTTCCGCTGGACGAGGACGATTTCCTCGGCGACGACCAGCCCGTAGTACCGCTGGGCGGGGACGAATTCCTCGAGCCTGAAGAAGATGAGTGATCGTCACCACGGGCCGTGAACGAACGACGGCGGTGCCTCCCCGGCAAGGGGAGGCACCGCCGTCGACGTTTACGCCGCCGTCGTCCGGCAGACGGCGGCGGCGTCCGGAAGACGGCGGCTGGGTGCAGCCGCTTAGCGGCTCAGCCCTTAGTGGGAAAGTGCCCGGACCTGCTTTTCCTCGACGGCACCGCCGGCCACCCGCCGGCGCCAGTTCGCCATGACCGCCGGATCCGTCGGCTTGGTGAGCAACGACACCGCGATGTACACGACTGCGGAGGTCAGCAGGCCGTAGTAGATCGGCTCGTTGGCGTAGATGCCGTCCAGCGGTACCGCGGCATTGATTTCCAGGACGATCATGGTGCCGAGGGTGACCACCGAGCCCACCGCCATGGAGGCCGCGGCGGCCACACCGGTGCCGCGCTTCCAGACCAGGCCGCCGAGGATGGCGACGAGGAGGCCGCCGACGAGGATGTCGTAGGCGATGGTGAGGGCCGCGACGACGTCCTTGGTGATGATGGCGATGACGATCGCCACGATCCCCAGGCCCAGGACCCACATGCGGTTGGCCTTGACGTCGTGTTCCGGGTTGTCGGTGTCGTCGGTGTTGATGTCCTTGCCGAACCAGCTGGCGACGAACGGCAGGACGTCGGCGCGGGCCACCGTGGCTGCGGCGATCAGCGCGCCGGAGGCCGTGGACATCATGGCGGCGACGGCGGCGGCAAGCACGAGCCCGCCGATGCCGACCGGCAGGAGGTTGGTGGCGACCTCGGCGTAGACAACGTCCTTGCCGAGGGCCTTGACGTCAATGTTCGGCAGGGCAACCCGGGCGCCGAGGCCGATCAAGGCACCGGCAGCACCGTAGAGGATGCAGTAGACGCCGGCGGTGGCGCCACCCCAGCGGGCGACGGTGGGCGTCTTGGCGGTGAAGACGCGCTGCCAGATGTCCTGGCCGATCAGCAGGCCCAGGGTGTAGACCACGAAGTAGGTGATGATGGTCTGGATCCCGATGCCGTCGATCTGGAAGAAGCTGGCGTCGACGCGGGCCCGGATCCCCTCGAAGCCTCCGGCGGCGTTGAGGGTGAAGGGCAGCATCAGCAGGAAGATGCCGATGGTTTTGATGACGAACTGGACCTGGTCCGCCAGGGTGATGGACCACATGCCGCCGATGGTCGAGTACACCAGCACGATCGCGCCGCCGATGGCGATCGCGAGCGCGCGGTCCCAGCCGAAGAGCACCACGAAGATGGTGGCGTACGCTCCGGTGGAGGTGGCGCATAGCATCAGCGTGTACGCCAGCATCACGATGCCCGAGGTCTGGGTGGCGCGGCTGCCGTAGCGCAGGGTCAGCATCTGCGAGACCGTGTAGATCTTCAGCTTCTGGATGGTGCCGGCGAAGAGCAGGCTCAGCAGCAGGACGCCGGAGCCGATCGCGACTACCAGCCACATGCCCGAGATGCCGAACTTGTAGCCGAGGCCCACGCCGCCGACGGTGGAGGCGCCGCCGAGCACGACGGCGGCCATGGTGCCGGTGTAGAGGAACGGCCCGAGACGGCGGCCGGCGACCAGGAAGTCGCTATTGTTCTTGGTGCGGGACTTGCCCCACCAGCCGAACGCCAGCATGGCGGCCAGGTACACCACCACAATGGCGATGTTGACATAAGTTGCGTCCATAAAGGGCTCCTTGGAGCTGTGCGGAGGTTTTTGCCAGGGTGATTGCGAGGGGTGATTGCCTAATAGGCAACACTTGTTGCATCAAGAGTAGGTTGTGATCCCGGTAACAGTCAAGACGCACTGCGTGCCGGTGCCGCTTCCCGCGTCACAGGACCTCTCGCCCGCTAGTATGGCTCCAATGATGGGGCCGAGCGGCCGGCCGTGAAAGGTTCCACAATGAAGGCTCTACCAGTAGAACCGAGCAATGTTCCTGTCGCTATCGGTTCCCGGATCCGTGCCGCGAGGCAGTCGCAGCGGCTCACCATCGAGCAGGTTGCGGATGCCACCGGCCTGACCAAGGGGTTCCTCAGCCGGGTGGAGCGGGACCTGACCTCGCCCTCCGTCGCCTCCCTCGTCACGCTTTGCCAGGTGCTCTCCATCTCGATCGGCGATCTCTTTGCCGCCCCGGAAACGCACCTCACCAAGCAGAATGAGGGACCAAGGATCTCCCTCGGCGGCGAGGGGATCGTGGAGCGGCTGCTCACTGCCCGCTCCGAGCGCCGCGTCCAGATCATCCAGGCCGTGATCGAGCCGCGCGGCCGCGGCGAATCCGAACTGTACGCCGTGGACTGCGACGTTGACGTGCTGCATGTGATCAAGGGCCGCATCCGGCTGATCCTCACCAACGAGGAGTTTGAGCTCCATGCCGGAGACACCGTGACGTTCCCCGGCAGGGAGCCGCACACCTGGGCGAACCCCACGGACGACGCCGTCGAAGTGCTCTGGGTGCTGGTCCCCGCCGCGAGCCGCTAGTGCCCGCCGCGAGCCAGCCCAGCCAGCTCTCCGGCCTCTGGCCGCCTGTCTTCAGCCCGCCTGTCTTCAGCCCACCTTTTCAGACCACCGGGGGATCCAAATGAACAAGCGCAAGATCGTCCTTTTGTCAGTGGCACTTGCTGCGGCAATCAGCCTCAGCTCGTGCGGCGGCGCCACCGGGCAGAACTCAGGGCAGGCCGCCGGGCAGAATTCAGGCCAGAATTCGGGGCAGACCACCGCCGCAGGGCAGACCACCGCCGCGGCGGATGCGTCCAGCTCCGCGGCTGCAACCTCCTCCCCGAAACAGCCGGCAGCCCCGGCGGCGTCTCCCTCGGCGTCGGCCGCCCCCTCGGCGTCTCCCCCGGCAGCGAAGCCGACGGCGACAGGCAGTCCGGATGCTGCGGCGGGACTGGCGTCGTTTACCTTCCCGGACGGGCACCTGTCCTTTGCCTACCCCAAGGATTGGAAGGTCCGGGTGGTGAAATCAGGCCCCGCGGCCGATGCGCCCAATGCGCCCGACGCGGTGGACCCGGTCCAGGCCGTCCTGGCGGACCAGACCGGCAACGAACTGCTCGTGATCACCAGCGGCGCCTACGGCGGCGGCGCGTCCGGGCCCGTGCTCCGCACCGTGCTGGATGCCGCCCCGGTGCCGGGGCTCATGGACACTGCCGGCGAGCAGCTCGATTTCGGTTTCGCCTTTGACTCCTTTGCCGGCCACCCGGAGTTCCACATGGGCATCCGGCGGAGCCGCGACTTTGAGCCGGACCCGGAGAATTCCGGATCATCCCAGGTCAACCTGCCGCACGGGATCATGGAGACCCGCGTCGTCTTCGGCACTCCTGCCTTCGCCTCGATTGACTCCGCGACGGCCTGGATGGCCACCGAGCAGTACCGCCAGCTGAAGCGGCTGATGCTCAGCCTGAAGTACTCCTAGGTTCTGCTCCTCGGGCTGCGTTCCTGCCCGGTTACTGGGCCCCGGGCGGCCGCCGAGGCTCGGCGAACCCCGGAAATCCGCGGGCTGCGAGGCATGGGCGGCGAAGCAACTGGGCGGGAGCGTCGCGCGGGGCTAGCACACAACCCGTGGCCGCCGGCTCAGCGCGGCTCGTATCTCGGCCACGACACGCTCCGGCTCAAACCAGATGTGCTCGGGCATGTACCGGAGGACGGCAAAACCACTCAGTGTCGAGGCATTGTTCCTGCCCAGGTCCCGGCGCAGGGCCTCGCGGTTGGAGTGGAACGCGAAGCCATCCACCTCAACGATCAGGTAACCCTCGATCAGGAAGTCGACCCGGCCGATTCCTGGAAGCTGGACCTGGGTCTCGAAGCCGATGCCGTTGGCGTTGAAGACGTATTGGGCATCGACCTCCACAATCGACTCTGCCCGCAGGTCGAGCTGATTCAGCGCCTTCAGGGCCGGGCCGGACCGGTCGCCGGCCAGCTGGTCCTTGAGTAACTCCAGGGGCACGCCGTACAGGCGTATCGCCGAGGTTGCGAGTGCCGTCGACGCGGGCGGTGCCAGACAGGACATGGCGTGCAGCACCACGTCCTCGATCGCGGCCAGCGGCAGCGAAGGATGGCCCTCGAACCTGACCGTCCGGTGACGGATGAAGCCGCTTCCGCGGCCGTGGTTGCAGGCGAGATGGTGTTGCCCCGGCGGTTCCCGGAGCCACAGCCCGTAGTGCCCGGCCGCGCTGGCGCACGTAATTCGGGCGCTGTTCCGGATCGCAGCCTCAAGATCGGGGCGGCAGTCCGGAAGCACGAAGATGCCGCGCCGGGGCTGCGTTACTCCGTTGCTAGCCAGATGCGTGATATCCGTCCGGGAAAAGCCGGCGGCCAATAATTGCGCGGTCCGGGCAACGCCGCCCAGCTGGACCAGATAGCTGATGGGCTCCATGTTGCCAGTTGATATCCGACGCCGCGCCCGGGAAACGGGGCAGGCGGCCCATGTGGGAAAGCATCCTGGAATTCTCGCTGGACTCTGGCCGCGCTCCTTCCCAGTTGCCTGCGGCGGCACCGGACCTGGCCTGCCTCGGCACGCCGGATTTTCGCGGTTCTGCGGGGCGCTGGCCCGCTGATTGGGAAAGCAACTGGGCTGGAACGCCGGGAACCGCCCGCACTGGCCGCATCTTGTAAACAAATGATGCGCATTGCAAAACTTCGAGTGTATGATGGCTGTCACACCCGTCGGTCAATCCTCGAAGGAGAGGCTTTCTTTTGGAAGAGCTGCGCATCGAGGCCAATGGCAACCTTGGCCCCATCGATTCATCCCGTGTTCCGCGATACTCCGGAGCTGCCACCTACGCCCGCCTGCCGCGGCTGGACCAGGTCGCCAGGGCCGACGTCACGGTGGTCGGCGTGCCCTTCGACTCCGGCGTCTCCTACCGCCCCGGGGCGCGCTTCGGCGCCAACCACGTCCGCGAAGCCAGCCGCCTGCTGCGCCCGTACAACCCGGCGTGGGACGTCAGCCCCTTCGAGAACATCCAGGTTGCCGACGCCGGTGACATGGCCGTCAACCCCTTCAACATCAATGACGCCATCGAGACCATCCAGCAGAACGCGCTGGACCTGACGGCCGCCGGCAGCAAGCTGCTGACCCTCGGCGGGGACCACACCATCGCGCTGCCCCTGCTGCGCGCCGCCGCCGAACGCGCCGGCCAGCCTGTCGCCATGCTCCACTTCGACGCGCACCTGGACACCTGGGACACCTACTTCGGCGCCGAATACACCCACGGAACGCCCTTCCGCCGCGCCGTCGAGGAAGGCATCCTGGACACCGAGGCGATCAGCCACATCGGCACCCGCGGTCCGCTCTACGGCAAGAAGGACCTCGACGACGACCACCGCTTCGGCTTCGGCATCGTCACCTCCGCCGACGTCTACTACCAGGGCGTGCTGGAAACCGTCGCCAAGGTCCGCGACCGGATCGGCAACCGTCCCCTCTACATTTCGGTGGACATCGACGTCCTCGATCCGGCGCATGCACCGGGCACCGGAACGCCGGAAGCCGGCGGCATTACCAGCCGTGAGCTGCTGGAAATCATCCGCGGCTTCCGCGGCATGAACCTCGTGGGTGCCGACGTCGTCGAGGTAGCCCCCGCCTACGACCACGCGGACATCACCGGCGTCGCTGCCAGCCACGTTGCCTATGAACTCGTGACGCTGATGGCGGACCGCGCCGTGGCGGGGGACAGGCACGGCGCGGCCAGCGGCTACGCGGCCCAGGCACTGGGCCAGGAATCCCGCCGCCCGGCCGGCTTTGCGTCGCCGTCGGCCGACTTCGCGGCTCCGATGGCCACCCAGTGAGCGGCGTGCGCAACGGCGGGGACCTCGTCGTCGAAACCCTTGAGGCCCTTGGTGCAAAAACCGTCTTCGGCATCCCGGGCCAGCACGCGCTGGGGCTCTTCGACGCGATGGGCCGCGGGAACCTGCACTTTGTCTCCTCCCGGGTGGAAAACAATTCGGCTTTCGCCGCGGACGGCTACTCCCGCGCCACCGGCGAGGTCGGCGTCCTCTTCCTGTCCACCGGTCCGGGCGCCCTGACCTCGCTGGCCGGGCTGCAGGAGGCGTACGCCACGGGTGTGCCGATGGTGGTCATCGCGAGCCAGATCCCGCTCGAGGGCCTCGGCGCGCGCCGGAAGGGCATGCTGCACCAGCTCGATGACCAGAAGGCCTCGGCCGCGAACGTCACCAAGAGCCAGCGGCTGATCCAGCACGCCTCGGGCATCCCCTCGGCCATCCAGGACGCCTGGACCGAGGCCATCTCCTCACCGCAGGGCCCCGTGTGGCTGGAAATCCCGCAAAACGTCCTGCTGGACCCCATCATGGTGCCACCCGTGGAGGATGCCCTCGCCGAAGCGGCGGACAACCCGCCCCGCGTGGAACTGGTCCGCGAAGCCGTGAAATGGCTCTCGACGGCGGAGCGTCCGGCGATCATCGCCGGCGGCGGGACCCGCCGCGGCCGGGCCGAGAAAGCGCTGCTCTCCATCGCGGAGAAGTTGCGCGCCCCGGTCATCAGCACCCCCGGCGGCAACGGGGCGTTCCCGTGGAACCACGAGCTCTCGCTCCAGTCCTGGATCGAGGACCAGTACATGACGGAGCTGCTCGAGGACGCCGATGTGCTGATCGTCATCGGCTCCTCGCTCGGCGAAGTCACCTCGAACTACTTCACCTTCGAGCCGCGCGGCCGGATCATCCAGATCGACGCCGAGCCCCGCGTCCTTGAGTCCAACCGTCCGGGCCTCGGCATCCGTGCAGACGCCGGCCAGGCGCTGGCCGCCCTCGACTCCGCCCTGGACGCCGCCCGGGATGCGGCACTGACGGAACCGCGCGGCGGGCGCGCGGACTGGCACGGCACCTCACCCGAGGCCCTGGTCAAAGAGACCCTGGCCAAGGTCAAGGCCCGCCTCGAATCCCAGGATCTGGCCAAGGAACTGACGTTCATGGCGGATATCCGCGAGGCCGTTCCCGCGGCCATGCAGACGTTTTGGGACATGACGATTTCCGCCTACTGGGCCTGGAGCTGCTGGGACGCCCGCGAGGGCCAGTTCCACTCAGCGCAGGGCGCGGGCGGGCTGGGCTTCGGCTTCCCCGCAGCCATCGGCGGTGCCGTCGGCCTGGAAACCACCGGAAGGCCCGGCGGTTCGGCCCGGGTGTTGGCCGTCTCCGGCGACGGCTCCGCGATGTACTCGATTTCCGAACTGGCCACGGCCAAGCAGCACAACGTACCGGTCACGTGGCTGATCGTGGACGACGGCGGCTACGGCATCCTGCGCGAATACATGGTGGGAGCCTTCGGCAAGGCGACCGCCACCGAACTCGCCCGCCCCGACTTCGTCAAACTGGCGGAGGCCTTCGGGGTCCCCGCCGTCCGGGTGGCGCCGGAGGATGTGGGGGACGCGCTGAAGGCGGGCTTCGCCGCGGACGGCCCGAACGTCGTCGTCGTCGAAAGCCTGCTCAAGATGTTCGCCCCGACCCATCTGGACGTCTAAGCACGCTCGGCCCCGTCCGCCCGCCTCTCCTGCAACCCTTAGCGCGCTCCCGCAACCCTTTAGCGCGAACGTAACCCCTAGCGCGAACGTACATGTCAGGCCCTGAATCCCGCGGATTCGGGGCCTGACGTGTACGTTCGCGCTTCCTTTGTAGGGGTGGAGCGCGGCGGAGGGGGAGCCTCTCCGACGTCCCTGCCCCGCCTGCTTAGTTTCCCAAAGCAATCAATTTAGCGTATTGTTGCCTAAGGCAAGCAAAAGGGGTCACCATGTCAGTTGCACCAAGCACCGCAGCCAAACTCGTCTACCAGATCTTCGATCTCCAGCGCGCCGTCCGCTGCGTCGCCGCGATCAATTCCCGCGGCCAGGACACCGGAGCGGCGTTGCAGGGAGTCCTGCGTTTCGTGGGGGAGGGCGAGTCGCGGGCCACGCACCTGGCGGAGCGCCTCGGCGTCAGCGCCCCGGTCCTCAGCCGGCACATCGCCGAGCTGGAGGAGCAGGGTTATGTGGTCCGGCGCCCGGACCCCGGGGACGGGCGGGCCCAGCTGGTGGCGCTCTCCGCGTCCGGCGTCGAGAAATTGCGCTCCATCGAGGACCACCGCACCGCCACCCTGCAGGGGCTCCTGGAGGACTGGACCGAGGACGACGCCGAAGACACGGCGCGGACCCTGAACAAACTTGCTGAGTCCCTCCGGACCACAGCCCGGGCGAAGGCGGCCGGATCCACCACTACTACCACCGTTGCTGAGGAGTAAACACATGGCAAGCCACGCTGCCGCCACCGGGCCGTCGCCGGCCCCCACCCCGGCCCCCACCCCACTTTCGCAACCCGCTCCCGCTCCCGCGGCCGCGATGACCCACCGCCAGATCATGGAGGCCCTCACCGGGCTGCTCGCGGCGTTCTTCACCGCGATCCTGAGCAGCACCATTGTGGCCAACGCGCTGCCCACCATCATGGCCGAGCTCAAGGGCACGCAGACGGACTTCGCCTGGGTCATCACCGCGGCGCTGCTCGCCAACGCCGCGACCACGCCGATCTGGGGCAAGCTGGCGGACCTTTTCGACAAGAAGGTCCTCGTCCAGCTGAGCATCGTGATCTTTGTGGCCGGCTCCGTCATGGCCGGGCTGTCCGAGACCATCCCGCTGCTGCTCACCGCACGCGTCATCCAGGGTGTCGCGATGGGCGGACTGACCGCCCTGGCCCAGGCCATCATCGGATCCATCATCCCGCCACGTGATCGCGGAAAGTACTCCGGCTACATGGGCGGCGTCATGGCCGTCGGTACTGCGGGCGGCCCGCTGCTTGGCGGCTTCATCGTGGACAGCCCGCTGGGCTGGCGCTGGACCTTCTTCGTCTGCGTCCCGCTCGCCGTCGTCGCGCTCATCCTGCTGCAGATCACGCTGAAGATTCCGCACATCAAGCGACCGGCCCGGATCGACTGGCTTGGTTCCATCCTGCTGACCTCCGGCGTGAGCCTGCTCCTGATCTGGGTTTCCTTCGCCGGCAACCCCGCCTATTACGACTGGTGGTCGTGGCAGACCGCCGCCATGGTGGGCGGCGGCGTGGTGCTCCTGGCCCTGCTCGTCGTGGTGGAATCCCGGGTGGCGCAGCCCATCATTCCGCTGAAGATCATCTCGCAGCGGACCACCGCCCTGGCCGTCCTGGCCTCGGTTGCCGTCGGCGTGGGCATGTTCGGCTCGTCTGCATTCCTGGGCCAGTATTTCCAGGTGGCCCGCGGTGCTTCCCCCACCGAAGCCGGGCTGCTGACCCTGCCCATGATCGCCGGCAACCTCATCGGCTCGGTCCTGTCCGGTCAGCTCATCAGCCGCACCGGAAAGTGGAAGCGCTACCTCGTTGCCGGCGCGGTACTGCTGATCGGCGGGCTCGGCCTGGCCGGAACCATCGACCACACCACCGAACTCTGGCTGACCGGCCTCTACACCGGCATCCTCGGCCTCGGCCTGGGCCTGCTCATGCAGAACCTGGTCCTGGCCGTGCAGAACACTGTCCGGGCGACCGACATCGGCACCGCCAGTGCCTCCGTGGCGTTCTTCCGCTCCGTTGGCGGCGCCATCGGGGTTTCGGTCCTCGGCGCCATCCTCGGCAACCGGGTCAAGGAGCTAGCCACGGAGGGGCTCGCCGCGGCCGGGATCCCCGCGTCCGGCGGATCCGCCGGGGCAAGCATGGACCTCACGGACATGCCGGCTCCGGTCCGCGACATCATGCGGGCAGCGTACGGTGACGCGACCGCGGAGATCTTCCTGATCTCGGCGATCATCGGCATCGTGGCGCTGGTCGCGATCCTCTTCATCAAGGAACAGCCGCTGCGGCGCACCGTGGACATCCAGCCCGAGGCTACCGCCACCGCCGTGACCGGTTCCGGTGCGGACAGCGACGCCGGCGCTGCCGCACTGGCCGCCGGCGGGACGGGCGACACCCGCGGCAACAGGGTCTACGCCGCGGCGCCGTCGGCTGGTTCGACGCCGGGTGTTTCGACGCCGGGTGGCGCCGGGGATTCCGGCGATGTCCCGGTGCCGGGAACCGGCATCGTCGATCTGGACCGGGAGTTCATCGAGGTCCTCAGCCGCCAGCGTGCCGCCGAGACCCGCGCCGCCGAGACCCGGGCACCCGACCGCGACGGTGTCCGGCTTCGGGCGCGCACCATGCTGGCGGAAGCCCGAACCGAAACGGCCGACGTCGTTCCCGTGCTGCTTGAGACCCAGAGGCTGCTCGCCGAACAACAGCTCCAGTTATCTGTTGCACTGCGGGCGGTCAACCAGCAGGCAGAAGTGCAGCGGGAAATTGCCGCCGAGCAGGCCAGGGTCAGCGCCGAGCTGACCACCCTGCGCCGGCAGCTGGGCAAAGAACGGAAGCTGCAGCGTGCCGCGGCCGATTACATTGCAACGCACGGCAGGCACCGCGGCGCAGAGGGGCTTTGACCGGCTATTGACTCAGCCCGGCACGCTAGGCCCGGGCGAAGGAACGGTGACAGTGCACAGTGACGGTGACAGCGCACGGTGACGCGCCCCGGCCGAGCAGCCCCGCACCCCGGTAAGGGGACGCGGGGCAGCGGGCGTCACGCCTGAAGTCTGTACACCGTTTGGATGATATTTGGTGTCGGTGTTCCCGGCCCGCAAAGGATTCCGTAGAGTTGGATGGCTAAGGCTGTCGGCCCCACCTGCTAATACTGGGAACATCATTTCGATGTTCTCTCTTCGGTCTTCTCTCCAGCCTCATTTATTCGGTATTCCTTAAGGACTCGTGGGCATGCTTGTCACTCTCATACGGCGCTATTCCAAGCCGTATCTGCCGTATATCGCGGCAGTCATCATCTTCCAACTCGCCTCCACTATCGCGGCGCTGTACCTCCCCAGCCTCAACGCGCAGATCATCGATGAGGGTGTCTCCCGTGGCGACACTGACTACATCTGGCGGACCGGCGGGGTGATGCTCGTCGTCGCCCTGATCCAGGTCGCCACTGCAATCGCCGGCGTGTACTTCGGCTCCAAGGCAGCGATGGCGTTCGGCCGCGACCTCCGCCGGGGCGTGTTCCGCAAGGTCACGAGCTTCTCCGCGAAGGACGTCAACGTCTTCGGCGCCCCCACGCTGATCACCCGCGGCACCAACGATGTCCAGCAGGTCCAGATGCTCATGCTGATGGGCCTGAACTTCATGGTGGCCACGCCCATCATGTGCATCGGCGGCATCTTCATGGCCCTCCGCGAGGACCTGAACCTGTCCTGGCTGGTCTGGGTTTCGGTGCCTTTGCTGGTAGTCGTCGTGGGCTATCTCGTGGTCCGGCTGATGCCGCTCTTCCGCTCCATGCAGACGAAGATCGACCGGATCAACGGGATCCTCCGCGAGCAGATCATCGGCATCCGCGTGGTCCGGGCCTTCGTGCGCGAGCCCCACGAAACGGAACGGTTCGGCGCCGCGAACAAGGAACTCACGGACGTCTCGCTGAAGATCGGCGCCCTGTTCGTGCTGATGTTCCCCGCCATCGGCATGATCCTGCACGTCTCCACCGCGGCCGTGCTGTGGTTCGGTGGCCAGCGGGTCGACGCCGGGGACATGCAGGTGGGCTCGCTGACGGCGTTCCTGCAGTACCTGCTGCAGATCCTGATGGCCGTCATGATGGGCACGTTCATGGCGATGATGATTCCGCGCGCCTCCGTCTGTGCGGACCGCATCGGCGAGGTGCTCGACGTCGAACCCTCCATCCACGAGCCGCCCACGCCCGTGGCCCCGGCCCGGAAGGCCGGCCGGGTGGAGTTCCGGAACGTGTCCTTCGCCTACCCGGGCGCCGAGGCGCCGGTGCTGAGCGACATCAGCTTCACCGCCGAACCCGGCCAGACCGTGGCGATCATCGGCTCCACCGGTGCCGGCAAGACCAGCCTGCTGGCACTGCTCCCGCGGCTGTACGACGCCGCCTCGGGTGAGGTGCTGCTCGACGGCGTCCCCGTCACCAAGCTTGACCGCTCGGAGATCACCCAGCGCGTCGCCATGGTGCCACAGCGTGCCTACCTGTTTTCCGGGACCATCGAGCACAACCTCCGCTTCGGCAGCCCCGAGGCCACGGACGAGCAACTGTGGGACGCCCTGACCGTGGCGCAGGCCGCGGACTTCGTGCGGGACAAGCAGAACGGGCTCGGTTCACGCATCGCCCAGGGCGGTACCAACGTCTCCGGCGGCCAGCGGCAACGGCTCTGCATCGCACGGGCGCTCGTCACCGAGCCCAAGGTGTTCCTGTTCGACGACTCGTTCTCGGCCCTCGACGTCGCCACCGATGCCAGGCTCCGCCGCGCGCTGAAGGCAAAAACCGCGGACGCCACAGTGATCATCGTCGGCCAGCGCGTTTCCACCATCGCCGACGCGGACCAGATCCTGGTGCTGGACAAGGGACGGATCGTTGACCGCGGCACCCATGAAGAACTGCTGGAAAGCTCCAGCACCTACCAGGAAATCGTCGAATCCCAGCTGAGCGCAGAGGCAGTGGCATGAGCACCAACCACCAGGTCACCACCCAAACCCCCGACGCCGCCCCGGACGACGATTTCCATGAGGAGGAGTTCACCCCCGGCGAGGCCGACGGCGGCATGTTCGGCGCCATGCCGGCCAAGAAGGCCCAGCATTTCTGGCCGTCGGCGAAGCGCCTCATGGGCCTGCTGAAACCCGAGCGGACGGGAATCGTCCTGGTGCTCGGGATGGTGACGGTCGCCGTCGTCCTCAACGTCATCGCCCCCCGGATCCTGGGCCAGGCGATGGACGTGATCTTCGGAGGAGTGGTGGGCAAGCAGTTGCCTTCCGGGGCCACCAAGGAGCAGTTCGTCGAGGGCCTGCGGGCCCAGGGCCAGGACAACTTCGCGGACATGATCTCCAGGATGGACCTCATCCCGGGGGCGGGCATCGATTTCCAGAAGCTCGCGTTCCTCATCAGCGTGGTGCTGGTGATGTACTTCGTCGCCAACATCTTCCTCTGGCTGCAGGGCTACGTCCTGAACATCCTGGTCATGCGGGTGGTCCGCCAGCTGCGCGATGACACCGAGAAGAAGCTGAACAGGCTCCCGCTGAACTACTTCGACACCCGCCAGCGCGGCGACATCCTCTCCCGGGTCACCAACGATGTGGACAATATCCAGCAGGCGCTCCAACAGGCCCTCGCGCAGCTGGTGCAGTCGGCGCTGACGGTGATCGGCATCGTGATCATGATGTTCATCGTGTCCTGGCAGCTGGCCGTGATTGCCCTGGTCGCGCTGCCGCTCTCGGCCGTCGCCGCCGGCCTCATCGGTTCCCGCAGCCAGAAGCTCTTCGCCTCCCAGTGGAAGAACACGGGCGAGCTCAACGGCCAGATCGAGGAGTCCTTCTCCGGGCACGAGCTCGTCCGGGTCTTCGGCCGTGACGCGGACATGCTGGCCCGCTTCGACGAACGCAACGAGGCCCTCTACAAGGCAAGCTTCGGTGCGCAGTTCGTCTCCGGCATGATCATGCCGGTCATGCAGTTCGTGTCCTACCTCAGCTACGTGGGCATCGCCGTGGTCGGCGGCCTGCGCGTCGCCTCCGGCGGCATGAGCCTGGGCGACGCCACCGCGTTCATCCAGTACTCCCGCGAGTTCACCCAGCCGCTGGGCCAGATGGCAGGCATGGCCAACATGTTGCAGTCCGGCGTCGCCTCCGCGGAGCGGGTCTTCGAATTCCTCGACGCCGACGAACAGGACGCCGAGACCGCCACCGAGCACCTCCCGGCCAAGACGGACGGCCATGTCGACTTCCGGCACGTCACGTTCAGTTACACCCCGGACAAGCCGCTGATCGAGGACCTCTCCTTCACCGCCGAGCCCGGGCACACAGTGGCGATCGTCGGGCCCACCGGTGCGGGCAAGACCACCCTGGTGAACCTCGTGATGCGTTTCTACGAACTCCAGGGCGGCAGCATCACCCTGGACGGCGTCGACATCACCGCGCTGAGCCGCGCGGAACTGCGCGCCAAGGTGGGCATGGTCCTGCAGGACGCCTGGCTGTTCGGCGGCACCATCTACGAGAACATCCGCTACGGCAAGCTGGACGCCACCGAGGAGCAGGTAATGGAGGCGGCGAAGGCCACCTTCGTGGACCGTTTCGTCCGGGCCCTCCCGGACGGCTACAACACCATCATCGACGAGGAAGGTAACAACGTCAGCGCCGGCGAAAAGCAGCTCATCACCATCGCCCGCGCCTTCGTGGCGAACCCCTCTCTGCTGATCCTGGACGAGGCCACGAGCTCGGTGGACACCCGCACGGAAGTGCTCGTGCAGAAGGCCATGGCGGCGCTGCGGACCGACCGCACCAGCTTTGTGATCGCCCACCGACTCTCCACCATCCGCGACGCCGACACCATTCTGGTGATGGAGGCCGGCCGCATCGTGGAGCAGGGCAGGCACGCGGAATTGCTGGAACTGAAGGGCGCCTACTACCACCTGTACATGTCCCAGTTCGCCGGGGAGGACGCCGAGGCGGCCTTTTCGGAAAACACGGCAGACGATGCGACGGCGGTGCACAGCTGAGCGCCGCGGGGCCGGCCGCGCGCGCCGCGGCCGCCGAGCCCCCATCCGCCGCCGAGGACCCGCGGCGCATCGAGGTGCAGGTGCCGATGCGCTGGAGCGACATGGACGCCTACGGCCACATCAACAACGTGCAGATCGTCCGGATCCTGGAGGAAGCCCGCATCGCGGCGTTCGGCCCGCCCCGCGGGGCCGGCCTGCCCGGGATCGAGCCGCCGGTGCCGCTGTTCAGCGAGATCCCGGCGGGCACCCTGGCCTTGGTGGTGGAGCACAAGATCCGCTACGTCAGGACGCTCGAATACCGCAACGTGCCGGTGCCGGTCCAGCTCTGGATCGGGGCGGTGAAGGGCGCGAGCTTCGACATCCACTACGTGGTGCAGGATCCCGTGACCCGGGAGGACTGTGTCCGCGCCACGAGCCACCTGGCCTTCGTGGAAGAGGCCACCGGGCGGGTGCTGCGGCTGACCCCTGAGCAGAAAGTGAAGCTCGCGCAATTCACTCCTGCCCACACGGGCTCAGGCCACCCGGCCCCATAGCCTCTAGCTCGGCCCACGGATCGCCCCTAGAATGAACCACCCCGAAGGCAGTCGGCCCCGGAAGCAAGGAGCTCAGATCATGGTGAACAAGAGCAAGAAGAAGAACGCCCGAAAGAAGGCCTGGAAGGAACTCTCGCCGATGGCGAAGTTCGGAACCATCACGGCGGCAGTCGTCCAGCTCTCGCTCCTTTTCGCGGCCCAGCGGGATATTTCGCGGCGCCCAGCCGAGCAGATCCGCGGCAGCAAGGCACTGTGGCGGGTGGCCACCCTGGTCAACTTCGTCGGCCCGGGCAGCTATTTCACCTTTGGCGTCAAGCGCCGTCCCGCGGTCAAGTAACCGCGGCCAGCCAGCCAATCGGGCCGCCCCCTGGCACCTACCTGGCAGTAGCTTCGGGGCGCCTCATGATGCGGGCGTTCAGCTTAACCCTGTAAATTGAAGGCATGACCCCATCCCCAAAGCCTGCCATGCACCGCGCCCTCGGCATCTCCAAGGAGATTGAGGACGCTGCGTGGTTTGTCTTGGGACCGGGGCTGCTAGGCAAAGCGTCCGCGCTGGACGGCCGCACGAAAACGTGGTCGGTGCAGGCTGCCGCGGAGTTGCTGGAACGCCTCGAGCGCGGCGTTGCGGACCCCAAGGCGCCCATGATGACAAACCTCCGGGAGAACCTGGCGGATGCCTCGCGGGGAGCCAAGCAGCTGGCAGTTGAACTGCTGTTTCTCCAGTCCCTGCCGCTGGCGCACGAGGTGAAATCCCTCAAGGTCAAACGCGCCCGGGTGGCCGAGGCGGCATCCTGGCTCGAACCGCCCCTGGCACTCCCGGACGAGCTGTACGCGGGCATGACGGACCACGGCGTGATCCGGGACCGCACAGCGGAATTCAACTGGACCATCTGGGACCACCTGAAATGGCTGTGCCGCTTTGTCCAGCACGTTGCCCGGCGGCCTCCGGGCGTGGTCTCGGCTGCCGTCAAGGATCCGCTGGCATTCCACCAGCTGGTCGCGGGCACCCCCGACGACCAGCCGGCAATCCGCCGCAGCATCGAATTCCTGGTCTGGCCAAGCTACTTCGAGCCGGTGGTGGCCGACGTCGAACGCCAGGAGATCCGCGACGCCTTTGCCTCCCTCGTGGGCGGGGCCAAAGGCGACAGCGACGAGGAAATCTCGGCGGACATCCACCGCATCCGCCTGCACCTTGACGAGCAGGCGGGCCAGCGGATCGACTGGTACTCCCGGCAGCTGGTCAGCCAGTGGCGAAAGGTGGGGGACCCCGGCCGCCGCGCGTGGCTGCTGCGCACCCACCAGGACAACGCCGAGCTGCTTGGCGCCTGGCAGACCAAGGAAACAGTGACGCTCGACGTCGAACACCTCCGCCTGCTGGATCCGGGCGTCACTGCGGGGCTGGTCCAGCACGCGGTGGACGAGGACTACAAGCACCTCGGCTATGTGGAACGCGAGGACACCAAGACCGCCGTCTTCGCGTTCCTGACCGTGATGAAGCCCGGCGACCTGACCCTGTACCAGAGCTCCGGCACCGTCCGCGTGGGAGTGGTCCTGGGGGAACCGGAGCACCAGGAGAACAACCGCCAGCTGGCCCGCAAGGTCCGCTGGTTCGATGAAACCCACAATATGACGGAGCTGCCCCGGCACGTGCAGCGCCAGCTGGCCACCTCCGGCATCATTGTGGACATCACCCGGGTCATCCAGGCGCTCGAGGCGCTCCTGCCGGCCGAAGCGGAAGCGGAAGCCGGCGACGGCACCGAACCGGACGCCGTCGTCGAACCCGCCTGTGAGGGTTTCCGCCCCCTGACGCCGGAATTCGCCGCTTCCCTGCACATGGACCTGGACCCGCTCCAGGAGATCGCCGAACTGCTCGAGGAGAACCGGCAGGTGGTGCTCTACGGCCCGCCCGGTACGGGCAAGACCTACCTCGCCAAGCACCTGGCGGCCCAGCTGGCTGGGGACACCACGGACGAGCGCGTGAAGCTGGTGCAGTTCCACCCCTCGTACGCCTATGAGGACTTCTTCGAGGGGTTCCGCCCGGACAAGACGGACGAGGGCCAGGTGTCCTTCAAGCTCGTGGCCGGTCCGTTGCGCCGGATCGCCGAGGAGGCCGCGAAGCCCGGCAACGAGAGCAAACCGTACTTCCTGATCATCGATGAGATGAACCGGGCGAACCTCGCGAAGGTCTTCGGTGAGCTGTACTTCCTGCTCGAATACCGTGACGACAGGATCTACCTTCAGTACAGTCCCAACGAGCCCTTCACGCTGCCGGACAATCTGTACATCATCGGCACCATGAACACCGCGGACCGGTCCATCGCGATGATGGACGCGGCCATCCGCCGGCGCTTCTCCTTCATTGAGCTGCACCCGAAGACCGAACCGGTGAAGGGCTCGCTGCTGCGGTTCCTGCAGGCCCGCGAGCTGGACACGACGCCGGCCCTGCTGATGGACGCGCTCAACGACGCGATTGACGAGTGGGACCGCGACCTCATGATCGGGCCGTCCTACTTCATGAAGAAGTCCGCCCAGACGCCCAAGGGCCTGCGCCGGATCTGGAAGTACGAGCTGATGCCGCTGCTCGAGGAGCACTATCACGGCCAGCTCAACCGGGCCCAGTTGGAGGAACGGTTCGGACTGGACCAACTGCTCTCCCGCCTTGCGCACGCCTAGCCCGGGCGTGGCCGGTCCGGGCCCGGCGCCGGGCGCCGCCGGCGCGGGCGTGGCCGGTCCGGGCCCGGCGCCGGGCGGCGTGCCGCCGCGCCGCATCGTGCTGGACGAGCTCTCCGTCGGGGTCGCCGAGCGGCTGGACCCGCCAAGCGCCGCCTACATCAACGGAAGCGGCCTGGCGAAAGCCTCACCGATGGGCATGGGCCTGTACCGGATCGAACCCGTCGGAAGGGTGGGTTCCGTGCGCACCCCAACGGTGCAATTGGAGGTACGGCCCAAGGAGCGGCTCGGTCTGGGACGGCTGCTGTTCATGCTCGGCTACGCGGGGGACCAGGGTTTCCGCGAAGATTCCGTCGCCGCCGTCGAGGAGACGGATCTGTGGAGCGCACTGGCAGAATCGCTGGCGCAACTCGCGGACCGTGCGCTCAGCCGGGGGTCGCTGCAGGGCTACCTGAACGTGGACGAATCACTCCGGACGGTCAAGGGCAGGATCCGCATCTCGGACCAGATCTCCCGCCGGCCCGGCATGCTGGTCCCGCTCGAGGTCTCCTACGACGAGTTCACCGAAGACATCGCGGAAAACCGGATCCTGCGGGCCGCTTTGGAGCGGATGTCCCAGGTGCCGGGCGTCCGGCCGGAAGTACTCAGCCGGCTGCGCCAGCTGAAGGGAAAGCTGGCGGCCGTGACCCGGTTGCAGTCCGGTGCGCCGCTGCCGGCATGGCGGGCCAGCCGGATGAACACCCGCTACCACGCTGCCCTGCGCCTCGCCGAGCTGATCCTGCGCAACGCCTCCGCGGAAGCCGGCGACGGAAAGCAACAGTCGGCGTCGTTTGTGGTGGACATGTCCAAGGTGTTCGAGGACTTCGTCGGCACGGCGCTGCGCGAGGCCATGGCGGCCTTCCCCGGTGAGATGCGCCTGCGGTACAACGCCTTGCTCAACGAGGCCGTCCGGGACTCGGACCGGATCGTGGTGCAGCCGGGTGCCGTGCACCTGCTGGGCGGGCGGCCTGTGATGGTCTACGACGCCAGGTACCAGGCGGCGGCCGACGTCGGCGCCTCACTCTCCCGCGACCATTACCGGATGCTGGCCTACTGCACCTCACTGCGGGTTCCGACCGCCTGGCTCATTTACCCCGGCGCCGGCGAAATCAAGTTGCGGCGGATCCTGAACACGGACATCGACATTGTGGAGTTTCCGCTGGATCTGTCCAAGCCACCGTCGGAGATCCTGGCATCGGTGGCGGACCTCGCGCAACAGTCCTGGGGCGAAGTCGTGCGGCAGGCCACCATCAGCCGGTGACGGTGGCGGTGCGCTAGTTGCGGGCGGACGTTACCCCGCTGCCTCCCGCCGGGCTGAGATTGAAAGCAAGTGGCTCATGAGTGCCTTCTCCGGCCTACCGGGATTGCGGGCGACGTGCCAGCGGAGTTTTTCTCGTACCTCCGCCTCTTCGGGCGTGTTATCAGCGAGAATCGCATCGATGATCGTCGAGACCTGCCTGCGCAGGGGTTCAAGATCAGGATCGACCTCGTGGGCCCGCCGGTAGTCCTGCAGCCGGGTGGGAGCGGACGGCGCGGAGCGGGGGGCGTCGATACCGGGCAATTCATTCGACGTCAGCAAGTGCGGCATCTGGGGCTCCCGTGGGTGTAGTAGCAGAAACAAGTACGGTCAGAATCCCCCAAAATTCCCCGGACTCGAATATTACCCGAGTCAGACCATAGTCGCCGCAGGCCGCGCCAGCGAAATGGCCGGTTGGCTGATTGCCCAGTACCGCGGCTAGTTTCCTGGCCGGCGTTCTGTTGATTGGGCCAGCAGGAATGCATCCAACTGCTGCTCCAGCGCGGACGGATTCTTGAGCTCGCACTCCCAGACGGTAAGCACCCTCCAGCCTAGGCTTTCAAGCTGTCGAAGTTGTTCGGCGTCGCGGTTCCGGGTGCGCGAACGCTTGGTTTCCCAGAACTCGGCGTTGGCTTTGGGTGCGTGTTGCCCCACCCGGCAGTCGTGGAAATGCCAGAAACAGCCGTTGACAAAGATGACTTTGTGGCGGCTGGCGAATACCAGGTCCGGCCTGCCGGGGAGTCTGCCTCCGCGGGCCGTGCCGTGCAGCCGGTAGCGGTAGCCCTTGGAATGCAGCAACTTTCGAACCAGCAATTCCGGTTTGGTGTTCTTCCCCCGGATGCGGGACATGTTCCAGCTGCGCCGCTCCGGGGTCAGCTTGTCCGCCATGGTTTATGTCTCCGCCATGTCTTAAGTCTAGGCGGCGGCTCGACTGGCTCTGCCTAGATTTCCCGCTCCGGCTGTTCGCCCAACTCGAAGTGGCGGCCGGTGACCGAGGTCGGCTCGATCTCAACGTAGAAGTCCTTCAGCGTGGGAACCCAGGACTTGAGACCCAGCGCCTCCGCCGCGGCAATGTCCCCGGACAGTTGGAGGATGCGCGCGTTGCCCCGGAGGACCACGGACCAAGCTTCCTCGGACAGGATGCCGTCGGTTTCAAACAGCACCTTAGAGTTGATGGTCAGTTCGGCCAGTTTGTTGCCGGGGGCCGTGCGGAGGTACAACTTCCGGCCGCCGACCGCGTAGTTCACCGGGAAGATGTCCGGCTCCCCGGCCACGGTGACCACCAGCCTCCCGTGCTGAGTGGCTTCAATCAGCTGCCAGGCCTGCTCATCGTCCAGATTCAGGACGGGATTGCCGTCGGCATGTTCGAACATCATGACCCTATTGTTCTGTCGCCGGCAGGGAAACGCCAGAGGCGTTTCGGAGGCCAAGGGGTTTGTCTGCGCACAGGGAGTGAGAGCTTCTGCCTGTGGACAACCGTGACCAGCAAAATGTGACGTCGGTTACCCTTAAGCCATTGTTTGGTTTAACGCGTCTTGATTTTCTATCGGGGGAGTAGCTGACCATGACATCCCGCACTTCGATCTCCACCAGCAGGCGAATTCGCGCGGCCGCCCTCGTTGCCGCGCTCCTGTTGTCTGTCACTGCCTGTAACGGTGGAAGGGCCGAGCCGAACGCATCGCCGTCCGGTGGGACCCAGAGCCCGCCGGTGTCGACCACGCCCAGTGCCACCCCGAGCCCCACCGCCAGTTACAAACCGGCCGACGCCTCAGGGAGAGCCCAGAACGTCCCGGTTCCGGTGCTCCCCGAGGCCGCGAAGCTGGAGACGAAGGAAGGGCTGGAGGCATTTGCGCGGTACTGGTTTCAGTTGCTTAGTTACGGATACGAGACCGGGGACACAGTGCCATTGGATAGCGTCACCTCATCCACATGTGCCCCTTGCATAACAGCCAAAAAGGACATAACCGCTTGGCACCAAGAAGGGCGGTGGCTCATCGGCGGTCAGATCACGACGCCTGCAGTGGAAACGACATTTTCAATCGGCGCCGACGGAATCTACAAAGTTGCGGTTCAGGCCCACCAAGTTCCGTTGATCTATTTGAGGGCCGATGGGAGCGTCGCCCAGACGGGTAAGCAGGAAGACGATACCGGTAATCTTCTGCTCATCGCCTACCGCAATCATGCCTGGCATGTCGATGATGTCGGAAACATAGTCGGCTAGCCAATGAAAATTCTCCGAGATAGCGTGTTTAGGCCAATACTCCTCATGGTGGGCGTGCTGATATGGATATCGGTGTCCCCGGCCCTAGCGGACGGAGCTGAGGACCCACCCATTTCCGGCGGATGGGGACCCAAAGACGTGCACGTCGGAGGGTGGAATTGGGACCCGGCCTTGAATGACTTCGTTCAGGCTCAGCCTGGCGTTCCAAATGCCGACCCCTACCAGTACAAGTATGAACTTCAGTGTCATCTTGGGGGCGGTGAGTTCGACACCGTCTGTCTTGCAGACCTTGTCGATTGCAAGAACGGGCCAGACGGCAAAGAGGGGATTCCGGTCGTCTGGTTGAAAGCTCCTGCTGGTGTGCCGAACCCCTCGTGGAACTTTCATTCCGGCCCTACCTGCCTCTTTGATGCAAGGCCAGAAGACTTGCTGCCTCGGATCGCGGCCATGATCCAAACCGAGTTCCAGCGACTTCCCATCGCGGCAGGAACCGTGACGGCCCAGCCAAGCCCGCACACCCTTCGGGGAGCGGAGACAAACTTCTTCGGGGATGCTGCGGAACAGCAGTTTGATGTCACCATTCTGGCTCAGCAGGTGCACGTCGTGGCACAGCCCGTGGAATACACCTGGACCTACGGCGACGGTGGTGCGCTCGGTCCCCAAGCCGCGGCGGGCGGCCCGTTGCCGCAGGAGCGATGGGGAGAAAAGACCCTCACCAGCCACGCCTACACCCAGACCGGGGACTTCTCAGTGGTGCTGACCACGCATTTCCGCGGGACCTACTCCGTAAATGGCGGCCCGCCCCTGCCCATCCCGGGTCAAGGCTCCTTCAGTTCGCCGCCGCAGCTTGTCAGTGTCTGGCGGTCCATTACCAAGAATTACGCGGACGATTGTCTCCGGAACCCCCAGGGCCAAGGCTGCCCGGGCGGCTCTCCGCCCAGTCCCTAGTGTGGAGTTCCACCGGTAGTGATCCGAGTCTCACATGGAATAGTTGCAGGCGCTGTGCAGTTTCCGCCAGTGAACCAATCCATTGTGAAAGGAACTGCGCATGCTGTTTTCCCCGATGACCCTCGGCGAGCTGGAACTGCCCAACCGACTCGTGATGGCGCCGCTCACCCGCGTCCGCTCCGGCCAGGAAGGGATCCCCGGTCCGCTGGTTGTGGAGCACTACCGCCAGCGCGCCTCGCTCGGCCTGATCGTCAGCGAGGGCACGTACCCCAGCCACGCAGGCCGAGGCTTCCCGGGCCAGCCCGGCCTGGTGACCGAGGAGCAGCTCAAGGGCTGGGCCAACGTCACATCCGCCGTCCACGCCGAGGGCGGCCGCATCTTCGCCCAGGTCATGCACGCCGGACGCGTCACCCATGAGGACACCACCGGCGGTCACCAGGTGGTTGCGCCCAGCGCTATCGCGGTCGACGGCGAGACCCGCACCTACGAGGGTAAGAAGTCATTCCCTGTTCCGCACGCGCTGACCACCGACCAACTGCCTGCCATCGTCCAGGAGTTCGTCACGGCATCCCGTAACGCGATAGCGGCAGGGTTCGACGGCGTCGAGCTGCACTCCGCCAATGGTTACCTGCTGCACGAATTCCTTGCTCCATCCGCCAACCAGCGCGGCGACATCTATGGCGGCTCCCCGGAGAACCGGGCGCGTTTCGTCATTGAAGTGGCCCAAGCCGTGGTGGACGCGGTCGGCGCGGACCGCGTTGGCATCCGCATCTCGCCCGAGCACAACGTCCAGGGCACAACCGAACGTGACGCGTCGGACGTCCGGGAAACCTACGCCCACCTCGTGGATGCCTTGGCACCCCTGAAGCTCGCCTACCTGAGTGTCCTGCACAAGGAACCCACCAGCGCGCTGGTGCAGGATCTGCGCGCCCGCTTCGGTGGAACCCTCCTGCTGAACACGGGCTTCGGTGTCGTCACCACCCGCGAGGAAGCCAAGGCACTCGTCGCCGACGGCTACGCTGACGCTGTCGTCGTCGGGCGCCCCGCCATCGCCAACCCTGACCTGGTCCGCCGGTGGCGTGAAGGACTCCCGGTCAACGAGCCGGACCCGTCCACGTTCTACACCGAGGGCGCACAGGGCTACACCGACTACCCTGCTTACCAAAACTAGGACCGGCAAACAGGTCCTCGCGGCTGGACATGTCCAGCCGCCGCCACGAACAGTGGGCAGAATGCCATTCTGCCCACTGTTCGCGTTTAAGAATGGTCATGTCCCGTGGGTGCGGAGTTTAAGAAAGGGGATATTCCGTGGGTGCGGAGCCTAAGAATGGGCATGTTCCGCGGGCTCGGAATTAGGGAATGGGCATGTCCCGCCGGTCTTGCCCGAGAGCTCCGCGGCAGCCAGTCCTATAGGATTTGAACATGCAACTAGCTTCCCCCGGCAGTCGCCCTGAGGGGCGCCCCGCAGGCCGTACCGTCAGCCGGCAGGTCCTCGCCGACCACGTTTATCAGGAATTGCTAGCGTCGCTGATGGACGGTCGGCTGGAACCCGGAACGGCGGTAAGTATTGACGGAACCGCCAGGGAACTCGATGTGTCCCCGACGCCCGTACGGGAAGCGCTCGCGCGTCTGGAGCACACCGGAATGGTGCGCCGCGTGGCGCTCAAGGGTTACCGGGTTGCGCCGGTCTTCACCCGGGAAGATTTTGCCGAACTCATGGAAGCGCGCCTCGCGATCGAGCCCGTGAATGCCCGGCTCGCGTGCGCCCGGCTTACGCCGGAGCGCCTTGCCGAGCTGGGGCAGGCGGTGGGCGATCTCAAGAACGCGCCAAGGGGTCCGTCGTTCGCCGAATACCGTGACTATCTGGAGGCCGACGAGAGGTTCCACCGGCTGATCGCAGAACAGACCGGCAACCAGTTCTTGGCTGCCGCCTACGCCGCCCTCGGCGGACAGGTCCAGCGCTTCCGCTTGTTTGGGGGAGTGGGCATCACGGACGCGGAGCATGCCATCGCCGAGCATCAGTCCGTGCTGGACGCGTTCTCGTCCGGCAACCCGGAGAAAGCGGAACAAGCCATGGCTGACCACGTCCGGAAGGTGCGCGGCCGCGCCATCGCCGATGCTCCCGTGGGCTAATTTCCACACCGCCAGACGTCCCCTTCACACCGTTCCGTTTTCCATATAGGATCTTTGATTGTTCCCCGCAATCCCGGAAGTGATCTTGACAACATCTCTTCGATAGTAAATCCTATAGGAAACAGGATTCCACGAAGGAGTGAACACCCATGGCTTACACAGCTGAAAACTGGCCCATCACCGCGGCGCTGCTGCAGTTCCCCGGCGTCGACGCGCAGGGCAACCACATCAACGACGCGCCCGCTTCCGCCTGGGCCGAGGTCCTGCAGGAAGTCAAGGAAGCCGGATTCGCCGACGCCGACCTCACGGACAGCTGGGTCCGTCCCGGCGACCTGAGCTCCGCTCGGCTCGCAGAGTTCAAGCAGACCGCCGAGAACGCGGGCATCGGCATTCCCGTGATCTCCGCCATCCGCCGCAGCGTTATCGAGGAAGGCAACTGGGAAGCCAACCTGGCCTACAGCCACCGCACCATCGACGCCGCCGCCGAGCTTGGCTGCGAGGTGGTCTCCTTCGGACTGCACCAGGCACTCACCGCCGAGCAGCAGAAGCAGCTCTGGTTCTGGACGGTCGAAGGGCACAAGGACCCGGTGGGCGACAAGGAAACCTGGGGCAAGGCCGTCACCCGCCTCCGCGAACTCGGCCGGCACGCGGCGGACGCCGGCATCCTGCTCTCGCTCGAAATGTACGAGGACACCTACCTCGGCACCGCAGATTCGTCCGTGCAGCTGGTCCAGGACATCGGCCTCGCCAACGTCGGCCTGAACCCGGACATCGGAAACCTGATCCGCCTGCACCGCCCCATCGAGGACTGGCGCGACATGGTCGCGAAGACCCTGCCGTACTCGAACTACTGGCACATGAAGAACTACATCCGGGACGAGGACGTGGCCCGCGATACGTACGTGGCGATGCCCGCGCCGATGGAATCCGGCCTCATCAACTACCGCGAGGCGTTCAAGATTGCCCTGTCCGTCGGCTTCCAGGGAATCCTGTGCACCGAGCACTACGGCGGCGACGGCCTCTCCGTCACGGCCAGCAACCAGGACTACCTGCGCCGCCAGATCCTGCCGAAGACGGACGGCTACGCCCTCGGCCGGAGCCAGGTCGCCCAGGGCCGGCAGCAGCCGGCAACGGCGGAACTCGCCGGCGTCTGACCCCCGGCGTCTGACCCCTGGGGTCCAACCCCGCCGGCGTCTGACTCAGCCCAGCACGACTTCTCCAGCAGCACTTCTCCACAACGGATTCTATGAGGAACCATGACCCAGATCTTCGACAACCCCGCTGACTTTGCGGATGAGGCACTGGACGGCTTCGTCGCGGCCAACCGCGGCTACGTCGCCCGGGTGGACGGCGGCGTCGTCCGCTCCACCGAGGTCCCTGCCGGCCAGGTGGCCCTGGTGGTGGGCGGCGGCTCCGGGCACTATCCGGCCTTCGCCGGACTCGTGGGGCCGGGCCTGGCCGCGGGATCGGCCTGCGGCAACATGTTCGCTTCCCCCGCGGCGGGGCAGGTCTACCGGGTGGCTAAGGCTGCGAACGCGGGCGGCGGCGTGCTGCTGAGTTACGGCAACTATGCCGGGGACGTCCTGCACTTCGGCCAGGCCCAGCTGCGCCTCAACGCCGAAGGCATCGAGACCCGCACCGTCCTGGTCACCGACGACATCGCCAGCGCGTCGCTGGACCAGATAGACATGCGGCGCGGCATTGCGGGTGACCTGACGGTCTTCAAGATCGCCGGCGCCGCCGCCGAGGCCGGGTTGAACCTCGACGACGTCGAACGGCTGGCCATCAGGACCAACTACCGCACCCGCTCGCTCGGCGTGGCGTTCGGCGGCTGCACCCTGCCCGGCGCCAGCGAACCCCTCTTCCACGTCCCGGCGGGACAAATGTCCCTGGGCCTGGGGATCCACGGCGAACCGGGGATATCCGAACACCCGATGCCCACCGCCTCCGAACTCGCCGAACTGCTCGTCACCAAACTGCTGGCCGACAAGCCGGAGGGTGCCGGCAACCGCGTCGTCGCGATTGTCAACGGCCTCGGCACGGTCAAGTACGACGAGCTGTTCCTGCTCTTCGGCAAGATCGAAAAGCTCCTCGTCGCGGCCGGGCTCACCGTGGTGGAACCGGAATGCGGCGAGCTGGTCACCAGCCTGGACATGTCCGGGCTCTCCCTGACCCTGCTCTGGCTGGACGAGGAACTCGAGCAGTATTGGGCGGCGCCCGCCGACACCCCCGCGTTCCGCAAAGGCAACCTGGTACCCCGTGACCGGCGAGAATTCGCCGGTCCGGTAGCCGCCGAAACAGCCGAGGCGGAACGGCCCACTCCGGCAGCGGCGGACCTCGGCCGGCAGGCAGTCGAAGTGCTCGCCCAGGTGCGGGACGTCGTCGTCGAGCACGAAGAGGAACTGGGCCGCCTGGACGCGATCGCCGGCGACGGCGACCACGGCATCGGCATGCGGCGCGGCGTGGACGCGGCAGTCGCCGCCGCTCAGCAGGCGGCGGCGAACGACGGCGGCGCCTCGGCGTCGCGGGTCCTGACCGCCGCGGGGGAGGCCTGGAGCGAACGCGCGGGGGGCACCTCGGGGGCACTGTGGGGGTCCGCGCTCATCGCCGCCGGACTCGCCCTGGGAAACCGGGACAGCTACAGCGGCGAGGACGCAGTCGCCGCGGTCACCGCCTTCGTTGACGCCATCACCGAGCTCGGCAAGGCGGAGCCGGGGGACAAGACCATGGTGGACGCGCTGCTGCCCTTCCGCGACGCCTTCCTCACCGCGTCCGACGGCGGCGCCCCGGTAGGTGCCTCGCTCGCTGCGGCTGCGGCCGCCGCCCGGGCCGCCGCAGACCAGACCGCCGGCCTCCGTCCCCTCAAGGGCCGCGCCCGGCCGCTGGCCGAAAAGAGCCTCGGACACCCGGACCCCGGCGCGGTTTCGTTCGCACTGATCGCGGCGCGGATTTCAGCACACATCGGAAGCCGGCTCGCTAACCCCGAACCGGCAAAGCAAGGAGCACAGGCATGAGCACAGCAACAGGCTGGCGCGTCGTCATCGGCAACGATGAGGCCGGCGTCGAATACAAGAACGCGCTGAAGGCGCTGCTCGAGGCGGATCCCCGGGTGGCCTCCGTGCAGGACGTCGGGGTCGGGGCCAACGACTCCACCGCCTACCCGCACGTGGCCGTTGATGCCGCACGGAAAGTCGCCGAGGGCGAAGCCGACCGGGCGCTGCTGATCTGCGGCACGGGCCTCGGCGTGGCCATCGCAGCCAACAAGGTGCCCGGCATCCGCGCCGTCACCGCGCACGACAGCTACTCGGTGGAACGCTCGGTCCTGAGCAACAACGCCCAGGTCCTCACCATGGGGCAGCGCGTCATCGGACTGGAACTCGCCAAAAAGCTCGTGGGCGAATGGCTCAGCCACCGCTTCGATGAAAACTCCTCCTCCGCCGCCAAGGTGGACGCCATCTGCTCGTACGAACCCGAATACACGAAGGCAGTCTGAACATGACCGAATCAGCAAGCACAGCAGCAGCAGCTTCAACCGAGACCGCAGGCGCCATCAACGCGGCCCGCAAGATCGCCGTCGTCGGCTCCGGCTACATGGGCGGCGGGATCGCGCAGGTCCTCGCGCTCGGCGGTGCCCGGGTGGCGCTGGCGGACGTGTCCGCCGAAGTGGCGCGGAAGAACTACGAGCGGCTGCTGGTCGAATCGGACGAATTCGTGGCCGCAGGGCTCTTCCCGGAAGGCTCCACCGCCATCCTGAAGCGGAACCTCTGGGCCGCCAAGGACATCGAGGAAGCCGTGGCCGACGCCGACTTCATCGAAGAAGCCGTCCCCGAAGTCATCGCGATCAAGCACCAGACGCTGGCCCGGATCAGCGCCGCCGCCCGGCCGGACGCCATCATCGGCTCCAACACCTCCACGATCTCCATCGCGGACCTCTCCGAGCCCGTCACCAACCCGGGGCGGTTCCTGGGCGTGCACTTCTCCAACCCGTCACCGTTCATCCCCGGCGTGGAAATCATCCCTCACGCCGGCACGTCGGCGGCCACGGTCGGCGCCGTCCGCGAACTGGTCCACGCGGCCGGCAAGCAGACCGCCGTCGTCAAGGACGTCACCGGATTCGTGCTCAACCGCCTCCAGTACGCGCTGTTCCACGAGGCCGCCCAGCTGGTGGAGCAGGAGATCGCGACGGCGGAGGACGTGGACACGCTGGTCCGCACCACGTTCGGCTTCCGGCTGCCGTTCTTCGGCCCGTTCGCCATTGCCGACATGGCCGGGCTGGATGTTTACAACTTCTGCTACAAGTCCCTGCAGACCGAATTCCCGGAACGGTTCGCCACGCCGAAGATCCTCACCGAGCTGGTGGAGGCTGGAAAGCTGGGCACCAAGACCGGAGCCGGCTTCCTCAACGTCCCGGCCGAGCGCACGCCGGAACTGATCGCCTACCGGAACAAGGCGTATGTGGCCATGCAGAAGCTCATTGACGAGCTTGGTCCCGCCCCCATCAACTGATCTCCAACGTTCACTTCCACACTTCAGGAGCATTCCCATGAGCACTTTCCCCGCAGAACGCACGGCGATCATCACCGGCGCCGTGTCCGAGCGAGGCATCGGCCGCGCCACCGCCAACTACCTGGCGGCGCAGGGCTGGAACATCGGCATCATCGATCTCGATGACGCCCGGTGCAAGTCAGCAGCCAAGGAACTGGCCGCCGAGCACGGGGTCAAGGCCTTCGGCGCCGGCGCCAACGTTTCCGACGAAGCCTCGGTCCGTGCAGCGATCGATGCGATCGAGGCGGAACTGCCGCAGATCGTGGCGCTCGCCAACGTGGCCGGCGTCAGCTCCCCGGTTCCCTACCTTGAACTCGACGCCGCCGAATGGGACCGCGTGCTGAACATCAACCTCAACGGGGTCCACTACGCCACCCGCCGCGTCGCCGAATCCATGGTGAAGAACAGGATCGGGCGCATCGTGAACATCTCCTCCGTCTCCGCGCAGCGCGGCGGCGGCACGTTCTCCAAGACGCCGTATTCGGTGGCGAAGGCGGGCGTGATCGGCCTGACCCGTGCAACGGCCCGCGAACTGGGGGAGTACGACATCACAGTCAACGCCATCTCCCCGGGCCCCATCGACACCGACATCATGGGCGGCACCCTCAGCGAGGAACGCAAGGACGAACTCACCAAAGACCTCGTGGTCAACCGCGTTGGCTCCACCCGGGACATCGCAGCAGCCATCGCCTTCCTCATCAGCGAGGACGCCGGATACATCTCCGGCCAGACGCTGAATGTGGATGGCGGACTCTACATGCACTAAGGAAGAAGAATCGTGCCCCAACACACCCAACCGCCCGCTGCCTCCGGCTTCGCGTCGTGGAGCAAGGGACGGAAGATCTACCTCGCCGTCGGGATCCTGGCCTGCCTGGCCGGGATAATGATCATCGCTTTTTCACGCTAGAAAAATCACTTTTTCACGCTAGAAAAATCACTGCCTGTTCAACGCACCTGTCCTACCTCCGTTCTGCCCCACCTGATCTACTCACCTGATTCACTCAATGAGGAGTTTTGATGTCCGTAGCGACAACGTCCACCAGGGATCTCCTGGATACGCCGGTACTGAAATCGGCCATATCCAAGGCATCCCGCCGGCTCATGCCCATGCTGGTGATCCTCTATGTGGTGGCCTTCCTGGACCGCACCAATGTGGGCTTCGCCGAAGCGGCCCTGGGAGTGGACAAGGGCATCACCGCCGGCGCCTACGCCCTCGGCGCCGGGATCTTCTTCATCGGCTACGCCCTGTTCGAGATCCCGAGCAACCTGCTCCTGACCAAGTTCGGCGCCAAGGTGTGGCTGGCCCGCATCGCCATCACCTGGGGCATCGTGTCCGCGTGCTTCGCGTTCGTCCAGGGCGAGACGTCCTTCATCATCCTGCGGTTCCTGCTGGGTGTCACCGAGGCCGGGCTGTTCCCGGGCGTCATCATGTTCCTTGCCGCGTGGTTCCCCAACAAGGTCCGCGTCAAGATGTTCGCCATCTTCTACCTGGCCCAGCCGTTCTCCCAGATGATGGGCGCCCCGCTGTCCGGCTGGCTGATCAACATCGGCGACCAGGTGCCCGGAGTCCAGGGCTGGCAGGTCATGTTCTTCGTCGAAGGCACGCTGGCGGTCCTCGCCGGCATTGCAGCGTACTTCTTCCTGATCAACAGCCCGCAGGAGGCCAAGTTCCTGAACAAGGAGGAGAAGAGCGCGCTCCTGGAGGTCATGGCGCTCGAGGACACCGTTAAGGAAGAGTCCGGCCCGCGCGGCGTCCTCGCCGCCATGAAGAACGGCAAGGTCTGGTACTTCACGGTCATCTACTTCTGCCTGCAGATCGCCGTGTACGGCGTCACGTTCTACCTGCCGCAGCAGGTGGCGCAGCTGACCGGTCAGAAGGTGGGCCTCGCCGTCGGCCTGATGGCAGCCATCCCGTGGTTCTTCGGAATCTTCGCCTGCTACTTCATCGGCCGGGCAGCGAACACCGTCGTCCGCCGCCGGATGTGGGCCACCGGGCTGTTCATTTCCACCGGTCTCTGCATCTTCGGCTCCGCATGGGCTGGAGCGAACCACATCCCGGCACTCGGCATCATTTTCATCACCCTCGCCGTGTGCAGCTTCCTCTCCATCGGCCCCATCGCCTGGTCCTACCCGACGGCGTTCCTCACCGGTACGGCCGCGGCTGCGGGCATCGGCCTGATCAACTCGCTCGGCAACCTGGGTGGTTTTGTGGCCCCGATCCTGCGGACGTCCGTGAATCAGATGACCGCATCCGATACCGGCACCATGGGCGTCTACGCGCTGGGCGTGCTCCCCTTCCTGGCCGCGGCCATGATGTTCGCCACCCGCCGGTTCAAGAACAAGGCCGACGAACTCCTGGAGCAGTAACCCAACCCGCCAGGCCCACGGGCTGCCCGATAGCCCAGCCCAGCGGTCCAGCAGCCCAGCGGTCCAGCAGAAAGCACCAACAATGCAGCAGACTCCAGCCAGCCAGACCCCCAGCACCCGCATCCTCGTGGGGGTCAGCACCAAGATGTACCTCGGCTACCGGGACAGCCTGGACTGGCTGGAGCGGCTGCGGCACGAAGTGGACACCCGTCCGGCCCTCGCGGCCGGGCGGGTTGTCCCGTTTGTCATCCCCTCCTTCCCCGTTCTGCCTGCGGCAGCCGCGCTTCTGGCAGATTCGCCGCTGCTGCTCGGCGCCCAGAACTGCGGCTGGGCGGACGGCCCGTGGACCGGGGAGGTGGCCCCGTCGATGCTCGCGGAACTCGGGGTCCGGCTCGTGGAAATCGGCCACGCCGAGCGCCGGAAGCACTTCGGCGAAGACGATGCCATGGTTGCCCTCAAGGTCCGCGCGGCGGATGACGCCGGGCTGACGCCGCTGCTGTGCGTCGGGGAGCACGACGGCGGCCAGCCAGTTGCCGCCGCCGCGGACTTTGTGTACCGGCAGATCGAGTCGGCCGTCGACGGCGACTGGGACCTCGCCGGCCGGCTCACCGTTGCCTATGAACCCGTCTGGGCCATCGGTGCGGCCGAGCCCGCCGCGGCCACTTACGTGTCCGACGTCGTCCGGGAGTTCCGGGGCCGCCTCGCGGCGGCCGGGCTGCAGGACCTGCCGGTCATCTACGGCGGTTCGGCCAAACCCGGACTGCTGCCAACGCTCGAGGGTGTCTCCGGCCTGTTCCTGGGCCGTTTTGCGCACGATCCGGCGAATTTCGGCACAGTGCTGGATGAGGCCCTCCTGCTGGCCTAAGGCTTCCCCGCGGCGGACCCCGCCACCGATGGACATGTCCCACTCTGGTCATGAACAGTGGGCAGAACACCCCTATGCCCACTGCGGGAGTCTAAGAATGGGCATGTCCCACGGGCTAGGCCGCGACGCTCAGGACGCCACCGAACGCTGGCACAGGCCGATGAACCCGCCCAGCTGCTCCATGCCCTCCGGATGCGTGGGCAGGTAGTTCGTCAGTTCCGGCGCGCGGACGATCACCGCGCGCCACTGCCCCCGGGAGACCGCCACGTTGATCCGGTTGCGCGAGAGCAGGAACTCCATCCCGCGGGGAGCCTCGGCCACGGCCGAACAGGCCATGGACACGATCACCACCGCGGCTTCCTGGCCCTGGAACTTGTCCACCGTCCCCACCCTGACTCCGGACAGGGCAGCACCGTCCAACGCCTCGCGGATCACGTTGACCTGGGCGTTGTAGGCCGCCACCACCAGGATGTCGGCGGCCTGAAGCGGCCGTGAGCCCTGCTCTGAATGCCAGCTCAGCCCCAGATGCCGCCGCACCTGGCGGACTACTTCGGCGGCCTCCTCGGGCGACAACGTGATGTTGCCGTCATGCTCCACCATGACGGTCTCGATCCCGGCAGGAACTCCATCGAGCCGCCGGAGGTCGGCGGCAGGGGCTGAACGCAGCTTGCCCTCATAGGAGAGTTCGGAGACGGCCCGGCACAGCTCCGAGGTCATCCGCCACGAGTCGGCCAGGAAGTACCCGAGTTCCGGCGGAAGCGTGGCATGACCGGCGGAAACCCAGCCCAGGGCGGAGTCGTCCACGGGCTCGGGATGCGAACCCTGGCTGACCTGCGGCAGCTGCTGGGGATCGCCGAGCAGCAGCAGGCGGCTGCTGGCCTGCGCCACCGCCAGGGTGTTGGCCAGGGAGAACTGGCCGGCCTCGTCGATGACGAGCAAATCCAGCGAGCCCGCGGGCACCGAAGAGCCCGTCATGGTCCATGCCGTACCGCCCACCAGCGCCCCGCCGGGCGAGCTGAGCAGGCGCGCCACATCCTTCGCCGAACGCTGCTCCCAGGGGAGGGGCTCTGCGTGTTTCACTTCCTTGGCGACCACGGCAGGGTCGACGCCGGCCTTGGTCACGGCGGTCTTCAGCAGATTCTCCACCACCGCATGGGACTGGCCGACGACGCCGACCTTCCAGCCGCGCTCCACCAGCCGGGCAATGACGTGCGAGCCCACATGGGTCTTGCCGGTGCCGGGCGGCCCCTGGACCGCCACGTAGGAGCGGTCCAAGGCG
Source organism: Arthrobacter sp. UYEF20 (assembly GCF_040546335.1). NCBI lineage: Bacteria > Bacillati > Actinomycetota > Actinomycetes > Micrococcales > Micrococcaceae > Arthrobacter > Arthrobacter sp. UYEF20. The sequence goes on along the minus strand of NZ_JBEPNP010000003.1, from coordinate 163,926 downwards.
CCGACGGCTTCAGTGATGGCGTCGATGTAACGGTCCGGTCCGTCGGCGGGCGTAGGCAAGGGCCGGCCCGTGGCGAGTCGCGGTGGTACGCGCCGGACAAGATCCAGGGCGGGATGGCGCGGAAAAGCAGCACGGAGAGTGCCTTCATCCCCGCCGCCGGCGTTGAGTGCCGTTCGTAAGCCGTCGGCGACTTCGTCGGCCAAGACCGCCAGCGCCTCCTCGAGGCTCTTGGTCTGGATCGGCTGGTCTTCGGTCAAGGCGATCGGCACCTGGGAATACGGTTCGATGTTCTTGCGCAGCTTGTCCCGGATGACGACGGTGTCCTTCCCATCCTCGTGGCCGAGCTCGAGGATCTCGGTCCCGAACCAGCCATTGCGGCCGGTCCCGTCAATGCCCGTGCCCTCGAGCCCGGCCGGGAGCGGGGGCTCGTACATGCGGAACCAGGTGCTGCCCTCGCGCAGGTCGGAGCCCGGACTGACGGTGCCGATCAGCTTGACGCGGCGCTCCGGAAGCTTGGCACCGTCCTTCCACCAGTTCTCCAGCGCTACCGCGTCCTCGACCAGGAAAACGTTGCGATCCTGCTGATGATGCGTGTCCGGGCCGGTCTCGCAGCGGTCGAAGTGCGCCCACCAGAAGGCCTTGCGCTCGCGCCGGTGATAGCTGACCGCCGCCGCCAGCATCGAAACCGCCTTCCGGTCGTCCTCGGACAGTCCGACGGCGGGACCCGCCAGTTCGGCCAGCGCCACTTCGAGCGGGTCCAGTTCCGCGGAACCCGGCCCGGAGTCCGCGCTGATGTCGGTGGCCTTGGACGCGGCTGAGGACGCGACGTCGCCGCCCGGCCTGATCCCGCGTTCCTGTGCCAGGCCCAGGAGCCAGTTCCGGAGCTCCAGCGTGGACAGGCAGTCGTATTCGTTGTAGTCGGAGATGCCCGTGAGGATTGCAGCCGCCTCCTCGGGGCGCCCGTCGTCGCGCGCATCGCAGTAGTGGGCGTAGGCAACCACGGAAGCTCCAGCGTCTTTCACGTCCCCGGAGCGGAGGTTCTGCCCCATGTAGAGCGGCTCGAGCTTCTTGATGCTGTATGAATTCTCGGAGATGCGGATGCTGTTCCGAACGGTCTGGTAGAGGTCCACGAGAAGGCCGTCGCGGAGCCACTGGTCCACGGTGTCCTCGCCGGCCACGTGCATCACGGAGAGCTTGCGGAGGGCAGTTTTCTCGTACGCGGCGTAGTGGTAGACGTGCATGTCCGGGTAATCCTGCCGGCGCTTCTCCACGTAGGCCAGAAAATCCAGGAACGCCTGCTTTTCGGCCTCCCGGCTGTGGGCCCAGAACGGCTTGAACAGTCCGGGGGTGCCGGCTTCGGTTGGTGCTTCGACGACGCCGAACAGGTACTCCAGCCCCCAGATCCCGGTGGCGCTTTCCTGCCAGAGGGGGTCGCCCTCGAAGTCGAAGAAAATGTCACCTTTGCTGGGCGGCGGGAGCTCGGCCAGCGTGCTCCCCGGGACCACCGCGTAACGGAGGGAATGCTCCTCACCATCCTTGACGTACCGGACGCCGCCGTCGGCACCGCCGGTCCCGCTCTGCATCCGGGCCTGGTCCTGCAGGCGCAGCAGCGAGGCGTTCGCTGCGGGAAGGCTGGCCTGAGCCAGTTCCTTGACGGTGAAGATGCCCGCGTTGTGGAGTTTCTTGCGCTGTGCCGAGTTCATCCGCGCCACCAGCAGCAGATCGTCGGTGGCCTTGACCATCTCCTGGCAGTAGTCGCAGCGGCCACAGGCGGTGATGCCGGCCGCGCCCCAGCGCACGGGCCCGGGCTGGGCAATGTGCCCGGCGGTGAGGGCAAGGAAGCGCTCCCGACGTTCGCGGAACACCGGCAGGATCTCCGACAGTTTGTGGTGGCTGCGCACGTAGTCGAAGCCGCCGCCGGGCAGGGGAACCGTGGCGCCGAGGACCAGCGTCACGGCCGGATCCGGCGTGATTCCGGCTTTCAGGAGCTGGTCCCCGTAGGCCGCAAGCTGGAGCAGCGCCGTCACCTTCGCGTGGCGGGCCAGCTTGGTGTCGAACACGGCGTAGCTTCCGTCGGCCTGCCGGACCAGGAAGTCGGAGCGCCCGTGGAACTGGCCGTCAAAGAAGGCGGCCTGGAAGACAACATCGGCGCCGGAGCGCAGGGCGTCGATGGACTCGGAATGCTTCGCGAGCAGGGTGGGGCGGTCCATGGCCTCAGCCGGGACGACGTCGTAGACGCCGCGGCCGGTGGCCGGATCCCACGCGCCAAACTCGTCGAGGAACGATTTCAGCACCCGGTGCTCGTGGACGTCGCCGAGCTTGGCCGCGTGCTTGAGCATCTCGTCATCCTCGAAGGCGGCCTTCGGCGAGCGGCCCAGCTTCTCATCGAGCTTCCGGAGCAGCTGGTACTCGCAGCTCGCCGCCACCACGAGATCGCTCGCAGAGAACACCAAGTCCGGTGCGGGACCTGGAACTTCCGGTTCAAGAAAAAACACTGTGCCCCCGTTGTTTTTGGCCGCCGTTGCCGTTGATGTCTTGCTGCCAAGCTATCAAAGCCCGCCGACAATTTGACCGCCGGCTGGGCTCCGACTCCAGGCGCGGGTATGGCGCAAGCCGGGCATAGGCCCAAGCAGGGATATGCGCAGATGCGGGGGCATGGGGATGGGCTTTGGGGTCCGGCGCCCCCAATTCCGGCCCCACTTTCGACGCGGCCGCGTTCGAATCCGCTGTCCGGGCCGCCGAGGAGAGCCTCAGCGAGGGCGGCATCCCCATTGGCGCGGCGCTGGCCCGGGGGAGCGAAGTGATTGCCAGCGGGCACAACGAGCGGGTCCAGCACGGCGACCCCATCGCGCACGGGGAGATGTCGGCGCTCCGGGCCGCGGGGCGGCAGAAGAGCTATCGGGACACCACGCTCTGCACCACCCTTGCCCCGTGTGCGATGTGCACCGGAACCATCATCCAGTTCAACATCCCGCGAGTTGTGGTGGGCGAGGCCACGACCTTCCCGGGAGAATTCGAGTTCCTGCGCTCCCGCGGCGTGGAGGTGGTGGTCCTGGACGACCAGCGCTGCATCGACATGATGCTCCGCTTCCAGCGCGATCACCCCGAGCTTTGGGCAGAGGACATCGCCGAGTAGCCCTTAGTTGTGCTGTCGACGTGTTGCGTCACAGTGGCTCCCGCCTCTTCACCGCGGCGGTTCAGGGCGGCGAGATGGCTCGCCCGGGAACAGTGCTGGGCTCGTCAGGCAAGCCCGAAATCCTAGCAACTGGGTGTATTGCGCATAGCTACGTATAGGCGCATCGTAATACTCAAGGGTGTCCTGCGCGTAACTCAAGAACAGGTTATTCGTGATGTGGATCGGCGAGGCCGACAAGGCATTTATCCGGGGCAATTTCATCGCGCTTAAGGAACCCGCAATCGGAGGCGTCGCTGCTCAACGCATTCCGGAAGTCATTCGATCCGTTTCCGAAATGCTCGCGGACATCGAGAAGAACGGCCTGGACGCCGTTCTTAAATACTCGCGGAAACTCGACGGCTGGACAGGCAACGACGTCGAGATCAGCCACGCTGAATTGGCTCAAACCGGTGACCGGCTCCCTCCTGCACTCCGTGAAGCACTGGGCGTCGGCGCGGAGCGCACCCGCCTGTTTGCCCTCGAGCAACGAAAACGCCTGACCGACTTCGAGACGGAAGTCCTGCCGGGCGTCGTGGTAGGGCAGAAGTACATTCCCGTTCCCCGGGTTGGCGCCTACCTTCCTGCCGGGCGCTTCCCCATCCTCGCAAGCGCCTTCATGACCGTGGGCGTTGCCAAAGCGGCGGGCGTTCCCAGCGTCATCGCGTGCACTCCGCCCACCAGCCCCACCGGTGGGCATCCCGCGGTTCTGCATGCCGCCTATCTTGCAGGGGTTGATAGGGCATTCGCCATCGGAGGCGTGCAGGCACTTGCCGCCATGGCATTTGGACTGCTCGGCGAGCAACCCGTGGACATCCTCGTCGGAGCCGGTAACGCCTACGTTACGGAGGCCAAGCGCCAGCTCTTCGGCAGGGTGGGCATCGATCTTCTCGCAGGGCCGTCCGAGGTCGCTGTAATCGCTGACGAATCCGCGGATCCGGAACTCGTTGCAGCAGACCTGCTGGGCCAGGCCGAACATGGTCCGCAGTCACCGGCATCCCTGGTCACCACATCGGCGTCCCTGGGTGGGGAAGTCATCGGCCACATCGAAAAGCAACTGGAAACGCTGGCCACCCGGGACATCGCCGGTCCGGCTTGGCGCGATTTTGGCACGGTGTACGTTGCCGATGATCGGGAAACCGCCGTGGAAATCACGGATCTGCTGGCTCCGGAGCATCTGGAAATCCAGACCGTCGATGACAACTATTACCACGAGAACCTCAAGAACTATGGCTCCATTTTCTTGGGGCCATGGTCCACCGTCGCATACTCGGACAAAGGCATCTCCGGCACCAACCACGTGCTGCCCACCGGTGGCGGCGCACGGTCCTCGGCGGGTCTGTCCGTAGCCAGGTTCCTCAAGCCGCTGACGTTCCAGCGGGTCGAGAGGGAGGCTACTCCGCAACTGGCCCGTTACGTTTCAGAGATTTCCGCGTTCGAGGGCATGGAAGCCCACAAAGTCACGGCGATGCTCAGACTCAATCGTTTCAACCGCTAGTACCGTCCCCCTATATCAAAGGCACCATAATGAAAAGTTCGATCAAAATGAGCAAGCGACTCAGGGCTCTGATACCCATGGGCGTCGTGGTTGCCTTGGCGCTGACCGCGTGCGGCTCCGGCTCATCCACCGGTAGCGCCAGCGGCGGCGGGGAACAGAAGACGATCACAATCGCCACCTCGAACGACGCCCCCTTTTCCTTCACCGACCAGGCAAGCGGCGAACTCAAGGGCATTGACGGGGAGATGATCAACGCCATCGCTGCCAACAAGGGATGGAAGGTTAAGGTCTTCACCTCCGAGTTCGCCACACTGATCGCCGCACTTTCAGCGAAGAAAGCCGACGTCATCGTCGATGCCATGTACATCACCGATGACCGAAAGAAACAGATCAACTTCACCGACCCCTGGTACACCGAGGGCGAGGCAATGGTGGTTCCGGCGGATTCCACTCTCGCCTCCCGGGATGACGTCAAGGGGAAGGTGCTCGGCGCCCAGACCGGTACCGTGTTCAAGGACCTCGTCGACAGCCTCGGAGGAAGCCAGGTGAAGCTCTTCGATTCCCAGGCGGCTTTGCTTGCAGCGGTTGAGAACAAGCAGGTTGACGCTGTATTCACGGACAGTGCAGTTGTTGGGTACAGCCTCGTGCAGAAACCGAATCCGAAGCTGAAGCTCGTGACGCCATACAAGCCGTTCTACCCGGGCATCATCGGTGCCGGTGTCCGCAAGGACGACACGCAGATGCTGAACGACCTCAATTCCGGACTGGCAGACCTGAAGAAATCACCGAAGTACCTTGAAATCCTCAAGAAGTACGGACTGACCGAAGCCAACGCAGCCAAGTAGATTCATGCACCACCGGCGGCCAGTCTTGCGGAATAACGACGCCGGCGGCCGCCGGCCCTGCAACGCCCGTAAGCTAGGGACCCCTTCATGGACTTCATAAACAACACCCTTGCCGTCTTCCCCGCGCTACTTGTCGCTGTACCCGTTGTTGTGCAACTGGCGCTTGGAGCCATGGTGCTGGCCCTTGCCTTGGGCCTGCTGATCGCCTTGGCGCGAATCTCCAGCATCAAAATCCTTCGCGGCATCGCGACCTTCTACCTCGAGGTCATCCGGGGAACCCCGTTGCTGGTGCAGTTGGTCTACATCTTCTTCGTGCTGCCGAGTATCGGAATCGAAATCGAGCCGGTCCCGGCCGGCATCCTGGGCCTCGGGCTGAACTATGCGGCCTATCTGTCCGAGGTGTTCCGGTCTGCCATCCTGTCGGTTGAGCACGGCCAGACCGAGGCCGCGCTATCGCTCGGATACACGCCAACCAAGACACTGTGGAAGGTCGTGATTCCCCAGTCGTTCGTCGTCTCCATGGGACCGATCGGAAATTACTTCATCGCCATGATCAAGGACACCGCACTCACCTCGGTAATCGCAGTTACGGAAATTCTGAAGACGGCCAATATCCTCAACAGCCAGACGTTTCAAACCACGGCCATTTACACCGCTGCGGCCATTCTGTATCTGATAATCAGCCTCCCACTCTCGCGGGTCGTGGTAGTGCTTGAACGAAAGGCACGCTCCAGTGGCTGACGACACCATCATCAACGTTCGCGACGTACACAAAACCTTCGTCTCCGAAACGAAGCGTCCACTGTGGAGCCGACTCACAGGCCGGGCCCACGTGCAGAAACGAGTCGAAGTACTCAAGGGGGTCGATCTAACGGTCCACCGCGGCGAAACCGTCGCCATTCTTGGCTCCAGCGGATCCGGCAAGAGCACGCTATTACGCTGTATCAACAAACTTGAAACCATCGAAGCCGGGAGAATCTATGTCAACGGCCATCTCATCGGCTACGAGGAGAAGGACGGGGAACTGATCAGCGAGAAAGCGTCCATCACCGCGAAAAAACGCACCGATATCGGAATGGTCTTCCAGCAGTTCAACCTGTTTCTGAACAAGACCGCACTCGGCAACGTCATGGCGCCGCTCCGCGACGTCAAGAAATTGTCGGCGACGGCAGCCCGGGAAATCGCCATACCCACGTTGGAATTGGTGGGGCTCGGCGACAAGATGGAAAACTATCCGAGCAAACTTTCCGGCGGTCAAAAGCAACGCGTCGCCATTGCGCGTGCCCTGGCCATGGAACCCAGCGTCATGCTCTTCGACGAACCGACGTCCGCGCTGGACCCCGAGCTGGTGGGGGAGGTCCTTGCGGTGATCAAGAAAATCGCCCAGCAGGGAACAACCATGGTTATCGTTACCCATGAAATGCAGTTCGCCAGGGAAATTGCGGACCGTATCGTCGTTATGGACCAAGGCGTCATCGTCGAGCAGGGGCCGCCGGAAGCCATCTTCACCCGCCCCCAACATCCCAAGACCAAGGCCCTCCTCAGCCGGTCGGGAATCATCCCCAGGGAGTCTACAGACAGCTGACCCAAGTTCCACGGCCATTTCTGCCGCCATGCCCAGAAGCATCTGTGTGGCGACGTCAAAGTCCCGCGGGGCTACCATGCCGCCTCCGTTGGTTGCTCGGCTGCCACTACGTCACTTATGTCGCAGGCTTGGTAGACCCAATCGGTGGCCGATCATGCAGCCGTCGGCGGCCGGGTAAGGCAAAATGTTCTGGGTGAACCAAATCCCGCAGGGCCCTTACACTTCCCCAGTAACCCCGGATTCCGCGATCCATACACAGATCGCCGGCGAACTCGGCGTCCAAGCCTGGCAGGTCAAGGCCGCCGTGGACCTGCTCGACGCCGGGTCCACCGTGCCGTTCATCGCCCGTTACCGGAAGGAGGCGACCGGAACGCTGGACGATACCCAGCTCCGTGAGCTGGAGGAACGGCTGCGCTATTTGCGCGAGCTCGAGGACCGCCGCCGGACTATCCTCGAAGCGATCGCAGCCCAGGGTGCGCTGACCCCGGAACTGCAGGCCGCCGTCGTCGGCGCCGACACCAAATCCCGGCTGGAAGACATCTACCTCCCGTTCAAAACGAAGCGGCGCACCAAGGCGCAGATCGCCCGCGAAGCCGGACTGGAACCGCTCGCCGACGCCCTGCTCAAGCGCCCTGAACTGGACCCGGACCGCGAAGCCGCCAAGTACCTCAACGCCGAACACTCGATCGGGGACCCGGCCGCGGCGCTCGCCGGCGCCCGCTCCATCCTGGTGGAACGCGTCGCCCAGGATGCCGACCTGGCCGCCACGCTCCGGGAGCGGCTGTGGACCCAGGGCCGGATGGTGTCCCGCGTGAAGAAGGGCAAGGAAGCCGAGGGCCAGAAGTTCAAGGACTACTTCGAGTTCTCCCAGCAGCCCGCCGGAATGCCCTCGCACCGTGTCCTGGCACTGCTGCGCGGAGAAAAGGACGGGGCACTCGAGCTGGATCTCGCCGAGGCTGAACCGAACGACGACGCCGCCCTCACCGCCGCGCGCGGCCGATACGAAGCCGCCGTGGCCCGGTTCCTCGGGGTGGCCGACCGCGGCCGGCCCGCCGACGCCTGGCTGCTGCAGACCGCGCAACTGGCCTGGCGCTCACGCGTGCTGGCCCGGCTGACCGCTGACCTTCGCAGCCGGATGTTCGCCGCCGCCGAGGACGAGGCCGTGCGGGTGTTCGCCGCGAACCTGCGCGACGTTCTGCTGGCGGCCCCCGCCGGGAACCGCGCCACCCTGGGCCTCGACCCGGGACTGCGCACCGGGGTGAAGGTCGCCGTGGTGGATGGCACCGGCAAGGTGGTCGCGACGGACACCATCTACCCGCACGCCCCGGCCCGGAAGTGGGACGAGGCGCTGCGGACCCTCGTGGGCCTGGCCAGTAAGCACGGCGTCGAGCTCGTGGCGATCGGCAACGGCACGGCCTCACGGGAGACGGACAAGCTCGCCGCCGAGCTGCTCAAGCAGCTCACGGCGACAGGTACTGACGCCGGGAACAAACCGCAGAAAATCGTGGTGTCCGAGGCCGGCGCCTCGGTGTACTCGGCGTCGGCGCTCGCCGCGGCGGAACTGCCCGGCATGGACGTGTCCCTGCGCGGCGCCGTTTCGATCGCCCGGAGGCTGCAGGACCCGCTCGCGGAACTGGTAAAGATCGAGCCGAAGTCGATCGGCGTCGGGCAGTACCAGCACGACGTCACGGCCGCGAAGCTGGACCGCAGCCTGGACGCCGTCGTCGAGGACTGCGTGAACGCGGTGGGCGTGGACGTCAACACCGCCTCGCCCGCGCTGCTGAGCCGGGTGGCCGGCGTCGGGCCGCTGCTGAGCGAGAACATCGTGGCGTACCGGAACGAGCACGGCCCCTTCGCCAAGCGCAGCGAGCTGAAGAAGGTGCCGCGGCTCGGCGCCAAGGCGTTCGAGCAGTGCGCCGGCTTCCTGCGGATCAGCGGGGGAGTGGAGCCGCTGGACGCCTCCAGCGTGCACCCGGAGGCCTACCCGGTGGCGCGGAAGATCAAGGCGGCGGCCACGAACGGTCCGGCGGGCGGCAACCTCTCGGCGCTGAACCCGCAGGACTTCGTGGACGGGTCCTTCGGGCTGCCCACCGTGCAGGACATCATCGCGGAGCTGGAGAAGCCGGGCAGGGACCCGCGGCCGGCCTTCGCGGCGGCAACGTTCTCGGAAGGGATCGAGAAGATCTCCGACCTCAGGCCCGGCATGGTGCTGGAGGGCACGGTGACCAATGTGGCGGCATTCGGCGCGTTTGTCGACGTCGGCGTGCACCAGGACGGACTGGTGCACGTGTCCGCACTGGCCAACCGCTTCGTCTCCGACCCCCGCGAGGTGGTCAAGTCCGGGCAGGTGGTACGGGTCAAGGTGCTGGAGGCGGAGCCGGAACGGAAGCGCATCTCGCTGACCTTGAGGCTCGACGACGAACCGGCAGGTTCCGGAGGCAGCGCACCTTCTTCGGGGGGCCGCGCTTCGGGGGGGCGCGCGAGCGGGCGGCCGCAGACGCCCGCCAAGCAGCAGGCGCCCGCCAAACAGCAATCGCCCGCCAAGCAGCAGGCGGCAGCCAGGCAGACTCGGCCCGCACCGGCTTCGGCCAACACGGCGATGGCAGAGGCTCTCTGGAAGGCCGGACTCGGCAAGTAGAACCGCATATCGCCGAAAAGCTACCGCTTGGCGCATAACTAGTACGTTTGCTGACGATCTGCACCATGCTTGCCGGAGGCGAACGGCCCAAATACAGGCCGTTCGCCTCTATGTCGCTTGGCACCGAGGTCGTTCACGAGCAAGGGAGCAAATTATACGCTGGCTGGACCGCGAACGAACCATCGCCCCACCCGCATTCAACCGGTGGCTGGTGCCTCCCGCAGCGCTCGCTGTGCATCTGTGCATCGGACAGGCGTACGCGACGAGTGTCTACAAGACGGCGCTGGTGAAGCACTTCGGCGCCAGCCTGACGGAGATCGGAGTGATCTTCTCCATCGCGATCGTGATGCTGGGCCTTTCGGCTGCCATCATGGGCACCTGGGTGGACAGGAACGGCCCGCGCAAGGCGATGTTCACCTCGGCCGTGTTCTGGGCCAGCGGCTTCCTGATCGGCTCCCTCGGCATCTTCAGCGGGCAGCTCTGGCTCGTCTACCTCGGCTACGGCTTCATCGGCGGGATCGGCCTGGGCATCGGCTACATCTCCCCGGTCTCCACGCTGATCAAATGGTTCCCCGACCGTCCAGGCCTGGCCACAGGCATGGCCATCATGGGTTTCGGTGGTGGCGCGCTGATCGCCAGCCCGGTCTCTACGGCACTGCTCAAGATGTACGATCCCAACTCCGGCGCCAAGGGCTGGGTGGCCAGCGGCGACTCGGTCGGCAAGCTCTTCCTGACCCTCGCCGTCGTCTATTTGGCCTACATGCTCTTCGGCGCCTTCACCATCAAGGTCCCCGCCGAGGGCTGGAAGCCGGCGGGCTTCGACCAGTCCAGGGTCAAGGCCTCCAAACTCGTCACCACAGACAACGTCTCGGCCAAGAACGCGGTCAAGACCAGGCAGTTCTGGCTCGTCTGGATCGCCTTGTTCTGCAACGTGACGGCGGGAATCGGCATCCTGGAACAGGCCGCGCCGATGATCCAGGACTTCTTCCGCCAGTCCGACGGCGTGTCCCTGGTCAGCGCCGGCGTCGCCGCCGGCTTCGTCGGGCTGCTCTCCATCGGCAACATGGCCGGCCGCTTCGCCTGGTCCGCGACCTCGGACGTGACCGGCCGCAAGCGCATTTACATGGTGTACCTCGGCGTCGGTGCCGTGCTCTACACCGTGCTGGCGCTGGCCGGTTCCAGCACCACGGCCCTCTACGTGCTCCTGGCCTTTGTGTTCATCTCCTTCTACGGCGGTGGCTTCTCGACCGTCCCGGCCTACCTGCGGGACCTCTTCGGCACCTTCCAGGTCGGGGCCATCCACGGCCGGCTCCTGACGGCCTGGTCCGCGGCCGGCATCGCCGGACCACTGATCGTCAACGCCTTCCTGGACGCCCAGGGCAAGCCGGGGCAGTTGAACGCCGCGTCCTACCAGCCCGCGCTGTTGACCATGGTGGGGCTGCTGGTGATCGGCTTCGTGGCCAACATCCTGGTCAAGCCGGTGGATGCGCGCTTCCACGAACCCCGCCCGGACCTCGTCCGGTCCGAAGAACCCGCCCTGGAGGCTTGAGATGAGTGCAGCAAACGTTTCACCCGGAAAACCGTCCACCGCAAAATTGACCACCGCGTGGGCTTTGGTAGGGGTGCCGCTCGCCTACGGCGTGTACGAGACGCTTACCCGGGTGGCAGCCCTGTTTGGCTGACACCGTGGTGACAGGTGTCCTCGGCCGCTCGCGCCGCCCGGCTCGTGTGTGCCAGCCAGGACCAATTCCAACTGCCGTACCTGCTGCGGACCATTGTGGGCGGCTACTGAGCCGCGCCAGACCCGCGACGAGACCCGGAGCCACCGGCCGGCCGGCCGGCCGCACGTTGATTGATCGAACTTAAGGGTTGACTCGCCGCGGTCACTTCGGACCGCCCTTACCCGCGACCGGCGTCACGGGGGCGTGGTGAGATCTGCGGGCCGGAAGTAGTGGTTGCGGCGGGGTCGTTGGCTCGGGTCCAGGTGTGGTGGCGGGATGAACCAGGGGATCCCGGTGCGGACCTGGATGGTCCATTGTTCCTTGTGGATTACGTGGTGGTGGCGTGAACAGAGCAGGGTTCCGTTCTCCGTTCCGGTGCTTCCGCCGCGGGACCAGTAGGTGATGTGGTGGGCCTCGCACCAGGATGCCGGGATGGTGCAGCCGGGGAAGGCGCAGCCCTGGTCGCGTGCGGTGAGGGCCTTGCGGATGTGGGGCGGGAAGACCCTCGAGGCCCTTCCGATGTCCAGAATCCTGCTTTCGCCGCCGAGGAGGACCGGGATGATGTCTGCGTCGCAGGCGATCTTCCGGACGGTGGAGGCCGTGACGGGCCCGGTGAACAGCAGTGTTCCGGTCCGGGCCGCGGGCCGGCCGGGGGATCCGGGACCTTCTGCCGGGCCGTCCGGGCCGTCTCCGAGCCGGGAAAGCAGGTCCCTGTAGTCGATGGTGACCATGACCTGGGGGCGGAGTCCGCCGGCGGCGGGCAGGGAGCCCGCGGCGAGGGCGGCTTTGCAGGCCCCGATGAGGCCGTCGAGCAGCTTCTGCGGGCGCGAGCGGAGATCCAGTCCCGGGGCCCCGGGGTCATCCTCCGGGGCAGAAACGCCCGCGGCAGCCGCAGCACCCGGCACAGCCGAAACGCCCACAGCACCCGAAGCGGCGGCAACACTCGAGATGTCCGGAACACTGGAGATGTCCGCAACACTCGTGCCGGCGGCGGCACTCTCAGCGGCGGCGGACACGCCGGCGGCAGGGCTGTCCCCCGCGGCGTGGCCGTCGACGGAACCCTCACCCGCTGCCGTGGCCGCTGTTGCCGCGGCCCCGGCTGCCGGGGCGCCGGGTGTCTGCGTGATGGTGGTGCGGGGGTTGGTGGCGGTGTTCATGACGGTGAGGAGGTGTTCGAACTGCTCGGCGGTCGCGAAAATCTCGAGGTGCTGGAGGCCGTGGCGCGGCCGGCGGATGAAGGCGCCCTGGAGCTGGCGCAGCAGTTCCTCGGAGGGCTCGGCGCCGTCCTGGTCCAGCGCGTCGGTCCAGCCCCGGGCGACGCGGGCCAGGAAGTCCGCATCGTTCTCGGCGGCGGTGCGCGTCAGGGCGTGCTCCATCCGGGCGGCTGCCTCGGCGTCGCCGGTGTGCCGGACCCGGTCCAGCGCGGCGGTGATGATCGTCGCGGCCCGGGACGCGACGTCTCCGGAGGACACGGCGGCGCCGAGTTCCTCGTGCGCGGGAGGCAGTTGCCGTCCGGCAAGGCCCGGCCGTGGCAGGAGTTTCGCGGCCAGGCAGAGCCGGTGCCGGGCCTCGGAGGCGCTGATCCGCAGCCGCGCCCGCAGGAACTCCGCGGTGTTCCGGTAGCCGTCGTCCACGGCAACCAAGGGATCCACCGCCCCGGACGTAGCCACCGCACCGGGCATACCGTCCACGGCAACCGAGGGAGCTACCGCTCCGGACGTTGCCACGGCGCCGGCGGTAGCGACGGCCCCGGCGGTAGCGACGGCCCCGGCGGTAGCGACGGCCCCGGCGGCAGCGACGGCCCCGGGTGCGACGGCCGGGCCGCCGCCGTCGCCGCCGGTCTCCCACCCGCCGGAGGTGTGGCGCCAGCCGGTGGTCCAGGCGGTGCTGCCCCTCGCCGGGGCCGCGGCGGACTGTTTCCGGGTCCGGTCCACGGCGGCGGCCGCCACGAGCTGCAGGTATTCCACCGTCCGTGAGAGTTCCTCCACCCGGCCGGCGAAGTCAGACGCCGTCCGGAATCCCCAGTCCGCCGCGTCCCCTGCCGCGGCCGAGCCCACCTCGTGGAGCGCGGCGAGGGCGCTGTCCAGTCCAGGCTGCAGGGCCCGGGCCGGACCATGGCCTCTGACCCGGCCCGCGTCCCGCTCTGCGTCTGTGTCCTGGAAGGGAATGAAATCCCCGATGGCTTCCATAGCTACAGTCAATCAGAGGGCTCCGACACTATTAGACGATCGGTCAACGTCGTTGGTGACGCATTGAACCCCCCCCGGCGAAATCAACTGCCACACCATGGCCTCCGTCGCCGCTTATTGAAAACTGACCCGGCTGTGGTGATTCCGTCCGGCGGCACCGCCTCAGATCCCCGCCAGATCCGAGCCGTCAGACAGTATTTAGGCGCCCCGGATCCAGGACCCGCGGCCAGCCAAACTGGGTGCTGACCCCGGGTGAGAAAAGGACCGATTCGGGCGGCCCTGAGACCGAGATGCCGGCGGCGGCCACCAGCTGATCCTCAAGCTGGGTCAATTGCGCCCGGTACAGCGGCCACGCGCTGTGCGTGTTGGGAACATACAGCGTCCTGCCCCTGAACCGGGTGTGCAGGCCAAAGCGGGCGGTGAGGTGGATGGACAGCGGATCGGTTGCTTCGACGTCGGGCTCCGGGGCTACCGCAAAATCGCTCCGCGCTCCGGCCCGGAAACGGCGCACCGAATACCCGGCGAACGGCCCTGCCGCGCCCCGGCAAATCAAAGCAGGCGCAGCAAGGAAGCCCGCCCGCGACCACACATAGGGGATCCCGGCCGCACGCGCGGCCAGCACCACGGCCAAACGCGACGCATCCAGGCTCAGGAAAACTACACCCCGGGTGCCGTCCGGCTCCCGGGAGTAGAGGCGTACGTTGATCTCATTGAAACTTCCGAAATACGGGACACCCGGACCGCGGCCCAGTCCGGCGCCCTGCAGTCGGAAGCCGATCAGCCCCACCCAGGCGGATCCGTCGAAGACGTCCGGCACGACGCCCTGTGGCATAGACGACGCAGCCACCGCCTCCGGGATGCGCCAATGCAGGAAGACGGCGTCCGTCCACCGCTGGCCCATGATGGTGGGCGCCGGAAGCTCAGGTGCATCCGGCCAAGGATCTACGCCCATTCGGATCATCCCTCTTCGGTCGGCTTGGTGAGAAGGCTCCCTCGGAGCCCATTGGTTCCGGAGCCCTCGACCGCTCAGTTCAGAGGCCGGGTTCCTTCCGGAAGGGCTCCGCCGGCCAGAAGCTCCGCCGTGGCATCGGCCAAGGCGGTCAGCGCGACACGCTGGGTCCACGGGCCGTAAGAGATGCGGGCGACACCAAGTTCCTGAAGTTTGGCCGGGGCCAGGGAACCGGGCCCGTTGATGACCGAAATCTTGTTCCAGCCGATACCCTCCACCAGTGCGGTGACGGTGGCCTCGTCCAGCAGGCCCGGCACAAACACCGCCGTGGCACCGACGTCGAGGAAGGCACGGCCGCGTTCAATGGCATCGGCCAGCACCGCCGAAGGGTCCCGGTCCTTGCCCTTCACGAAGGCATCGGTGCGGGCATTGAGGACGAAGTCGATTCCCTCGGCGTCGGCTGCGCGGGCCGCGGCCCGCATCTGCTCCACAGCATCGTCGAAGGGACGCATCTGGTCCTCAATGTTGGCGCCGACTATGCCAACTCCAATCGCTTTGCGCACCGTCTCGCCAGGGTTCCCGTAGCCCGCTTCGAGGTCGGCACTGACCGGAAGCGACGTCGAGGCGGCGATCAGCCGGACGGCGTCGATCATTTCTTCTACCGGGATATTCTCGCCGTCCGCATAGCCGCGCGAAGCGGCGATCGAATGGCTGGCCGTGGCCAGGGCAGCGATGCCTGGCACATCGGCGACCACCTTCGTGGAAATGGCGTCCCAAACATTGATGACTTGCAGGATTTCGGGTGCCTGGTGGAGGCGGAGCAGCTCGGTGGCTTTGGCGGCAAGTGAATTGGCGTTTTCAGTCATTTCCCGAGCCTAACCGGAGCCTGCGACACCCGAAAGGGTTTCAGCCAGCCGCTGATGCGGCGGAGGAACCCGCGGGCTGCTTCTGCCAGGGCCAGCGGCCGGTGATTTCCAGCTCCAGCGAGAAGCTCAGGAATGTCCTGATGAGCACGATCATGGCCAGCACGCCGACGCTCTCGAACGTCGGGGTGACGGCGACGGTCCGGATGATGTCGGCCGCGACCAGCAGCTCCAGCCCCAGCAGGATCGAGCGGCCCAGCAGCTGACGGTAGGAGCGGTAAATGGACAGCGGTTCGGACCCGGCAGGCTGACGCTGCGGCTGGAATCCGCGCAACGCCAGCGGGATGGATACGAGCGCGCCCACCACCATGACGGCCACACCGGCGAAGTCCATGAAGCGGCCCACCGTCTCAATGATGTGCTGAAAATCCATGGTTCCCCCTGAGAAGTAGGTGGTGATGTCCAACGAAGGTCTTAAGGGTGCCGCACGCCGACGCCGGCGAGAACGGCCCGGTAACCTTCGCGGAAACTCGGGTACCGGAATTCGAAGCCGGTGCCCCGGAGCAGTGCGTTGCTGCAGCGTTTGTTGCCGCCGCGCGCCGGCTCGCCGGCCGCTTTTAGTCCAGGGACGGAGCCAGAAGACTCCGACGCCCGTCGGGGGAGTCCCAGCTCGGCCGCCAGGAAGCCAAGCACCTCTCCCAGCTCGGCTGGTTCGTTGTCTACGCCCAGATACACAGGCCCGGGAACCGCGTCCATGGTGCACAGCTGGACGATTGCGGCGGCGGCGTCGTCGCGGTGGATGCGGTTGGTGAAGCGCGATTCGGCGGGAACCACGGCGGTTCCGCCGCGCACCTGGTCAATCAGCCGGGTCCGGCCAGGACCGTAGATGCCGCCGAGCCGCAGCACCACGGGGGTGATGCCGGTGCCGAGCAAGCGGCTATGGAGAAGTTCCTCCGCTTCCCGGAGGATGCGGCCCGAGAACCCGCCGGGTTCCGGCGTCGTACTTTCATCTATCCAGCCGCCGGCGGCGTCGCCGTAGACAGCGGTGGAGGAGACAAACAGGACCCGGCCCACGCGGGCCCCGGAGGCCAGCAGGGCGTCCAGCACGTTTGACAGCCCGTCCACGTAGGCGGCCCGGTAGGCATCCTCCGTGGGGGAGTCCGCCGCAATAGCGACGACGACGGCGGCGGTGTCCGCCGGGATGGGCGGCAGTACGCCGGAGCTCAAGTCAGCCGCGGCGCCTTCGATCTTCGACGGCAGTTTCTCGGGCGAGCGCCGCCAGCCCACCACACGGTGGCCGGCCGCGGCGAACCGCAGCCCAGCCTCGGTTCCCAGATCGCCGCAACCGGCCAGCAGAACAGTCATGGGCCCAGTCTGCCAGTGTTCAGGAAAAGCAGTGTTCAGGAAAAGCAGTGAGGAAGCACCGTTGACGGGCTTGAGCGACGTCGTCCGGTTACATTGCGGGAATCGGGAAGAAGGCCCGTGGATCCTGCAGCAGAGCCGGGTAGTCAAAGGCCGAGCGGTCCAGGATCTCGTCGACCTGGAAGTTGCGTGCGAACCGGCCGTCCACGGTGATCGGACGGCCCAGGACCTTGCCTATCGCGAAGGAACTGCCGCCATGGACCGGGATAGCGACCACGGAGTTGCCCGGGAGAGTCTTGAACGCCTCCTCCTGTTGCTGCCGCTTGCGCGTGGGCTTCTTGACGAGCTGCTTCGGCGGCAGCTTGCGTACCTTGGCCGGGCGGCGGGCGCTCGAGTCCGCGTACACGAACTGGTAGTCCTCCTCCTCGGAGGCAGCCTTCGCACGTCCTGCCGGCGGCAGGCTGACGGTCTTCAGCTGCTCGGGCGCGGTGTCGCCGAGCGGCAGCCGGAGGACCCAGATGCGCTCGCCGGAAGGATCCTCCGGCAGCAGCTCGAGCTTCGGCTCGGGCCAGACGTACTCCAGGTCCGCTTCGGTACCCGGGAACAAGGGCGTGTAGAAGCGCGGATCCTTGGCGATCAGCTTGGAGCGGTGGCTCAGGTGCAGCTCGGGATCGCCGAGCCACTGCGGCATCGGGATCTTGGTGGCGTAGTCGGGGTGGGCTGCCTGGGGCGCGAACTCCATGATCTTGTCCCTGGTGGTGTCCTCGCCGCCGCGGGCCGTCCACTCGTCCACCATGGTTAGCCCGTAGAGCGTCAGCGCCGGAACGTACCCCATCCACATCCGGATGGCCGGGTGCGAGTGCCAGCCGTACTCCGGGATCACCAGTGCCCGCAGGATCTGCAGCGTTTCAACGCGCTGCTTGCCGAGGCGCTCGCGGTCCAAGACCGCGGCGCTCTGCTGGAAATCCGGGAAGGGGAGGAAGGTCTGCATCTCTCCAGTTTGAGGCCCCGGGCCCAATGCGCCAATTGCAGGGGCTTCCTGGTGAGCGTGTTCACATTTCGGAACCGGAAAGACGGCACCCAGCTTCGGGGCGTAAACTAGCATGAAACACCCCTGCCGCCCGGGAGGCACGCCCCATGTCGAACAATTCAGTAACTACATCTGCGACGCTGATAGCGCCCAAGTACGGACAACTGCTCAGCCCGGACGCCCACGGGATTCTGGTGCTGGACGAGTTCACGATCGACCCGGAGGCTGCCCGCAAAGAGCAGCACGGTTTCCGGGCAGCTATCGCTTCCGCGGCCCTCACCATGCGGCGTCTGCTCGCGCTGCGCCTCTTCATCGCAGTGGTGGCGATCGCCAACCTGCCGCTGTTCCTGCTCTCCAGCGGCGGGGAGATCTACGTCATCTCGCTGACGCTGGTGGTGGCGGTCCACGCCGCGGTGTCCTGGCTCAACCGCCACGAACCACGGATCCGGCAGCGCCGGATGCTGGAACTGCACCTGCGCCGGGAACAGAGCGCCAACTACCGCAAGGTCCGCGACGCCGCGAAGTACGTCATTGACGCGCCGGCCCGGATGAACGAAAACCTCTACCTTGAGCTCCTTGCCGCCAAGCGGGTGGCTCTCCACCTCGCCATGGGCACCGTGGCCCTGCTGGATACCAGCGACGACGCCGCCTGGAAGGTCCGGATCGTCCGCGAAATTCCGCGCGCCGCCTGAGCCGGTCCAAGCAAGAAGGCGAATCGACGCCGGGGCCCGCCCGCAAGGGTGCGCTCCGGCGTCGTCATTTCTGCGGGTTATCAGCCGCCTGCCCGACGCCGCACGCGATCTTGGGTGAATCAGCTCCCGAGCATGGCCGCCAGGTACGGAGCAGTCCGGCTCTTCTTGGACCGCGCGACGGCGGCCGGCGTGCCGACGGCGACGATCTGACCGCCCGCGTCGCCACCGGCCGGACCCAGATCGATGACCCAGTCCGCGGCGGCCACCACATCCATCTCGTGTTCCACCACAATGACGGTGTTGCCCGCGTCCACGAGCCGGTGAAGCTGGGCCATCAGGAGTTGGACATCGGCCGGATGCAGGCCGGTGGTCGGCTCGTCCAGCAGGTACAGGGAATGGCCGCGCTGGGCGCGCTGCAGTTCGGTGGCGAGCTTGATGCGCTGGGCCTCACCGCCGGAGAGCTCGGTGGCGGGCTGGCCGAGCCGGAGATAGCCCAGGCCCACCTCTCGCAGCGTCTGCAGGCTGCGGGCGGCGGCCGGCACCGCGTCGAGGAACTCCGCGGCGGCATTGACCGTCATGCCCAGGACCTCCGCCACGTTCTTGCCGTAATACGTCACCTCGAGGGTTTCCGGGTTGTAGCGCGAGCCATGGCACTCCGGGCAGGGTCCGTAACTGCCGGGCAGGAACAGCAGTTCCACCGCCACGAAGCCTTCCCCCTGGCAGGTCTCGCAGCGGCCGCCGGGGACGTTGAAGGAGAAGCGTCCGGCGCCGAAGCCCCGGGCCTTGGCCCCGTCCGTGGCCGCGAATTCCTTGCGGACCGCGTCGAAGAGACCCGTGTAGGTGGCCAGGTTGGAGCGCGGGGTGCGGCCGATCGGCTTCTGGTCAACCTTGACCAGCCGGTCCAGCTGGTCCAGTCCGGACACGGGCCCCACTGACAGCGGCTCGCTGAGCTCGGCGGCAGGGGCGGCGTCGGCGTCCCGTTCCGCCGCAGCCGTGTCGAGCGGGGCCCCGGCCTCCGGATGCAGCCGGGCGCCGACCACCTCGGCGAGGACCTGGCTAACCAGGGTCGACTTGCCGGAGCCGGAGACGCCGGTGACCGCGGTCAGCACCCCCAGCGGGAAATTCGCGTCGAGCGCGCGGAGGTTGTGCCGCGTGATGCCCCGCAGCTCCAGCCAGCCGGCGGCCTCCCGGCGGCCGCCGCCGTCTGCACCGTCGGCGGAACCGCCGTTGTCGTCCTTCTGAGCTGAACCATCCGGAAACAGGAACGGCCGGGTGACGGACGCGCCCACCTCGGCGAGGCCGGACACCGGGCCGCTGTAGAGCACTTCGCCGCCGCCTTCCCCGGCGTGCGGACCCACATCCACGAGCCAGTCCGCGCGGCGGACGATGTCCATGTTGTGCTCCACCACGAACACCGAGTTGCCGGAGGACTTGAGCTGTTCGAGAACCTCCAGCAGGGGTTCAGCGTCGGCGGGGTGCAGGCCGGCGGAGGGCTCGTCCAGCACGTAGATGACGCCGAACAGCCCGGAGCGGAGCTGGGTGGCGATCCGGAGCCGTTGCATTTCGCCGGGGGAGAGCGTGGGGGTGGCGCGGCCCAGGGCGAGGTAGCCCAGGCCGAGGTCCACCAGCACGGTGACGCGCTGCAGGAGGTCGCGGGTGATGGCGACCGCCACCTCGTTGCCCTCGCCGGACGACTGCCTGCGTGAGGCGGTCCCGGCCTCCGTGAGCCCGGCGGTCGGGCGGATGATTTCGGCAAGTTCGGTCATCGGAACGGCGTTGAGCCCGGCGATGGACCGGCCCGCGAACGTCACGGCCAGGGCCTCGGGCCGGAGTCCGCTGCCGCTGCAGCGCGGGCAGGGTCCGGTTTCCATGAAGCGCAGCACCCGGTCCC
The DNA here is from genome assembly GCF_040546335.1 of Arthrobacter sp. UYEF20. Classification (NCBI taxonomy): domain Bacteria; kingdom Bacillati; phylum Actinomycetota; class Actinomycetes; order Micrococcales; family Micrococcaceae; genus Arthrobacter; species Arthrobacter sp. UYEF20. The sequence continues at coordinate 143,491 of NZ_JBEPNP010000003.1, read as the reverse complement.
GCATGGTGGTGCTCTTGGAATCGGCGAGGGTGTGCAGGACGTAGCTTTTGGCGCTCCAGAACCGGCCTTTGTACGGCTTGGCGACGCGGTCGCGCTGGGGCGTCACCTCCACCACGGGCTGTTCCTCGGTGAAGAGGATCCAGTCGCGGTCTTTTTTGGGCAGCTTCCGCCACGGCGTGTCGACGTCGTAGCCCAGGTGGGTCAGGATGTCGCGCAGGTTCTTGCCCTGCCAGGCGCCGGGCCAGGCCGCGATGGCGCCGTCGCGGATGCTCAACGAGGTGTCCGGGACCAGCGAGGACTCGGTGACGGTGTGCGCGATCCCGAGGCCATGGCACACCGGGCAGGCGCCGGCGGAGGTGTTCGGTGAGAACGCGTCCGAGTCCAGCGGGCTGGCGCCCTCCGGATAGCTGCCGGCGCGGGAGAAGAGCATGCGCAGTGAGTTGGAGAGCGTGGTGAGCGTTCCGACGGTGGACCGGGAGCTGGGCGTGCCGCGGCGCTGTTGGAGCGCGACGGCGGGCGGCAGCCCGGTGATCTGTTCCACCTTGGGGTTGTGGCCCTGCTGGATGAGCCGGCGGGCGTAGGGTGCCACGGATTCGAAGTAGCGGCGCTGTGCTTCGGCGTAGATGGTGCCGAAGGCGAGCGAGGACTTGCCCGAGCCGGAGACCCCGGTGAACGCGACGATCGCATCGCGGGGCACGTCCACGTCCACATTGCGCAGATTGTTCTCCCGGGCGCCGCGCACCCGGACAAAACCGTCCGTGGGCTTGCCGGTAGCCAGATCCGGGACGGCCGGGCCACTCAGATGGGAAGCATGCTGTTCACTTTGCATTGGTTCGACTCTATCCGCCCAGGGCTGCGCTGGGCATATCCTTGCCGGATGGAACCTTACGACGGCGGCGCGGACGCCGGCACTGATGCGGCCGCGACAGACCCCGACAGCGGAGCGGCGCCGGAGCCGGCCGAAATCCCCGAGGGAGTCAACGGGGTGCTTCCGGTCGCGGAGCTGCACCTGCATATCGAGGGAACGCTGGAGCCCGAGCTGATTTTCGCGCTGGCCGAGCGCAACGGGATCCAGCTGCCGTATGCGGACCTGGACGAGCTGCGCTCGCGCTATGAGTTCACGGACCTGCAGTCCTTCCTGGACCTCTACTACGCCAACATGGCGGTGCTCCAGACCGAGGAGGACTTCGCCGACATGACCCGGGCCTACCTGGCCCGGGCGGCGCTCGCCGGGGTGAGGCATGCCGAGATCATGCTGGATCCGCAGGCGCACCTGTCCCGCGGCGTGTCACTCGAGACCTGCGTCAACGGCGTGGCATCGGTGCTGGCGACCTCCCGCGAGGACTTCGGCGTCTCCACCTTGCTGATCGCGGCCTTCCTGCGCCACCTCGCCGAGGAATCCGCCCTGGAGGTGCTGGAGCAGCTGCTCGCCATGGGAGCCCCGATCGCCGGAATCGGCCTGGATTCGGCCGAAGTGGGCAACCCGCCGGCCAAGTTCGAGCGGCTTTTTGCCCGTGCCAAGGAAGCCGGCCTGCACCGGATCGCGCACGCCGGCGAGGAGGGGCCGCCGTCGTACATCATCGACGCGCTGGACCTTCTGGGAGTGGAACGGATCGATCACGGCATCCGGTGCATGGAGGACCCCGAACTCGTGGAGCGGCTGGTGAACGAGCTCATGCCGCTGACCGTGTGCCCGCTGTCCAACGTCCGGCTCCGGGCGGTGGACACCCTGGCTGCGCACCCGCTGCCGGCGATGCTCGCGGCCGGGCTGAACGTGAGCGTGAACTCGGACGATCCGGCGTATTTCGGCGGGTACGTGGATGACAACTTTGCGCAGCTGAAGTCGGTGATCGGGCTGTCCGAGTTCGATTTCGTGCGGATGGCGGCGAACTCGATCCGTTCGTCCTTCGCGAGCGAGGAGCGCAAAACCGAGCTGCTGGCCGAGCTGGCGGCGTCCGGGCACTGACGAACAAGTAGGCGTGGCGCGTTTTCAGCCGTCGATCGTCCCCATGTTCGGGTACCGGGCGCCGGCTGCCACTCCGGCCGGGGCGAGTTCGTCCAGCCGGTTGAGGTCTTCCGCGGAGAGTTCGACGTCGGCCGCGCCCAGGTTCTCGCGCAGCCGTTCGCGCTTCTTGGTGCCCGGGATGGGAACGATGTGCGCGCCCTGGGCCAGCAGCCAGGCGAGTGCCAGTTGCGCCGGGGTGCAGCCTTTCTGGTCCGCCATTTCTGTGACCCGGTCCACGAGTTCCAGGTTCCGGCTGAAATTCTCGCCCTGGAACCGCGGGGAGTGACGGCGGAAATCGTCCTCCGAAAAGTCGTCGGGGCTGCGCAGCTGGCCGGTCAGGAAGCCGCGGCCCAGCGGGCTGTACGGGACAAAACCGATGTCCAGCTCGGCGAGGACCGGGAAAATCTTGGTCTCCGGCTCGCGCTCCCACAGCGAGTATTCGGTCTGCAGGGCGCTGATGGGGTGCACCGCATGGGCCCGGCGCACGGTGTCGGCGCTGGCCTCGGACAGGCCAAGGTGCCGCACCTTGCCGGCCTGCACCAGCTCGGCCATGGCGCCCACGGTGTCCTCGATCGGGACGGTCTTGTCCACCCGGTGCTGGTAGTACAGGTCAATGTGGTCGACGCCCAGCCGCTGCAGGCTCGCATCGCAGGCGGCGCGTACGTAGTCCGGGGAGCCGTTGATGCCCACCCAGGATCCGTCGGGCCGGCGTTCGTTGCCGAATTTGGTGGCGAGGACGACGTCGTCCCGCCGGCCGGCAATGGCCCGGCCGACAAGTTGTTCGTTCGTGAACGGGCCGTACATGTCCGCGGTGTCGAGCAGGCTGCCGCCGGCGTCGAGGAAGGCCTGGATGGTCGCGGCCGACTCGCCTTCCTCGCCTTCGCCGTAGAACTCGCTCATGCCCATGCACCCCAAACCCAGGGCGGAGACGGTGAGCGAACCGAGCGTGCGTGTTTCCATGGGAATCTCCTCAAGTGAGAACGGCGGGGAGCAGCATCCGGCACCGGATCGCGGAGTTGGACGGCTCGCAGTTGGGCAGATCGCAACACTATGCCCATCGCCGCGGAGGCACAACGGGGAGCGCAGTCGGAAGAGGAACCCTGACCGGGCCGTCGACGACGCGTCGAATACGTGCAAACTGGGTATGCATGGATCTGGGCCCGCGAACCCTGAGATCTGGCACTCCCGGTAAGCGACTCGATCGACCTGGGCATGGGCGTACATCAGCTGTCGTCGCCGCATTTGTCCATTTCGTCTACGTGCCGGAGTCCCGCCGTGTGTCGGATTTCGCGAGTAGATTTTTTGTCGCTTTTAGGGCTATCTCGGAGTAGTCTGGGGGAAGACCCAGATTAGGAGTCCGACCGCTATGAGCATTGCCGCTATCGCAGGTGCAGCCCACGCAAGGACAGCAAGGCTAGGCATACGGGAGATCGTCCGTCGTCTAAATGCCGCCCTTGGAGCCACTCTCGTTGCTGCCACGGCAGGAAGCAAGGATCGGAAAATCAGTTACAAGTGGGCGCAACAAGACGGCCCCACGCCTAACGACGTCGCAGTCAAACGGCTGCAGTTCGCCTACACCCAGTGGCTGGTCGTTTCCGAAGCTGAGGGCGAGCATGTGGCCCGAATGTGGTTCATTGGGGCTAACCCGTGGCTTGACCAGGACTCGCCGATCGATGCCATTAGGGAGGACCGGTTCCGTGAGGTCGCTTCGGCCGCGGCGGCCATGGTCGATGACGGGTTCATCGGTTGATTCGCGTTTGTGGAAAGACCGGCCTCGCATTGGTGGACGGGCCGGTAACTGCTTACCGGGTGGCCAAAGAGTCCTACGGCCCACTGAGCCCGCCGGAGCGCGGGCTCCTTTCTGAAGATCGATCGGGGTGGTATCGCTTCGACACGCCCGGGCGAACAGTGTATGCAGCCGAAGACAACGAAACGGCTTTCTGCGAGGCTCTGTCGTGGGCGAGGATGACGACGCAACACGCGGATTACCTCAAGAAGACAGCAGCCTTCTTCGGTGCGCCGGTGGAGAAAATCCGCAAAGAAGTCGAAGACGAGTGGCACGCCAATGGACATCTGATCCCGGGCTGGATTCCCGCGAACTGGCGAGACGGTCGCCGTGTCTACACGATGCGGTTCGCTTCGGGTGCATGGGTCGATATTGCCCATAGCGAAAGTATCGCCGCCTTGAATGATGCCCTCAATAGTCTGTTGTACGAGGCCGATATTCCCGAGAGTCTGACCCTGGCCGAGGTAACCAGCGGCCGGCGCGAGGTTACAACCCTGCTCGCGTCATGGATCAGGGACCAGATCCTCGATGACGGTTCTTACCCGATGGGCATACGATTCCCATCCAAGTATGGCGCAGTCGGCCAGGGCCACGGCTACTGCTGGGCATTCTGGCTACGCCGAGCCGACGTCGGCCTTAATGATGATCTCGTCGCTGCCGACGCTGGGACCGAAATCTTGCAGAACGATCCGGCCTACAATTTCGCGCTGAGGCGGCACGGCATCAACTCCCGCTAGCCGCCGTGGGAGAGTGGAATCCCAGATTCTATCGATCAGATTCCGGAACCCTTTCGGCACTCGGCGGAGAGCGGCAAGGACGACTAGGAAATCACGAAGGCCGGGACAAAGGACGCCGAGAGGGGTGATTCTGCAGCCAGACCTTGAATCGCGGCATGACGGCTCCAGGGACAGGGCGTAGGTGGTTCATTTGCGCTCGAGGGCGTTCCGAATCCAGCACGCTGCAAACCGGAGAAGAAGGACTCGCCGGGCGTAAAGCTACTCACGGGTACCGGTGCGTTGATCCCCCGCGCACTCCGGTTTGGGCTGTCATAGTGGGTCACGACACGCAGAGTTAACCGTATCCACTCGCGAAAACTCCCACATCCTTGGCAAAATGCAGGTGGATCAATTGCTTCTAAAGGAGACCCATGGGCGCGAACACCGCGGAAAACACCAACCTTCGGCTGAAAGCCGTGCTGGATGTCCTGGCAGAGGGGGTGTGGACGGGCGAGAAGCTGAACGCCGGAGCCGTGCTGGGCGAGGCAATCGCGCGGGAGCCGCTCAACGATCATGAACGTGAACTCCTCAGCGGCGGCATTCCCCGCGGCCACAAGACGCTGACCACCGCCACCGCGAAGCTGGTCAAGGCCGGCTGGCTGGTTAAGGGCCGTTCCGGCTGGTCCATAACCGACGACGGCCAGCGCGCCACGGTCGCTTTCGCCGAGCCGGTCTCTTTCGCCGCAGCGCTCGACGCCGGCACTCCGGTTCCGGCTGACACGCCGCTGCCGTCGGCTCCCGCAGGAAAGGCCGCCGCGTCAGCCGAGGCAGCGCCGTCGAAAGCCGCCAAGGTGGCCGGCAAGGCCGCCAAGCCGATCGAAGAGGCGGTCGCCCCCGTCGCCAAGGCGGTGCGGACGCGCAAGGCAACTGCCAAGGCCAGTGCCAAGACCACTGCCAAGGCCCCCGCGGCCGCAGTTGCCCCGGTCGCAGCGCCGGCAGCGGAAGCGCCGGCCCCGGCAACGCCGGCTGGCGGCACCGAAACCATCGAGCAGCCGGAAGCCGTCGCGGTCGCCGGTGACTTCAACATCCTGCTGGGCGCGCCCGCCAACTGGGCGCCGCAGTACGACGAGTCCCAGATGGAACTGGACCCGGCGGACCGGCTCTGGAAGATCGCCGCAGACGTTCCGGCCGGTTTCTACACCTTCAAGATCGCCCTGAACCGTTCCTGGGATGAAAACTACGGTGTGTTCGGGACCTTCGACGGGCCCAACCACGAGGTGCACCACGGCGGCGGCGTCCTGGTCATCCACTACGATCACCGGACCCGCGACATCATCCTGCCGTAGGCACCGACACCGCATCGTCCTGGCGACGCGCAAATGACCCTTCGACACCAGAATTCCGAATTCGGGTGTCGAAGGGTCATTTGCGTATCGCGGGCGGCTCAGCGCGTCCTGAACCTGCCCGGCAATCGCGGACCGGCCTAGCATTGGCTCATGGAAACCGTTGAGGTTGATGGGCTGCGGATCGCATATCAGCGGGTTGGCCATGGGCCGCCTCTGGTCCTGTTCCACGGGGCCGGGGAGGACAGCCGGATCTGGCGTCGGCAGCTGGAGGGACTCTCGGACGACTTCACGGTGTTCGCCTGGGACGCTCCGGGGTGCGGCCAGTCTGACGACCCCACTCTGGGCTTCTCTGCCGAGGAGTTCGGGGCCGTCGCGGCTGGATTCCTGCGCGCGGCCGTGCCGGAGAATCCCTACATACTGGGGCTGTCGTGGGGCTCCATGCTTGCCTTGGAGCTTTACCGCGGGTATCCCGAGATACCCGCGTCCCTGGTACTGGCCTCCGCCTATGCCGGCTGGGCGGGCTCCTTGCCGCCCGAGGAGGTGGAGCGGCGGTACGCCCAGGTGCTGGCTGAGATTGATCTGCCTCCGGAGAAATTCGTCGAGGAGTGGCTGCCAACGCTCTTCACAGATAAGGCTGATCCCGCGGTGGTGGCTGAGGCCTCCGGGATCATGGCAGGCGTCCGGCCAGCAGGAATGCGGGCCCTGCTCTCAGCCAGCGGCCGGGCCGACTACCGTCCGGTGCTGCCGACCATCACCGTGCCCACGCTCCTGCTGTACGGCGCGGACGATCAGCGGTCCCCGCTCTACGTTGCCCACGAGCTGCACCGCCAGATTCCGGGCTCCAGGCTTTCGGTGATCCCCGACGTCGGACACCTGGCTCAGATGGAAGCGCCCGACGCCTTCAACACGGAAGTGCGGAACTTCCTTCGCGGCATTGCCGCTGGCTGACCGCGATTAGAACCGCGTGGGGTCCGGCCTCGGCGGCACCGGTCCGGGGTCCGGAATCGGCAGGGGACTCGGCGTCGGGAACGGGCCCGGAGTCGGTGCAGGCCCGGGCTCCGGGATCGGCGGCGGGGGCGTGCCCGGGCCGGGTTCCGGCGGGAACGGATCCCCGGGCCCTGGCGGGGGAGTGGTGGGACCGGGTTCCGGCGGAAACGGGTCAGGTTCGTGTGGCGGTGGAATAGTCATGCGGGGCTCCTCAGCTGATCCGGCAGGCAGTGGCGGGCCGCGCTGCGCTGTCCCGCCAACGTCTGATTATCGACCCGTTAGCGCAGGCTGGGAAGACCTTTCTGGTTCTGTGATGCTCTGCCGGGTCGCGGCAAGGGGTCCAAAGGCCCTGTTTTTCGCGTCCGGAAAAACGATAATTGTCGAACTACTTGCATCCCAGGGGGAGGGCGTCATGCGCACAATTGGATCATCCGGCCGGGCTGTTTCGGCGGCATTCTGTGTGGCCGTTCTGCTGGCGGCCTGTTCTCCCCCCGCCACAGCCCCCAGCACCAGCTCGCCGCCCGCGAGCACCGCGCCTGCGAGCTCCGCGCCTGCGAGCTCCGCGCCGGCGGGTTCTGCGACGGCGACGCCGAACACGCCTGAGACGGCGACGCCGAACGTGACCGGGACGGCCGCCCCGGCATCACCCTCGGCGTCGTCGTCGGCCTGGACTAGCTTCACGACGTCGGACGGCCAGCTGATGTTCGACTACCCGTCAGCGTGGACGCTCAAGGACCGGGCAGCTGAGGCGGCGCCAGGCGGTGTTTTTGTGGAGGTCCTGAATAAGGCGGGAAAATCGATGGCCACTTTGCGGACCAATATGGTCACCGGCTCGGAATGCACTCAGAAGTATCCGTATTCCCTCATCGATTCCGAGGAACTGCCGGCACTGGCTCAGGGTGACGAGATGCCGCGGTTCGTTTTTGAGACCCGGGCCAACCCCAACGAGGCGGATCCGGCGAAGGCGAATGTCATGGCCTATGGGATCACCTCCGCACCCGAACCGTCCGGCCCCACGGCCTGCCCCATCTTCCACTTCTTCACCTGGCCGCCAAGCGGGGCGATGTTCGGCGGCGTCTACAATCCCCTCGATACGACTCCCGGGAACCCGCCCAACGTGGACACCCCGGAGGCCTATGCGGACACGAACGAGTACCAGGACATCCGCCAGATGATCACGTCCCTCCGGCCGGCGGGGAAGTAGCGGCGCGGCGAAACGCCGGGCTGAAGTCGAGGGACACGGATGGAGGCCAGGAGGCCCGGGGTCACGATCGCCGCCGCGATCTGCGGCGCCCTGCTGCTGTCCTGCAGCTCGCCTGCCGGGCCGCCACCCGTTTCGACCGCGCTGCCGCCAGCAACGGCCTCCGGCAGCACGCCGCCGTCGGGCAGTGGCACGCCGCCGGCGTCGGACTGGAAGACCTTCACGACGTCCGACGGCGGGCTGTCCTTCGACTTTCCCAGCCGCTGGAGCGTCCGGGATCCCGCCGGGGAGATGCCCCTCGGCGGTGAGTTCGTGGACGTGGTCAATCAGGCGGGAAAGCCGATGGCCAGCCTGCGGACCAACATCGTCACCGGTGCGGATTGCACGCAGAAGTACCCGTTCGAGGTGTTCGACTCCGAGCCGATGCAGGCGCTCGCAGAGCCCGGGGCGGCCGACACTCCGGTGCCCCGCTACGTCTTCGAAGCCCGGGGCGACGCCACAGCTCCAACGGCGGCACCCCCCACCATTGCCGGCTACGGAATCACCATGGTCCCGGAAGAAACCGGCAGCACGGCCTGCCCGATGTTCCTACTGTTCCTCTGGCCGCCCAGCGGCGCCTTGTTCGGGGCTGCGTACAACCCGGAGAACAACACGACGCCGGGCGACCCGTCCCTGCCGTACCTGGCGAAGGCGAAGCTCTACGCGGCGACCCCGGAGTACCAGGACATCCGGAAGATGATTACCTCGCTGCGGCCGGCGGGGAACGAAGCGGGGAAGTAGCAGGCACCTCGTCAAGGGTGGCGAGGATGGCCAGGGCGTCGTTGGCCCAGTCGATGGTGGCCTGGGCGGAGCGTTCGCCGGCTGCGATGGTGATCAGCGCAAAGGGGGAGTTCTCGCCAAGATTGCCGTCAGCCAGCTCAGCCCGGGCCGCCCTCATGGCGGCAAGCTGCGTTTCGGCCCGGGACCGGGTCTCGAGCACCAGCCGGCGGCACGCTTCCGGACCCAGCTGGTGGCCGAAGAAGAGACGCAGGAGCACCCCGTTCCGGGGCTTGTTCTGCTGGGGCGGCTCGGCCAGCAGCTCCCGGAGCCGAACTGTGCCGGCCGCGGTGAGGACGTAGCTCGAGGAACGGCCGCCAGCATCGCCCTGCCGCTCCACGAGTCCCGAGCGCTGAAGTTCCGCCAGCGCGGGATAGATCTGCCCGAAGCTCTCGCTCCAAAAGTGTCCCAGGGTGTTCTTGATTTCTTCCCTGAGCGCGTACCCGGACATCGGCATGATGCTGAGGGCGCCAAGAACAGCGGTCTGGGTCTGGTCCGAGCGAGCCATCGGTACTCCTTCGTGGACTGCTAGCCAAGGTTGCCCAACGAGGCCTAGTATATCTTCCAGATAGCTTATATCTGGTAGATAGAAATAATAGCCGTGGCCGTGACGGTCAGGAGACAAGGATCTGTGATGGATTTGAAGACTGTGGCAACGCGCCGTCCTGCGAGCCGGACCCCTGCGAGCCCGGCCGGGAAGGCGGCGGCAGGACTCTTCCTAGCGGTCGCCGGCTTTCAGACGGCCCTCGCCCTCGGGATGCCGTGGGGATCAGCAGCCTACGGCGGCGGCCATCCGGGCGTCCTGCCCGATTCCATTCGTGCCGCCAGTGCGGGCGCGTCGGGCGTCTATCTGATGCTTGCGGCAGCCGCGGGAACTCCGTTGGCCCCGCCTGCCCTGCGTCGGCACGTGATGTATGGGACGGCCGGCCTGATGGCTGTCGGGGCAGTGATGAACCTGGCGTCCCCGTCCTTGGTGGAACGAATGATCTGGACACCGGTCACAGTGGGGCTGGGTGTCCTACTCTGGAAAGCAGCCAGGCACGGGGCGCTCCGGCAAGGCTCCTCGTTCTGGCCCCGCTCAGGTCAGCGTAACGCCAGCCACTGAAAGGCCCACCATGGGGATCATTCCGCGCCGCACGCACGCTTCCTCGACGGACCACGCTCCGGAGCCGACTGACCGTTCCACGAAGCGCCCGCGGCGGCGCCGGAGAGTGCTCCGCATCCTCGCGATCGTGGCTCTCGTCGTGGTGGGGCTGGGGCTGGTCTCGACGGCGGCCAATCTGCTCCTCGAACGGCAGGAACGCGCCAGCATTGCCCCTTATGGCGAACGGGTGGAGATCGCCGGCGGAGCGCTCAATGTGTACCGCAGCGGCAGCTCGGGTCCGCCGTTGGTGCTCCTCAGCGGGCTGGGCACGGCCGCACCAGCCCTGGACTTTGCCCCGTTGATCCGGGAGCTGGGCGACTTCAACGTCATCGTCGTGGAGGGATTCGGCTACGGCTACAGCGACCTCAGCGCCAGCGAGCGGACCAACAAGAACATCAGCACTGAACTCCACGAGGTACTGGGTAAGCTCAACTTCACCCAGCCGTATGTCCTGGCCGGGCACTCGATCGCCGGTTTCTACATGCTGGACTACGCCAACCGGTACCCCGCGGAAGTTTCGGCCGTGATCGGGATCGACCCCACGGTGTCGACGGCGAAGGACGGGCCGGTGGAGCTGCCGCTGGAAGGGGCGGGGTGGGTGCGGATGCTGTCGGTCACGGGAGTGGTCCGTGCAGTAGTGGCCGTGGCCCCGGCGCTCGTGGAGCCCGACGGCGACGCGTTTACGGCCGATGAGCGTGAACGCATGCGCCTGATGCTGAGCTGGAACCTGGGCAACCAGGCCGTCGCCGACGAGACCTCACGGATTAGCAACAACGCCGCCGATCTCAGGGGAGTCACCTATCCCGACGCGCTGCCTGTGCTGGCGTTTGTCTCCGGCGCCGGATCCCCCGGGGAACCCGCCAAGGCTGAGGCGCTGGAGAACCTCCTGAAAAACGTCAAACGCCACGAAATCGTCCCGCTCGCCGGCGGCCACTACCTGCATTGGACCCAGGCCAAGCCGATGGCCGAGGCGATCAGGAAGTTCCTCGGGAGCGGGCAGGCAGGCGGGTAGGCGGACCGCCGTCGTCGAACCGGCTGTACGGGACTGCAACTCAGCGGACGGTCCGTCAGGGGACCGGCGTCGTCGGCGCTGCAGCAGAGGCGGCGTGCCTGGATCCTGCCCGGAGCGCGGTGCGGATGTTGACCTTCGAGGTGTAGGAGATCGAGCCGTACTGGAAGAGCCGCACCGCGAGACGGAGCATGACGGCGGCCCCCACGTAGAGGATCACGATCACGATTCCGGCTTCGAGCAGGCTCAGTGAACCGAAGCCGTTGCGCAGCAGCGCGGTGACCGGGGCAGAAAAGGGGAAGTAGGTGAAGATCTGCACGATCACGGAGTGCGGGTCGGAGACCACCAGGGCCACGGCGTAGAACGGCACGAAAATCAGCGCCATCATGACGCCCATGAAATTTCCGGCTTCCTTCGCGGTCGGCATCACCGCGCCAATGGCCACGAGGGTGGTGGTGAACAGCGCGAAGCCGCCGACCAGGATCAGGAAGCCGACCGTCATCCGGACCGGGTCGAAAATCAGCCGGGGCACGTCCAGGGCCGCCGGGTTCAGCTGTTCGGGGAGGAGGAGCCGGGCGATGAGGATGGGGGAGAGGAACACCATCATCTGCACCAGGCCGATCGCGAACAGCGCAATCACCTTGCCCGCGATGAGGGTGGTGGGTTTGAGCGTGGTCAGGATCATCTCCGTCACGCGGTTTTCCTTCTCCTCCAGGGTGGAGTTGAGCATCTGCCCGGCGAGGAGCACGATCAGTCCGTAGAAGATGACCAGGAAGATCAGCGGCGGAATGACGGATCCCGGCCCGCCGGCTTCCTGCGTGCCGTCGTAGGTGACGGTCTCGATCTTCGCCTTGCCGGCCGCGAGCGTGGACAGTTGCGGGGAGCCGATCCTCTGATCGACGGCGCGGCCCAGCATGGCCTGCGCGACGGCGGCGTACTTGCCGTTCTCGAAGATCCCCCTGTCCGCACCGTAGACGCGCACGGCGGTGGTTTCGGGGTTCGCCGGGAAGTCGAAGTAGGCGTCCACGGTCCCGGACTGCACGGCCCGGAGTCCGGCGTCCGGGGACCCCGCCGGGCGGGCACCGAAGAGGGCGGCGTTCTCGGCGGTGATCAGCCCCGAGGCATCCGTGTAGGAGATGCTGAGCCGCGCGCTCTTCTGGGCCTCCGAGGCGGTGTCCGTGGTGGTGTTGCTCAGGAAGATCAGCCCGAACACCACGGCCATGATGACGGGGACGGCCAGGGTGCCGATCCAGAACCGCCGCTTGGTCACGGTGCGGACGAATTCGAAGCCGATGACGGTTCCGAGATTGTGCTGGGCCACGGCCTTACACCTCTTCCCGCACGAGGGCGGTGGCGGCGGGCGGTGCGGCTCCGGAGGCGCCGGGCCGGTTCTGGTCGCCGTAGACGCGGATGAAGATGTCCTCGAGCGAGACTTTGGTGGTGGTGAAACTGCGGACGGTCACGCCGGCGTCGATCAGGTCTTTGAGGATGGCGGCTTCATCGGTGGCGTCGGTGATGCTCAGCTCGGCGTAGTTGGTTTCCTCGAGCATCGCGTTGTAGTGGGGCGAGCGCGGGATGGTGCCGCTGTGCTTGATCCGGATGATTCTGCCGCCGTATTTGTTCTGCACCTCGTCGATGGTCCCGTAGGCCTCGGCGGTGCCGTTCTTCAGCAGGATGACGCGGTCGCACAGGCGTTCCACCTCTTCCATCTGGTGGGTCACCATGACCACCGTGGCGCCGGATTGTTTCTGCTCGGCGATGACGTCAATCAGCAAGCGCCGGTTGACCGGGTCAAAGCCCTTGGTCGGTTCGTCCAGGATGAGCAGTTCCGGGCGGTTCATGATGGTGACGCCGAGCTGGACCTTCTGCTGCTGGCCGCTGGAGAGCTTGTCCAGCAGGGAACCGGCCTTGTCCGCCAGGGCCACCCGCTCGAGGTACTCGAGGGACCACCCCCTGGCGGCGCGCTTCTCCATCCCCTTGAGCCGGCCGAAGTAGGTCATGATGTCGATGACCTTTTCCTTCTTGTACAAGCCGCGTTCCTCCGGGAGGTAGCCCAGCCTGTCCCCGTGCTCGGGCTTGAACTCCCGCCCGTTGATATGCAGGATCCCGGCGGTGGGCTCGTAGATCCCCAGCAAGGCGCGGATCGTGGTCGTCTTCCCGGAGCCGTTGCTGCCCAGGAAGCCGAAGGTCTCGCCGGCGTGCACATCGAAGGACAGGTCCCGGATGACCGTGGTGTCGCCGAAGTCCATGCGGAAGCCGCTGATGTGGACCCGTGCTTCGCCCATGGCTGCTCCTGTGCCGGGCCGCCCCCTGGCAGCCCGTCCCTCTACTCGATCCGCCTGTCGAGACCCCTGCTTAAGCTCCCTGCCTAAACGCCCTGCCCATGACCCTTGCCCGGACCGTCGCCTGAACCGCGCGCCTGAACCCGCTAGACGGCGGGGGAGTGCCGGTGGCGGCGCTGCGAGGGGGTCGGCAGGCCAGCCCGGGTCCGGCCGGTCCCGCCCCAGGCGTTCGATCGGGCCTCCTTGATCAGGCCGGTGCCGGCGGTCTCGCGGACAGCCATGATGCCGTCCGCGGCCGAGCGTTTGTCCGCATAGCTCCCGGAAATGGCCAATACCGTTCCGTCCGCGCCGAGCAGGCGGAACCGGATGTTCGCCTCCGCGTCCGTGAAGATCTCGAAATGTCCTGCCATCGTCATGTCCTTTCGGGCCACCTAGGCACCCCGGGCCGTGCACGTCTCTGTGCTGATGCCGTTTGCTCGACAGGTCGCCGCGGTGCTCTGACAAGACTGACCCGTGGGGACTAGGCGGGTAAGGGGCGAAAGTCCCAATGTCCCGGTGAGGCGGAGCACTACATTGGGAGCATGGCTGAGTTTCAGGAGGGCGATTCCGGGGAGCGTGTCCGGCTGACGGCGAGGGTGGGCGGCACCGTGCAGGCCGTCGGCTTCCGGTACTGGACGGTGCGGCAGGCCGAGGAGCTCGGGCTGACGGGCAGTGTCCGGAACAACGACGACGGTTCGGTCGGCATCGTGGCGGAGGGACCACAGACGGCGGTACTTGAGTTCCGGCGCTGGCTGCGCTCCCCGCAAGCGCCCGGACGCGTGGAAAACGTGGAGGAACAGATCTCCCCGGACACCGGGGAGTTCCACAACTTCGGGGTGGTGTACTGAGGCCGCGTTCGAGCATGTCCGGTCTTGGGGCAAAGGGCACTGGGCACGGGACAAAGGGCAAAGGGCACTCGGCACGGGACCCGATTGTGGGTACGGTGGCCCCATGCAGAAAATATCGATCGACGCCCTGGCCCGTCAGCAAATCGCGGCAGCCCTCGCGGCAGCCAGCGGCCGGGCCGCTGACACGGTGTTCGGCGGGCACGAGAAGGTCCTCCGCCAGACCGTCATGGCGTTTAAGGCCGGCACCAAGTTGAGCGAGCACCAGAACCCCGGCGAGGCCACCGTCTTTGTGCTCCGGGGCTGCGTCCGGCTGCGGGCCGGCAAGGAATCCTGGCAGGGGAATGCCGGCGATCTCCTGATCGTGCCCGAGGGGCTGCACAGCCTGGAAGCGGAAGAAGACTCCGCGATCCTGATGACCGTGGCAAAAATCCACGCCTGAACCGCCGGGGACGTCTAGTTGTGCCGTGCCCACAGCTGCAGCCATACGAGCAGCCGCGTTTCGGGGTCCTCCAGGTCTATTCCGAAGAGGGGTTCAACGCGGGACAAGCGGTACCGGACCGTGTTGACGTGCACGTCCAGGGCCTTTGCGGCATCAATCGCGTTTCCGCCGCAGCTCAGGTAGGCGTGGAGGGTCTCCTCGAAAGACTTCTTATGCTGTTCGTCGTATTCGGCGATCCTCAGGGCGTGGGCCCCGGGGAGCTGGCCCGACGTCGTCAGTGACGAGACGATCTGGCGCAGCTGCAGGCGTGAGCCGAGGGAGTCGTCGTCGGCGACGATCTCATCGGAATCCGGCGCAATACGCCCTTCGGCGACGTTACGCACCAGCTCGGACAGGACGAGTTCCGCGTTGACCCGGGACTCCGCGAGGCGGTCGATCGTGGCCGCCACTCCCAGTGCGGCCAGGACCGGGCGGGAGAGCAGCCGCCGCGCGTTCTGCACAATTTTCAGGATGGCGCTGCGTTGAAATTGCCGGGACGATTCGGTGGTCTGCGGCAGGACGATGTAGACGATGTTGTCCGAGAGCCCACAGACCGCCGAGGGCAGCCGGATGGCGCACGCGGTCCGGATCGTATCGAAGAGCCGGAGGCGGGACTGCAGCGTTTCGGCTGCGATGGCATCGGACGGCCAGATGCCCAGGGCCGCAACCCGAATGGACGCCGCCGATATCCCCAGCCTGATCGCGGCCAGCTCGGCACGTTTGGGCTCGAACAGCAGCGGCTGGACCAGATCTATTTGGCGGGTCAGGTTCGAGACGTAGGTGGTGCGCTTGTGCAGGATGTGGAGCGCCGCAACGTTGGCAGCTTCACGCAGGATCCGGTCCGCGTCCGCGTTGTGGTGTTCCGCCAGTTCGAGGAGCCAGAGCGAGCCAAGGACGGAGTCGCCGGCCCGGATGGCGATGGCCGTGCGCCGGAGCAGCGGGTCCTCCGTCGCCACGTTCAACGCATCGCTGGCGGCATGGACGCGGCGGTAGTCCCTGTCCGTTTGAACGGAGTGCGGCACGTGCAGCCGCAGGATGGAACTCCGGCGCGTCTCGTCGATGGGCTGGTCCGGGAGGGTCGAATACGCCAGAATCGTCTGCTCCGGATCGGCGATCGCGATGGCACCGCCGGCTTGGGCGGCCACGGTGTTCGCCAGATCGAACAAATCTCCGGGACGGATGTCCACCAGCGTGCGCCCCGATTGCCGGTGCGGGATGACGGCGGCGTCCATGATCTCCGCGAGCTGGTTCCACGGCACCGAATCAGAGGCCCGGAAAAGAGCCATCCCAGTTTCCCGCACGGCCGCCCGCAGTGCTTCGTCCGAGGTGCCGTTGGCTTTGTAGACCACTGCCACGTAGCCGGCGTCGCTGAGCTCCCGGATTTTCACGACCAGGCGCTTGCCGGACAGCGACAAACCGATGGCCAGGGCGACGGCGCCGGGAAACTTCGCAGGACGGGCCATCGAGTCGTAGAGAACAGAGCCCGCAACAATCTGCTGGTCGTCGGCCGGCATTTCGACGAGGCTGACAATTTCCGAACCGGCCGAGCGGGCGACGTCCGCCAGGGTGGGCAGCGCATGCCGCTCCGCCGCCGGGAGCGCCGTCATTGTTCCACCGAAGGAACTGTTTGGTAGTCGCTACTAATGACGTGCCCCTCAATTTGTCGCGATCTCCATAGTGGCGCGGAGTTCCACTTCCTACGCTGAACCATAACGCAGCACAGCAAAAGGGAAGGCCCGCATTGAAAATCAGCGAAGCCAAGCAGCTCATCCAGGTCAAGGCCCCCGTGTTCTCCCGGCAGCGCCGGGTGCTGGCCAACGCTTTCAATGTGGAGGAATACCGGCAAGCGGCACGGAAGGTCCTGCCGGCAGGGATTTTCGACTACCTGGACGGCGGATCGGAAGACGAGGTGACGCTCCGCCGCAATCGGGCCGTCTTCGACTCCTGGGCGCTCATGCCCAGCTGGGGCCCGGTGTCCGGACCGGACACCAGCACCAGTTTGCTCGGAAAGGACAGCGCCCTGCCGCTCACCCTGACCCCCACCGGGGCCACCCGGCTGTTCCATCCCGAGGGTGAGCTGGCCGTCGCGGCTGCCGCCGACCGGGCCCGCATCCCCTACGGACTGGCGGGACTGAGCACCGTTCCGATGGAAACGATCGCGGAGCGCCACCCGGCCCTGGACCGCTGGTTCAACTTCGGGCTCACCTCCGACGCCGCGGCGCTGCAGGCCAAACTGGCGCGCTGCGAGGCCGCCGGATTCAGCACCCTGATTGTGGGAGTGGACACACGGGCGCTGGGCTCGAGGGAAAGGGATCTCCACAACGGCTTCACCGCCCCTCCCGCACTGACCCTTGCAACCATCGCGGACATCGCCCGGCACCCCTCCTGGTGGGTGAACTTCCTGAAGTCGGACGGCATCAGTTTCCCCAACCTGGATCCGCGCAGTCCGGCGGCCACCTCAGTGGTCACGCCCTCCATGTGGCAGCACATCCTGGGACACTCGGATGCGACCAGCGGTTGGAAGGAACTGGAGGCGTTGCGGCAGGCCTGGCACGGCAAGATCGTGCTCAAGGGCTGCGTCAACCCGGCCGACGTCGCAAAGGCCGCGGGCATTGGCCTGGATGCCGTCCAGTTGAGCAATCACGGCGGCCGCCAACTGGACCACATGCTGAGCCCGATGGACGTGCTGCAGGAATCCCGGCAGCGGGTGGGCGATTCGATCGAGATCTACGTGGACTCCGGCATCCGCCGGGGGAGCGACATCCTCAAGGCCTTGGCGCTGGGAGCCGACGCCTGTTCGATCGGCCGGGCCTACCTGTACGGGCTGGTGGCGGCCGGCTCGCCGGGTGTCGGGCGCATCATTGACATCTTCGCGGCCGAACTCCGGCGTACGATGACGCTGGTGGGCGTTTCCAGCATTCCCGAATTGAAGGCACGGGGCGGGGAAATTCTTCGCGACATCCGTCATTCCCCCGAAGTCCTCGAACCAACAGCCTGAGGCTCCATACATTAATCAGCTCCGAACAATTCGGCACGCCGTGCCTTCCCGCAGCGTTGCGGGAGGCCCAAGAATCCCTGAACAGCTAAGGAAACCATGCGCACTCGATACCTACTTCCCGTTCTCACCGTCATCACGGCAATGTCGCTGACAGGCTGCGTCAACAACAGCGAACCAGCAGCCACGGCTGCCACGTCCGGCGCATCCGGAACGGCTGACGCCGTCGCGGTGAAGAAGAACGACTCCCTTGCGGCGTCGCTCCCGGAGAAGATCAAGTCCGCCGGTGTCCTCAACGTCGGCATGGCGAACAACTACCCGCCCAACGAGTTCAAGGACGAGAACGGTGCGCCGGCCGGCTGGGCCGTGGACCTGACGAAGGCGCTGGGTGACGTTCTGGGCCTGAAGGTCAACTTCGACATCGGCACCTTTGACAACATTCTTCCGGCCGTGAAGGCCGGAAAGGACGACCTGGGCGTGTCCTCCTTCACCGACACCCTGGAACGCGAAAAGCAGGTGGATTTCGTGAACTACTACTCCGCCGGCATCCAGTGGGCCGCACCCAAGGGCAAGACCGTGGACCCGGCCAACGCCTGCGGACTCAAGGTTGCCGTCCAGGCAACCACCTACCAGGACACGCACGAGGTGCCCGCGAAGTCGAAGGCCTGCACCGACGCCGGCAAGGCCGCCATCACCATCTTCAAGTACGACGCGCAGGACCAGGCCACCAACGCCCTGGTGGTGGGCCAGGTGGACGCGATGAGCGCCGATTCGCCCGTTACCCTGTACGCGATCTCCAAGACCAAGGACAAGCTGCAGACCGCCGGCGACGCGTTCGAGGTGGCACCGTACGGGATGCCCGTGGCCAAGGACAGCGCCTTCACTCCGGTCCTGCAGAAGGCGCTCCAGACGCTGATCGACGACGGTAGCTACAGCAAGATCCTGGCCAAGTGGGGAGTGGAATCCGGCGGGGTCAAGACGGCGGCGCTCAACGTGGCAGCCAAGGGGTGATCACGAATGAGCGAGCCGGAGTCCGGCAGAATGACTGAGCCGCTGCCCGGCCGGCGGCCCCGGAACGGCGGCAACGGTGCCGGCCCGGGCGGCACGGGCCCGGGAACGGCCGGCGGCAACGGAACCGGCGTCGTCGTCTCGGACCGCGATGGCGAGCCGACGACGATCGTCGCCGTCCCGCTGCGCCACCCGTGGCGGATCCTCGTGGCTGTGGTCCTTGTCCTCATGCTGGCGGTCTTCGTGCTGGACGCCGCCCAACGCCCCGACTACGGCTGGGCCGACGTCGGCAAGTACATCTTCGACCGCCGGATCAGCCAGGCCGCGTGGGTCACGTTGTCGCTGACCATCTATGCGATGGTGGGCGCGATAGTTCTGGGCCTGCTGCTGGCCATCATGCGGCTCTCGCCGAACCCCGTGTTGAAGAGTGTGGCCTGGCTGTACATCTGGATCTTCCGGGGCACGCCCGTTTACGTGCAGCTGGTCTTCTGGGGCATCGTGTCCCTGATCTATCCGGTGTTCACGCTGGGCATTCCGTTCATGACGCCCTGGGCCACCATCCCGAACGGGATCTTCACCAACCTGTTCATCACCGCCGTGATCGGGCTGGCCCTGAATGAGGCCGCCTACATGTCCGAGATCGTGCGCGCCGGGCTGTTGTCCGTGGATCAGGGCCAGGAGGAAGCCTCGACAGCCCTGGCCATGTCCTGGGGGCAGACCATGCGCTATGTGGTGGTTCCGCAGGCCATGAAAATCATCATTCCGCCCACCGGAAACGAGGTGATCTCGATGCTCAAGACCACCTCGCTGGTGGCCGCGATTCCGTTGAGCATTGACCTCTACGGCGTGTCCCGGGGTATTTCAGCGGTGACGTTTACTCCGGTGCCGCTGCTGATTGTGGCGTCGCTCTGGTACCTGCTTTTCACTTCCGCCCTGATGGTGGGCCAGCACTTCATCGAGAAGCGGTTCTCGCGCGGAACCGGCCGCCTCAAGACCGGCAAGGAACCGGCGTCGCCGGAGCCGGGACCGACGGCGGCGCCAGGCGCACCGGGCGTACCGCTCGGCACGGACTTTGGAGGAAAGGGATGACGGGCATGCCAATGGTGCTTGCAGACCGGGTGTCTAAGAACTTCGGCACCAACAAGGTGCTGCGCGGGATCAGCCTGGAGGTCAAGCCGGGCGAGGTGCTCTGCATCGTGGGTCCCAGCGGTTCGGGCAAATCCACGTTCCTGCGCTGCATCAATCACCTCGAACGGGTGGACGCGGGCAGGCTCTCGGTCGACGGGCAGCTGGTTGGCTACCGCCAAAAGGGGGACAAGCTTCACGAACTGAAGCCCACCGAAGCTGCCCTGCAACGCCAGGAAATCGGCATGGTCTTCCAGCGGTTCAACCTGTTTCCGCACCTGACGGCGGTGGAAAACATCATCCTGGCCCCCATGCGGGTGAAACGGCTGTCCAAGGCCAAGGCCACCGCCCGGGCCAAGGAACTGCTGGAGCGGGTGGGCCTGGGGGACAAGGGCGACCACTACCCGGCGCACCTCTCGGGCGGGCAGCAGCAGCGGGTGGCCATCGCCCGCGCCCTGGCCATGGACCCGAAGCTGATGCTCTTCGATGAGCCCACAAGCGCCCTGGACCCCGAGCTGGTGGGCGAGGTCCTGGACGTGATGAAGGAACTGGCCCGCACCGGCATGACCATGATTGTGGTGACGCACGAGATGGGGTTTGCCCGCGAGGTGGCGGACACCCTGGTCTTTATGGATGAGGGCGTGGTGGTGGAGGCCGGTCCACCGCGGCAGGTCCTCAGCGACCCGGAGCATGCCCGGACCAAGGCGTTCCTTTCCAAGGTCCTCTGACGGCGGGAGCTGACCGCGCCGCGTCACGGAGTTCGTCGCGGCCAGCGGTGTGGGACAGACTGTTGCCGTGAGCAACTCTCCCCGGACCGGCCTCGCCGTCGCTGGACTCAGCCTCGGCACGGCGCTGAACCCGCTGAACTCCTCGATGATCGCCGTCGCGCTGGTGGTGCTGCGCGCGGATTTCGGGCTCGACGTCGCCACGGTCACCTGGGTGATCACCGCGTTCTACCTCACCTCCGCGGCGGGCCAGCCGCTGATGGGCCGGCTGGCGGACCGCTTCGGGCCGCGCCGCTTGTTCATGTTCGGCATGGCAGTGGTTGCCGTGACCTGTGCCGTGGCGCCCTTCGCGCCGAACTTTGCGCTGCTGTGCGTGGCCCGCGCCTTCATGGCTTTGGGCACGGCGACCGCCTACCCGAGCGCCGTCGTCATGGTGGGGGCGCTGGCCAAGCAGGCACAGACGAAATCCACGCGGCCGCTGGGCCGCATCCAAATGGCCAACACCTCCGCTGCCGCCGTCGGCCCGGTGGTGGGCGGGCTGCTGGTGAGCCTGGTCGGCTGGCAGGCGCTGTTCCTGGTCAACGTCCCGCTCTCCCTCGCCGCCATCCTTCTGGTCCGGCGGTTCGCCCCGGCTGACGAGGGGCGTGAACGCGGCCGGGCCGCGGAGCTGCTGCGGGACTCGGACATTCCGGGCATCCTCGCCTTCCTGGGCGCCATGGTCCTGGTGATGATGGCGCTGCTCAACGTATTGCCGGAATACCGATGGTGGCTGCTGGGCGGCGGGACGCTGCTGGCGGTGCTGTTCGTGTGGCGCGAGCTGCGCTTCGCTCCGCCGTTCCTGGACCTGCGGTTGCTGGGCCGGAACCGGCCGCTGCTGCTCGTCTACCTGGGCTTCGCCCTGTTCAACGGCGTCTACTATTTCGCCTTCTTCGGGCTGCCGCAGCTGCTGCAGGAGGCCGGGGGATACGGTCCGGGCGTTGTGGGGCTGCTGATGCTGCCGCTGGCCGCGATGTCGGTGGTGGTGACGCCGTTCGCGGTCCGTGCGATCGACCGTTTCGGCGTCAAGCGGGTACTGATCATCGGCGTCGTGCTCCTCGTGGCGGCATCCGGGACGATGTGGCTGCTGACGGCGTCGTTCGCCATTCCGCTGGTGCTGGCGCTGACGGCCCTGCTGGGGGTGCCGTACGGGGTGGTCAGCATCGCCTCCAGCCAGGGCATGTACGTCTCCACCCGGCCGGAGGAGCGCGGGGTGGCCGCCGGGATTTACCAGACTTGCCGCTACCTCGGAGCTATTACGGCAACGGTGCTGATCGGCATCTTCTACGGAACCGGCGTCAACCAGGCCAACTGGGGCCTCATGGTGTTCGTCATGTTGGGACTCGGCGCGGTGGTGTTTGTGGTGTCGCTGCTGTGGCGGGAACAGCGGTAGGGCGACGGCGCGCGGCCGGTCCGTCCTACCGTTGCGTCTCCCTTTCGATGGCTTTGTCGTGCTCGGCATGGGCGCGCCGCAGCAGGTCCATGAACTCGGTTTCATTGCGGATGAGCCGCTTGTATTTCTCCGGCAGCGCCCGCAGCATTTCTTCTTCGCTGACCATCTTGGTGAAGATCCTGTCGCGTTCGGCGAGGTCGGTCTCGTAGTTGAGGTCCAGGTAGTCGGTGGCGTGGCGCTTGGCACCGGATACCGCGTTCTTGGCCCTGCCCTTGGGGCTGAAGACGGAGGCCAGCACGGTGACTGTGAGGACTCCGAGGATCACGAGGAGCGAGGCGGAGGTGCTGATCTCGAAAACGTTGAAGTGTTCGCCGTCGTTAATGAACGGCAGGGTGTTCTCGTGCAGGGCGTGGAGGACCAGCTTCACCCCGATGAACCCGAGGACGGCGGCGAGGCCGTAGGAGAGGTAGATCAGCCGGTCCAGCAGCCCGTCAATCAGGAAGAACAGCTGCCGCAGGCCCATCAGCGAAAACGCCGTCGCGGTGAAGACGATGAAAACATTCTGGGTCAGGCCGAAGATCGCCGGGATCGAGTCGAGCGCAAACAGGATGTCCGTCCCGCCGATTGCCACCATGACGAGCAACATGGGGGTCAGGACGCGCTTGCCGTTTTCGACCGTGAACAGCTTGTCGCCGTCGTAGTGCGAGGACGCGGGGAGGAATTTCTTGGCCAGACGGACCACCAGTCCGTCGGAGTCGTCGTCGTGCGAATTGGGCCGGAGCAGGTTTCCGGCGGTGAGCAGCAGGATGAGACCAAAGATATAGAAGACCCAGGAGAAGCTGTTGATGAGGGCTGCGCCAAGGAAGATGAACGCGGTCCGTGCGATCAACGAGAAGATGATCCCGAAGAGAAGCACCTTCTGCTGATCGGCGCGGGGCACCCGGAAACTGGCCATGATGATGAGGAAGACAAAGAGGTTGTCCACGGAGAGGGCCTTCTCCGTGACATAGCCGGCGAAGTACTCGGTGCCCATCTCGACGCCGCCGAAAATCAGGGTCCCGACGCCGAACAACAGGGCGATGCCGACGTAGATCGCCGACCAGGAGGCCGATTCTTTCAGGCTGGGCGTGTGGGCCTTGCGGACATGGAAGAAGAAATCAAAGGCCAGGAGGCCTACGATCCCGACGACGGTCAGGATCCAGACCAGGGTTGGAACTTGCATGCTCACTCCTTTGCCGGCCAGCGCCGCTGCATGAGAGCGGGCACCCGGGTGCGTCACCCCATGCTTGCCTGTCTCGTGAACCAGCCTAGCCGGGGCGGCGGCCCGCGTGGTCATGCGTCATTTCCCTTGCGCGCGGACCGGCTGCTACGGCGCGGGCGGCGGAAGCGCGAGCCGTTGATGTGCCATGGCCGGAGTGGGAAACTTGGGCTGCGGTCTCATCCACTGTAAGGAGTCGGAAATGGCTGACGGGACTGGAATGATCAAGCGGTTCTACACAGAGGTGATTGAGGGCGGAAACCTGGATCTCATCGATGAGCTGGTGAGTGACGACTTCGTCGATCATGATCCCCTACCCGGGCAATCGCCCGCCAAGGACGGCGTCGGGTTCTTCGTCAACACGATGCGGGCGGCATTCCCGGATCTCAAGGCCAAGACCACCGAGCCGGCGTTGGTAGATGGAAATCTGGAGGCGCAATACGTGGTGTTGACCGGAACGCATCAGGGAGAACTGATGGGCGTTGCCCCCACCGGCCGCAGCGTCGAATTCAGCGGCGTTGACATCATCCGAATCGATAACGGCAAAGTCGTTGAGCATTGGGGAGCCACGGACACGATGACCCTCATGCAACAGATCGGCGCGGTACCTCAATAGCGCGGAAATAGCGCGGGGCAAAGGGGGTCCTTCCTTCCGGGAAGGACCCCTTGCGTGCCCGTCTGGACGCACCGACGCGAAGTTCGACGGCGTCCGCCTGTCTTCGGTGGCGGGGTAGCCCGAGCACGTCAGGCCGTCGCGGCTGTGCGCGGGTGGGTTAGCTTTCGAGAAGATTCCGGGCATTCTCGTACTTTGCGGCCAGCTGCGCCCGCTTCTCGGGGTCCAGCCGTTCGGTCCGCTTTTCATCAGTGTTGTCCGCGATGTCGGCCAACTTCACTGCGAGGGCAATGGGATTCTTGCGGATTTCCAGATAATATCCATCACCACCGTTGGCCTCGGTGCGCGTGAGCAGGACGACGGCGTCCACGACTTTCCTGCTGATTCCGGCGGCTGCCAGGTCTTGGGGCGTAATGCCGCAGTCTTCAACAACATCGTGGAGCCACGCAGCTGCGATGTGCTTCGGTTTCGTGAGCCTGGCGGCCACCCGGCGAGGATGTTCGATGTAAGGGACGCCAATCTTGTCCGTCTGGTAGCGGTGCGCGATGGTCGCAATCGCCTTGGCGGCGACTACCTCGGAAGTTGTTTCCTGCTTACCCATGGCGTTCCCCTTTTGATACGCGGCAAAGGTAGATCTTCGCCGGTATTCGCAGGCTATCAAGCGCCTCCGACTTTCTGAGCCCGGACCCGAAAATGTCGGTGCCGTGGCTCAACATGGTTCTGTACACGACCTACGAAAGGGGCGAGGGATGCTGGATACTCTGGCGTTACCCGATACGCAACTTGAACTGATGCTCGGCGTCCAGCCGGAGGAATCCCTGGAGTGGCAGGCCCAGCGGAATCGGCACTACACGGGATGGCATGACGTTGAGTCCACAGACCAGCTCGTCGCAATCGCTCAATCGATCACTCACGAGAACGACTGGTTCACCGTGCAGACGAAAGATCTGCATGGCCAACCGTCAGGACGGTATGCGCAGGCGGCGAATACGGGCAACGGCTACATGGTGGAGGTTGCCCAGATCAACGGCCAAACCACGCACAACTGGCGCATTGGCCTGGGCACGGCGGCCGATGGCGCTGGAAACAAGCCACACAAGGGGCCCAAAGCCAGCCAGATTCTCAGCCTTGCTGCAGTGATGGAAGTACTCGTGTCCTGGCTCCACGGGCGGGGGCTGCCCTTGGGGTACGGGGCTGCGCTGCGGATCTACCACAGCGCGTGACCCGCACCAGCTTCCGGCCGCAGCCGCCCCGTCGTCGTGCTTCTAGGCCTTGGGTGAGTAGGCCTTGGGGAGCTTCGTGCCGCGCTCTTCCATCACGGTGCGCAGGCGGGTGGGGTAGTCGCTGATGATGCCGTCCACGCCGAGGTCCATCTGGCGTTCCATGTCTGCCGTGGTGTTCACCGTCCAGGGGATGACTGGAAGGCCGAGCTCGTGGGCTTCGGTGATCATCTGGGGTGTGACGGAGCGGAAGGTGGGGGAGACCATGTTGTAGCCCTGGGCTGCCGCCGCCTTGGCGAGGGACCCTCCGTAGGTATCGATGTCGATGCCGCCGAGGTTGGGGCTGGAGCCGGGCCGTCCGACCTCGAGCCAGGCGTCGCCACTGGACAGTGCCGCGAGGGGAAGCTCCGGGGCGATCTTCTTGGTCAGGTTCAGTGAGGACCAGTCGAACGACTGCACAGTGCTGCGCTCCGCCATGCCTGCGGTGTAGATTTCCGTGACCACAGCCTTGGTCAGGGCCACCATGCCTTCCCCGCCGGACTTCCCGTCCTCCACCTTGGTCTCGATGTTGAAGCGGACCTTCTTGGCATCGGCGTCGCGCATCAGCTGGAACACGTCCTTGAGCTCAGCGATCCGGTTGCCCTCGATCACGTCCTGCTCCGGGTACCCCAACAGCGGCGTAAACCCGCAGTCCAGGGTCTTGATCTGCGCGAGCGACAGCTCGGCGACCCGGTCACCGACATAGGGGAACTCGGCATCGCCAGCGGCCGCCGGCGCGGTGTCGCGGCACTTGTCCGCCTGGATGGTGTCGTCATGCCAGACGATGACCTTGCCGTCGTCGGTCAGGTGGGTGTCCAGCTCCAGCGTGGTCACCCCGAGCTTCAGCGAGTTGGCGAACGCGGCCAGGGACTCCTCGGTCCACTCGCCGCGGCCGCCGCGGTGGGACTGCAGGTCAAAGGAGCCGTTGCGTTCGTTGGTCTTAATTTCGGACCCAGCCGTTGCGGAAGCGTTCGACGACGGCGCGGAGCCAGCTTCGGGGTTGGAGGCGGCGACGGCGGGGCTCGCCAACGAGGCGATGAGCGCGGCGGTGGCCGCGGCGGTCAGGGGTGTGCGCATGGTGATGGTTCCTCCTGGATGACGGTTACCGGCGCAGCGCCGGCGACTCGACCACCGTAGGGAGGCCAGATGGACTGCCGTGTGCGGGCAGCTGGACCGGGGGTGAATAAACACGCCGAGCGAGGTGTCCGAGAAAATACGACGCGCTCCTAGGCCTCCGCCGCCTCCGCGCCGATTGAGGGCTCCTCGCTGACTGAGCTGTCACCTTCCGAACTGTCACCGAATGGGCTGTCAGCGTCGAAGAGATACTGCCGCAGGAGGTTGGACCGGGACGGGTCCTTGAGCTTCTTCATGGCCTTGACCTCGATCTGGCGTATGCGTTCTCGGGTCATGCCGTATGCCTTCCCGACCGCATCCAGGGTTGTCTCGTCACCGCACGTCATGCCGAAGCGCATCGCAATGACCCCTGCCTCCCGCTCCTCGAGCGTGCCGAGTACGGCATGTACCCGCTCCTTCAGCTGCTGATGGAAGAGCGAATCCGTCGCGTCGAGATCAAGGGGATCCAACAGCTGTTCGGCCAGCGCCTCGGTTCCGCCCCTGCCGTTGGGCACCTCAGAGTCCAGCGAATAAATCGGCTGGTCCAGGGTCAGCAGATGTTCAACCTTCTCGATCGAGTTGTCCGTCAGCCGGCCAAGATCTTCGTTGCTGCACACGGTCCCCGTCGTTGCGGCCATCCGTTGTGCTGACCGGATTTTCTGCACCTGCTCGACGACGTTTACCGGCAGCCGGATAAGACGGGCCTGATCAGCCAGCGCCCGGGTGATGGCGGTCCGGATGCGCAACGTGGCGTAAGTCGAGAACCTGAAACCCGTGGCGAAGTCGAACTTGCAGACGGCCCGGTGCAGTCCCAGGTTTCCTTCCTGGATCAGGTCCAGGAAGTCGAGGCCCCGGTAGGTGTAGTGCTTGGCAATCGACACCACGAGCCGAAGGTTGGCAAGGAGCAGCGTGTCGGCGGCACGCTCGCCCAGATGAACGATGGTCCGAAGCTCCCCCACGTCCCGTCCGGGCCGCGGTGTTCCGTCCGCCAAGAGCTGCTCCGCGAAGAGTCCTGCCTCGATCTCCTGGGCCAGCTCCACTTCCTGTTCCGCGGTGAGCAAGTCGTAGTGGTGCATCCGGCGCAGGTAGTCCGCGACGGCGTCCTCGGTGACCCCGTCGCCGGCTGCCGGTGATTCCGGCCGGTCGGCGTCATCCGGCTCGAAAGCTCCAGGGACCGGGGCAACTGCTGCAGGCCCGGAGGCCGTCCTGTCGATTGCCTCGTGGATCAGGTCCGCCATTTCATCCTCCGTTGGAGTCTTCAAGCTCGTGAAGGCAGACTACTGGGCCGGTGCGACAATATCTGGGCGGTTCTTCGACACCCGCCGCCGGTCACTGAAAGGCAGATAGCTCAGTGGGCTGACGAAGCCGCGGCGGGCTATGACGTGCCAGCCCTCAAGAAACGGGGCCGTCCCCGGATCGGAGCGGAAATTGCCCAGGTGGCCGCGATCCGGTTGGACCCGGACCTTAATGCCGCCCTCTCCAGGCGGGCGGAGCAAGATCATTCAACGCGCAGTGAGGTAGTCCGCCAAGCACTCCAGGCATGGCTCAAGTCCGCATAGGTCCCGGCCATTTAGTGCCTCAGGCGTCGAACAAGCCCCGCACGTCCTCCGCTGACAGGGCCGAGGAGAACATCGGCCATCCGGGATCCTGCCTTCACATCCAGGGATGCAACGGCGACGGCGGCTTCCTCCAATGCGGTCAGGGCCTCCCGGCCCGGGTGATACCAGCACTCTGCGATCATGGGCGGAAGCGCGACCGTGACCTCGGTGAATTCACCAGTCAGATGGCGGCGGCGTTGCATTCGGAGTGGTTTGTGCGGTCGGTTTTGAAGGAGGTTTTCAGCGGAGAGGAGACCGTACCGTCGCAGCTGTGGACCTGCTTGGAAGTGGCTGGGCCGTTGACAAGGCAGAAGGAGGGCTGTTTAGCTTGCTGCCGGAAGATAACCGCCGCGGAAGGAATGGTGTGGCGTGAGCTCTGCATGGCTGCCCGGGCGTGACATCCGCCCGCTCTCCGAGTCCGACGCCGAGGTGTACGTTGCCTCCGTGTGCTTTAAGACCGGGCCGCCGGGTGCTGCCGGGGTGGAGGTAGAGCGGTTGGTCCACGACGTCTCGAATCCGCATTTTCCGGTCCCGGTTGCACGGGTCAGCGACGCCATGGCGGCAGCCGAGGGACCGCTGCCGGGCGGGGGACTGGTCACCTTTGAGCCCGGCGGTCAGCTGGAAATCAGCTCAGCCTGCGCGCCTGGTCTACCCGCTCTCGTCACGGCGACCCGCGCGGACCTTGCAGCCGTTGAGGCCCTGCTGGCGGATGCCGGCCTTTGCTTCGGCCCGGTGGCTCTGGACGCTGGCCGGCCACCGGTGCGGTCATTGGATCACCCGCGGTATGCCGCCATGGAGCGCCATTTCGACCGCTCCGGCCCCGCCGGACGAACGATGATGTGTTCCACGGCTTCCCTGCAGATTTCGCTGGAGGCCGGATTCGACCATCCCGGGCCCAGCGGCGCGGCGCAACGTTGGGCGCGGCTGCACCATCTCCTGCCGGTCCTCGTGGCCATGTTTGCCAATTCCCCGTTCCTTCACGGCATCCCGAGCGGCTGGCACAGCAACCGGCAGCGTATCTGGCTGAGCACCGATCCCACGCGGACCGCCACGATCCCCTCCTCGTCGGACCCGCGCCTGGCCTGGGCACGGTACGCCCTCGACGCGCTGGTGCTGTGCATACCCTCGGAGGATGCGTCATGGGATGCTCCGCGCGGGCTGACGATGCGGAACTGGCTCCGCGGGGAAGGCCCGCGGCCCGCCACGCTGGCTGACCTGGAGTACCACCTGACAACCCTGTTCCCGCCGGTCCGGCCACGGGGGTTCCTGGAGATCAGGGTGATCGACGCCCAGGCAGGCAGCGACTGGGAGCCGGTCACGGCCCTGGTGACCGCGCTCATGGACGATGAACACGCGGCCGGCCTCGCCGCCGAGGCCTGCGCCCCGGTTGCTTCCCTGGCCGATCCGATCAGGACCGCGGCCCGTTACGCGCTGGCGGATCCGTTGCTCGCCTCGGCGGCCCTCGGCTGCGCCGAGGCCGCGCTGATGGCATTGCCCCGGTTGGGAGCTGACGCCGCCACGCGCACCCGGGCGGAAGAGTTCGTTGACCGCTATACGGCGCGGGGCCGGTGCCCTGCGGAGGAGCGGCTGGACCGCTGGCAACGAACCGGCAGCTATTTTGGTCCGTCAGAGTACGAGTCAAAGTACGAGGAGGATCGCGAAAATGCCAGATAACCTTCCCGGGGCCGGCACCGGCCCGGACACTCTCAGGGCCTTCATCGCCGACGGGCTGGAAAGGGCCCGGAATCGCACGCACGCGCTGACCGAGTGCGACGACGAGGATCTGCTGAAGCAGCACTCACCGCTGATGTCACCGCTGGTCTGGGACTTGGCGCATGTCGGCAGCCAGGAGGAACTCTGGCTGGTGCGCGACGTCGGCAAAATGGAGCCGCTGCGGTGCGACCTCGACCAGATGTACGACGCGTTCCAGCATCCCCGCAGCGCCCGTCCCTCGCTGCCGTTGCTCTCGCCGGAGGAGTCCCGGAAGTACATTGCCCAGGTCCGTGCCAAAGCGCTCGATATCCTGGACCGGACCCCTTTGGAAGGCTCGCCGCTGGTGGATCGGGGCTTCGCCTTCGGGATGATCATCCAGCACGAGCAGCAGCACGACGAGACGATGCTGGCCACGCACCAGCTCCGCGTCGGCGTGCCGGTCCTGCGGGCCCGGCCGTTGGCGGCGGCTGTGCTGGCCACGGACCGGACCACGGACCGGTCCACGGACCGGCCCGCTCTGGCGAAGGAGGTGCTGGTCCCTGCGGGGACGTTCATGATGGGGACCTCGGTGGAGCCGTGGGCACTGGACAACGAGCGTCCAGCCCACGCGGTGGACGTGCCGGACTACTGGATCGACACCGTTCCGGTGACCAACGGTGACTACCGGTGCTTCATCGACGACGGCGGCTACCGCAACCCGCGCTGGTGGACCGCCCCGGGATGGAACCATGTCAGGGAAGCCGGGCTGGTGGCGCCCAAGTACTGGGAACGCGACGGTGACCGGTGGATCCGGACCAGGTTCGGCGTCGTTGAACCGGTGCCGGACCGTGAACCGGTGCAGCACGTGTGCTGGTTTGAAGCGGACGCGTACGCCCGCTGGGCCGGGCGCCGGCTTCCCACCGAGGCGGAGTGGGAAAAGGCTGCCCGTCATGATCCCCGGTCCGGGCGTTCGCGGCGCTACCCGTGGGGGGATGAGGATCCCGCACCCCATCACGCGAACCTGGGCGGATCGGCCCTCCGGCCTTCGCCCGCAGGCTCCTATCCGGGCGGGGCGTCGCCGCTGGGAGTGCGCCAGCTCATCGGTGATGTCTGGGAATGGGTCTCCAGTGACTTCCGCCCCTACCCCGGATTCAGCGCGTTCCCGTATCAGGAATACAGCGAAGTGTTTTTCGGGTCTGACTACAAGGTGCTGCGGGGAGGCTCCTGGGCGGCGGACCCGGCCGCGTGCCGGGGGACATTCCGGAATTGGGACTACCCCATCCGCCGGCAAATCTTTGCCGGCTTCCGCACAGCACGCGACGCCGTCCCGGCCGAGGTGCGTTAGCCCGTGTGCCGCCATCTCGCCTATCTCGGGTCCCCGATGCCGCTGGCGGAGCTGCTGCTCACGCCCGCCTACGGGCTGTTAAGGCAGTCCTGGGCGCCCAGGCATCAGCGGAACGGGAAAGTTAACGCCGATGGTTTCGGCGTCGGATGGTATGCCCCGGGGGATCCTCTGCCGGCCCGGTACCGCCGGGCCATACCGATCTGGGCGGACAGGTCCTTCGCCGACGTCGCCAGGGTCACCCACAGCGGGGCCGTCCTCGCGGCCGTCCGGTCAGCGACACCGGGGATGACGCAGGAGGAGTCAGCCGCGGCCCCCTATACGTACGGGCCCTGGCTCTTCAGCCACAACGGCCGCGTCGAGGGCTGGCCGGGTGCCTTGGAAGATCTGGCCGCTGCACTTCCGCCGGCCCGTCTGCTGGCACTTGAAGCCCAGGTGGACTCCGCCCTGCTCTGGGCCCTGGTCCTGGAACGGCTCGCCGCAGGGGACTCGGCCGGGGATGCGCTGACGCAGGTGGTCAGCACTGTCGCCGCCGTCACCGGCGGCAGGCTGAACTTTCTCCTCACCGACGGCACGGGCATCGCGGCCACGGCCGCCGGGGATACCCTTTTTTGGCGGGCAGGCCCCGGGAATGTGGTG
The DNA here is from genome assembly GCF_040546335.1 of Arthrobacter sp. UYEF20. Lineage (NCBI taxonomy): Bacteria > Bacillati > Actinomycetota > Actinomycetes > Micrococcales > Micrococcaceae > Arthrobacter > Arthrobacter sp. UYEF20. The sequence continues at coordinate 112,038 of NZ_JBEPNP010000003.1, read as the reverse complement.
GTGGCCAGTGAACCCTACGACGACGGCCCGGGCTGGCATGAGGTGCCGGACAACTGCCTGCTGACCGCCACCGCAAGCCACGTCGACATCCGTCCGATTCCCAACCTCACGAAGGAACAGGTGGCCCCATGAGCCTCTCCGCCGATCGCCCCGACATCATCCACCACCTGCCCCCGGACCACCTGGGACGCAGCCTGCGCGCCGATGTGCGCGCAGGGCTCACCGCGTCGCCGAAAACGCTGCCGCCCAAGTGGTTCTATGACAAGCTGGGCAGCGAACTGTTTGAGCGGATCACAGACCTGCCGGAGTACTACCCGACGCGGGCGGAACGTGAAGTGCTGGAACTCTTTGCCGCAGAGATGGCGGTCACCTGCCCGGCAGAGACGCTGATCGAGCTCGGGTCCGGGTCTTCCCGGAAGACCCCGTTGCTGCTCAATGCCCTGAAAGAAGCGGGATCCCTCCGCCGCTACGTTGCCGTGGATGTCAGCGACAGCGCACTGCTGGATGCCCGAAACGAATTGGCTCCTGCCTTTCCCGGCCTTGAACTTCAGGCCGTGGCAGCGGACTTCGAGACCCAGCTGCACCTGCTTCCGCGGGCGGGACGCCGCATGGTCGCGTTCCTGGGCGGCACCATCGGCAATTTTGAGCCGGCCGCCAGGGCCCGCTTCCTCACCGACGTCCGCGAGTTGCTGGGCGACGACGGCGGTTCGCTGCTGCTTGGCACGGATCTGGTGAAGTCACCGCACGTGCTAGTCCCGGCCTACGCCGACGCTGAGGGGGTCACCGCCGACTTTAACCGCAACGTGCTGCGTGTCCTCAATACCGAGCTGGGCGCCGATTTCGACGTGATGGCGTTTGAGCATGTGGCGGTGTGGATGCCCCAGGAGGAGTGGATCGAGATGCGGCTGCGCGCCAGCAGGCCAATGCTGGTGCGCCTGCCGGGGGTCGGCATGGACGTGCGGTTCCACGAGGGGGAGGAACTGCGGACGGAGATTTCGGCCAAGTTCCGCCTCGAGGGCGTGGTCGAAGAGCTGGAATCGGCCGGGTTCTCCGTCGCCGGGCAGTGGACCGACCGGCAGGACCGATACGCGATGACCCTGGCCGAAGCCGTCTAGGCCGGGCGGCGGACGGACACCGCCAGGGGGTCCAGGATGTTCACTGAAGGAAGCCGACCAGCCGCTGGATCTCCGCCTCGGTGTTGTAGTAGTGCACCGAGGCGCGCACCACCATTTCCGGCCCCTGTGGTGTCCCCGTTCGGACGGAGTCGGCCGGGACGGAGTCGGCCTGGGCGGAGGTCAGGGGTGCCACGGAGACATTGATCCGGCGGTCCGCCAGCCGGGTCCTGATGTTCCCGGCATCGCTTCCCTTCACCGAAAACGTGACGATGCCGCACCGGGTGATCCCGCGGTCGTGGACAGTGACTGCGGGAACCGCCGCCAGCTCGGACCGCAGCTGCTCCGCGAGCCCGGCCACACGCTCCTGCACCGCGTCCAGGCCCAGGGCCAGGGCGTAATCGACTGCCCGCCCCAGGCCCAGCCTTCCGGCGGCACTGGCCTCCCAGCTCTCGAACCGCCGGGCATCGCCGCGAACTTCAAAGCCCGCGGCGCCGGCCGGAACGGCGGAATGCCCGTCCAGCATGGCCGGCTCAAGCCGTTCCAGGACCGAGGCGCGCACATAGAGGAACGCGGTGCCGCGCGGTCCGCGCAGAAACTTCCGTCCCGTTCCCGCGAGCACGTCGCAGCCCAATGCCTGCACGTCCAACGGCATCTGGCCCACCGACTGGCATGCGTCGAGCACGAACATCACCCCGGCGGCGCGGCACCGCCGGCCCACCTCCGCCGCGGGATTTACCAGGCCGTTGGCCATGGGCACATGGGTCAGGGCCACCATGGCCACGTTTCCGCGCTCCAGCTCCCGCTGGAGGTGCTCCACGTCAACCTGGCCGTGGGGATCGTCGTCGAGCATCACAATCTCCAGGTTGTGGCGGCGCGCAAGCTGCCGCAGCGCAATGACGTTGCCGGCATACTCGGTGCGGCCCATCAGCAGCCGCGTCCGGGGGACAAAGGGGAAGCTGTACACCGCCATCGCCCAGGCGCGGCTGCCGTTCTCGGCCAGGGCTATCTCGTCCGGCCCGGCCCCGATCAGCCGCGCCACCGAGGAGTACACGCCCTCCAGCCGATCAGCAGCCTCTTCCGCCGCTTCATAGCCGCCGATCTCCTCCTCGCGGCGTAAATGACCCACCACAGTGTCCACGACAGGACCGGGGACCAGCGAACTTCCCGCATTGTTCAGATGGGTCACGCTCAGGACACCGCGGGTCTGCCTGCGTGCCGCCTCGACATCAATTGACATAGACTACATCCTCCCGCAACAAGGTCGGGAAGTGTCCGGACCCCTGCCGCAAGGACGCCCGGGCCAGGAGCGCGGGGCGCATGCTGGTCGTGTCGCTGCCGCGCAAGTCTCGTCGCCCAGGTAGCGGGACGACCTTGCGCAGCCCTTCAGGCTGCGCCCAGGTAGCGGGACGACCTTGCGCAGCCCTTCAGGCTGGCCCGCAGCACGGCGCGTCACCGGGCGGAGGTGCTGAGGTAACCACACACAATTTGTAGACTCCCGCCCCGACGACGTTGTCCCGCGCGACACCACTGAGGTTCAGCGGTTAGCTCTGGCGGGAATAGGATTCCCACTTGTGGGCCTGGTGTTCGCCGTCGACGAAGCGGACGGTGCCTGATTTGGACCGCATCACGATCGACTGGGTCAGCACCTTGTCCTTGGCGTAGCGGACACCGCGGAGGAGGTCGCCGTCGGTGATGCCGGTGGCCGCGAAGTAGCAGTTGTCGCCGGTGACGAGGTCGTCGGTGGAAAGGACCCGGTCCAGGTCATGGCCAGCGTCGATGGCCTTCTGCTTCTCGTCATCGTTAGTCGGCCACAGCCGGCCCTGGATCACGCCGCCGAGCGTCTTGATGGCACAGGCTGTCACGATGCCTTCCGGCGTTCCGCCGATTCCCATGAGGGCGTCGACCCCGGTACCGGAGCGCGCGGCCGCGATCGCGCCGGCGACGTCGCCGTCCATGATGAACTTGGTTCGGGCACCGGCCTCGCGGATTTCCTCCACCAGCCCGCGGTGGCGGTCGCGGTCCAGGATCATGACGTTGAGCTGGTTGATTTTGACGCCCTTGGCCTTGGCGATGAGGTGCAGGTTCTGCTTGACCGGCAGCCGCAGGTCCACGACGTCCGCGGCTTCCGGCCCGGTGACCAGCTTCTCCATGTAGAAGACGGCGGAGGGATCGAACATGGTGCCGCGCTCGGCCACGGCGAGGACGGCGAGGGCGTTGTTGATGCCGAGGGCAGCCAGACGGGTTCCGTCGATGGGGTCCACGGCGACGTCACATTCGGGGCCGGTGCCGTCACCGACGTGCTCACCGTTGTACAGCATGGGGGCTTCGTCCTTTTCGCCTTCACCGATGACGACGACGCCGTTGAAATGGACGGTGGACAGCAGGGAACGCATGGCGTCCACGGCAGCGCCGTCGGCCTTGTTTTTGTCGCCGAATCCGACCCAGTGGCCACCGGCAATGGCGGCCGCTTCGGTCACGCGGACGAGTTCCAGCGCCAGGTTCCGGTCGGGTTCGTCGTCGCCCACGGCCAGCGCCGGGGACAGGATTGAATAGCGGGTTGATCTGGAAGCGTCAGACATAGCGACCTCATTCTTGAACGGTAGTGGGGGATGCGTGGCGGTCAGCGTGCGGCGGATCTGTGTTCCTGTGGGGGCGGGGCCGTTGCCGGAAGCCTTGGCAACACTGGAGCGCCCGGCCATCGGGCCGGTTCCGGGCGCGGGGCGCGCAGGTGGCGGCCCGCAGGCGCCACCTGCACGCAATAGGCTCCCGGCCGCCGCCGCTGTCTGGCGGGGGCGATGGGCCCTACTTCACATCCTCGTCTACCCAGTCCATGGACTTGGTGACGGCCTTTTTCCAGAGACGGAGCTGGCGGAAACGCTCGGCGTCGTCCATTTTCGGTGTCCAGCGCTTGTCCTCGCCCCAGTTGGCGGTGAGCTCTCCGAGGTCTTTCCAGAAGCCGATGGCCAGGCCAGCCGCATAGGCGGCACCGAGCGCCGTGGTTTCAACGATCCTGGGCCGTACCACGGCCACACCGAGGATGTCGGCCTGGAACTGCATGAGGGCCTCGTTGGCGACCATGCCGCCGTCAACCTTCAGCTCGGTTAGCGACACCCCGCTGTCCGCGTTGACGGCCTCCAGCACCTCGCGGGTCTGGAACGCGGTGGCTTCCAGTGCCGCCCGGGCAATGTGTGCCCTGGTGACAAAACGGGTCAGCCCGACCAGGGCGCCCCGGGCATCCGGACGCCAGTAGGGTGCGAAGAGGCCGGAGAACGCCGGTACGAAGTAGGCGCCGCCGTTGTCCGGCACCGACGCGGCCAGGGCCTCAACCTCCGGGGCGGAATCGATCAGGCCCAGGTTGTCCCGCAGCCACTGGATCAGCGATCCGGTGACGGCAATGGATCCTTCCAGCGCGTAGTGCGGCTTCTCATCGCCCAGCTTGTAGCCGAGCGTGGTCAACAGGCCGTTGCTGGAGTGAACGATCTCTTCGCCGGTGTTGAAGATCAGGAAGCACCCGGTGCCATAGGTGTTTTTGGTCTCGCCCCTGCCGAACGCGGCCTGGCCGAAGGTGGCTGCCTGCTGGTCCCCAAGGATGCCGGCCACAGGAACTCCGCCCAGCAGCTGGGAGTGGTGGACGGTGCCGTAGACCTCGGAAGAGGACCTGATTTCGGGCATCATGGACCTGGGCACATCAAACGCCTCAAGGATGCTGTTGTCCCATTGCAGTGTTTCCAGGTCCATGAACAGGGTCCGGGACGCGTTGGTGACGTCGGTGATGTGAATACCGCCGTCGGTGCTGCCTCCGGTCAGATTCCAGATCACCCAGGAGTCGGTGGTGCCGAAGAGCAGGTCCCCTGCTTCGGCCTTGGCCCGCGCACCCTGGACGTTGTCCAGAATCCATTTGATCTTGGTGCCGGAGAAGTAGGTGGCCAGCGGCAGGCCGACCTGCTTCTTGAAACGGTCCACGCCGCCGTACCTTGCCAGCTCGTCGACGATGTCCTGGGTGCGGGTATCCTGCCACACGATGGCGTTATACACCGGACGCCCGGTCGTCTTGTCCCAGACGACGGCGGTTTCACGCTGGTTCGTGACGCCCAGGGCGGCGATGTCGTGGCTGGTCAGGTTGGCCTTGGACAACGCTGAGCCGATGACCTCGCGGATGTTGTCCCAGATTTCGACGGGGTCGTGTTCGACCCAGCCGGCCCGGGGAAAGATTTGTTCGTGTTCTTTCTGACCGCTGGAGATGATATTGCCGCTGTGGTCAAAAATAATGGCACGGCTGCTGGTCGTGCCCTGATCGATTGCAATTACATACTGCTTCATCATGACGTCCTTGTCTTAGTGAATGACGGTGTTCGGGTGCGCCGCGGTTACGGTGCGGCGGCGAATACAATGGGCGCAGCAGCGGCAACGATGCCGGCCAGCCCTCCGCCGGCCAGGGAGCCGACGACGGGAATCCACGAGTAGGACCAGTCGCTTTTGCCCTTGCCCTTGATCGGGAGCAGGGCATGTGCGATGCGTGGTCCTAGGTCACGGACCGGGTTGATGGCGTAGCCGGTGGGGCCGCCGAGGGAAACACCGATACCGACCACCAGCAGGGCCACCGCCAGCGGTCCGAGTCCGGAGGGCGTGCCGCCGAAGGTCAGGATGACGAAGACCAGGACGAAGGTGCCGATGATTTCGGTGACGAGATTCCAGCCGGTGGAGCGGATGGCCGGGCCGGTGGAGAACACCGCCAGTTTGCTGGCTGCCAGAGGCTCCGCGTCGAAGTGCTGCTTGTGCGCCAGCCAGCAGACGACGGCGCCCAGGAAGGCGCCGGTCAGTTCTCCGCCGAAATAGGTGATGGTCGACAGGAAATCAACCGGGATGCCGGGGACGAATTCCTTCTTGCCGTTAAGGATCAGACCCAGCGTGACGGCCGGGTTGAGGTGTGCACCGGATTTGGCTGCGATGAACACACCGGCGAAGACGGCGATGCCCCAGCCCCAGGTGACCGTCAGAAACCCGCCGTTGTTTCCCTTCGTTCCCTTCAGGGCAACGTTGGCGACGACACCGCAGCCGAGCAGCGTCAGCATCGCTGTGCCGAATATTTCGGACAGGAAGATAATTCCAAGAGACATCTTTGACTCCTCTTATTGTTCTGTTTTTGGCCGGTCTCGGGTGATGACCGGCGGTCGGGGGGCGGGCCCTGCGACAGGCGTCGTTCCGCCCCGCCGGCCCGCTGTGCGGGTCCGGATCCGCGCCAAAGCTGCGGTCCGGCTTTTTGATGGTGGCCTTGCTGTGCGTCAGGAAATCTGGCTTTGTACCGGGACCCCGTGGAAACGCTGCAGCACGTCTTGTGCGTGCGTGATTTCCTGGGCCATCCGGGCCGTATCCCAGCCGAGCGGTCCCGCGAGGGCCTGGGCCAGCTCGGTGAGGAGTTCGGCGGTGACCATGCCCCGGAAGGCCAGGGATGTGCGCCGGATGAGGACATCGATCAGGTGTCCGATCTGCTCGTGCCGGACCATGAACTCGATTTCGCGCAGGCTCAGCTCGCGGGTCGAGTGCAGGACGCGGTCCTCGCCGGCGGTGAGGTACGTGATGACGTCGGTTGCACGGGTGCCGTAGCGGGTCAGAAGTCCTTCGACGCGGGCGGCGTCCAGATCATCGGACACGTGCTGTGTGATCCAGGCCTGGATGTCGGTCTCGGTAGCCGGGAAGTCAGTTCCGCCGCCGATGGGAAGCTTGGCGGTGGAGATCTTCCGTTTGTGACCAAGGATCGTCAGGACATCGTTGGTCATATGCTCGGACAGGGCACGGAAGGTGGTCCATTTGCCGCCGACAAGACTCAGGACCGGAACGTTGGTGCCGGCGATTTCACGGTCGCGGCGTTCAATGCGGTAATCGCGGGAGACGAATCCGGGGTGCTCGGCATCGTCACGCGGGAGCGGTCGGACGCCGGCGAAGCTGTACACGATGCTCTCGCGGGTGATCCTGATGTCAGGGAAGACGTGTTTGATCAGGTCGAAAAAGTATGTGATCTCCTCGTCGGTGCAGACGGCGTCCTCGTCCATGTCCGCGCGGATGTCCGTGGTGCCGACCAGGACACGGTCCCCCATGGGGTAAATCAGGACGATCCTTCCGTCCGTGTGTTCAAAGAAGATTTCGCTGCCTTGGCAGGCGTCGAACAGTGCGGGGTGATCCAGCACGATATGGGATCCCTTGGTCCCTCCCATGAACAGGGAGGGCGAGCCCAGCGCCTCATTGGTCAGGTCGACCCAGGCCCCGGTCGTGTTCACGATCACATCGGCCGTGAAGGAGAACGTCTCCCCGGTGAGTTCGTCACGGAGCTGGACACCGTTATTACCGATGCCGGTGACGCTGACGTAATTGGCGGCGCGGGCGGTGTCATTGCCGGAGCCGGCGGCCTTCTGTCCGTCCTGCAGGACATCCAGGGTGAGCCGCTCAGGGTTGTGCACGGACGCGTCGAAGTAGGTGGCCGTGTATTTTACGCCTGGATTGAGATGGGGAAGTTCCTGCAGTGCCTTGGCGCGTCCCTTGAACTCGTGCCGCGGGACGGCGCCGCCGTCCCTGGAGAAGGAGTCATACAGGCTGAGTCCGATTTTGATCAGGAAGGCCCCCCGTTCCTTGGGTGTGCCGTGCTGTTTGTGGGTCAGGAACCGCAGCGGGGCGGCCAGCACGCCGGAGAAGGTGCTGAAGATCGGAATGGTGGTTTTCAGCGGTTTAACATAGTGCGGGGCGAGCCTGAGGAGCCGGTTGCGTTCGGTGACGGATTCCTTGACGAGGGGAATTCGCCGTTTTCAAGGTAGCGGATCCCGCCGTGGATCATATGAGACGAGGCGCCGCTCGCACCCTGGCAGTAGTCCCCGCGTTCCACCAGGGCCACATCCACGCCCTGCAGCGCCAGGTCCCGGAAGGTGCCGACCCCGTTGATGCCCCCGCCGATGATCAGCACCTTCGCCCGGGGGCGTTCACGCAGACTCTCAACCGTGGCCCGGGAAGAGACGGGCCTGCGGTCACCGGTGGATTCATGCTTGCTCAAAGTTGCTCCCTTGCAGCTTGTCCTTCGCACCCTGAGGCGCCTTCATATTTCATTCTTCGAACAAAGCGGGAATATGTTCAAGCGTTCTGCACAAACGTGCAAAACTGAGGATGCCGGCAGTTTCCCCGTCCGCGGGAGAGGCCGTGGCGCGACGCTGGACCGCCCCGGCACGTCCGCTGGCCCCGGAAACCGGGGATTTTTTCCGCGCGGCACGGATATATTGCCTGCAGGATCTGAAGCCATCACCAGGCACCTGCCGACCTCCGCTCCTGGGGGCTGGACCGATCCGGCCTGAGTTCCGGACGGACATGCACGTTGTACCGGCGCCGGACACCCCGTACCAGCGCATGGCCGTCGGCACCTGCCGGACTTGGCATCGCGCAACCCGCTGCCACCGCCGGTCCGTTCCAAAGACGATGCGGGTACTTGCGGTGCGAATTTTCGCAGGACCAACCAGCGACAAAGCCCGGTCACGTTGCGACAAACTGATGCCGGGGATGTCGCGCAATACGTTCGTTTGTGTGACGACTTGAACACAATTAGGGATGGAACCTGAACTTGTCACTTAACCTGTGACTGTTAACTTCGTTTGGCGGTTATTTCGCAGGTTCGTTTGGCGGTTCAGCTGATGCCGATGACGAGGGTGGATCGTGCTGCTTCAACGACGTCGTCGGTGATGGTGCCCAGTTCGTTGATTTTCATGATGCGCTCAATTTGGGTGAAGAGCCTGTCGACGAGGCGGAAGTTCCCGCGGGTGATGCGCGCTATCGCTGCGATGGCCTGCGCGTCGGTGAAATCCTCGGGATCCAGCGCGTGCCCGAGTTTCTGCCATCGGCGTTCCAGGACGAAATGCAGTTCTTCCTGGGCGAGTGGACGGTATTCATGGGCGAATCCGATCCGGCTGTAGAGCTGGGCGTAACGGCTGAACCATTTTCAATGCCGGGCATACCGATGAGAATCAGGGCGGTGTTGTTCCGGTCGTAGCGGTCCCGAAGCAGCTCCAAGGCTGTGGCGCTGAGCCGCTCGGATTCGTCAATGATCAGCAGTTCGACGTGCTTGCCTGTCCGGGTAGGAGGGCCCGTCTTTTTACCGATTTTTTCCAGGTGCTGGTCCACACAGATCGATACGCGGGTGCTGATGTGCTCGAGCTCGGCATGCATTTGTTTGGGTGTGGTGAGGACGGCGGGGGTGTAGAAAACGGTTCGTCTCCTGGCCAGGCCCGCATGGACCTGCGCATCGGTATCGGCACGCGGACCCCACCGGTCCAGGAGATCTTCGGCTTTGGCCCAATTGGCATATCGTCGCGCGGAGAGCGTTTTGCCGATGCCTGCTGCGGCTGCAGGCCTTCTCCATCACCGAGGACAAGGCCGGCTCGGACACCACCAGCATCGAGACCGCAGCCGTGCGCGACGGCGACGATTTCATCATCACCGGCCACAAGGGCTGGACCAGCCGGATCGAGGAATCCGACCTCGCCTTGGTGCTGGCGCGCACGTCCGAGAAGCCGGACGGCAAGGGCTCCGACAAGACCCACGGCCTGACGCTGTTCCTGGTGGATCTGCGCCAGGTCCGTGCGGAACAGCCGGACACGCTCAAGGTGGTCAAGGTCCGCACCATGTTCAATTACGCGACCAACTTCCGCTACGTCATCGACGGCTGGAACGCCGAACGCATCCTGCTCGCGTCCGAGGCCATCGGCGATGGCTACTGGTTCACGCGGCGGGGTGTGGACTACGCCAACAGCCGTGAAGTGTTCGGCCGGAAGATCGGCGCCAACCAGGGCGTGCAGTTCCCCATCACCGATGCGTACATGAAGGTCCGGGCCGCGGACATGATGCGGTACGAGGCGGCGCGGCTCTTCGATGCCGGCGAGCCCTGCGGCGCGGAGGCCAATATGGCCAAACACCTTGCGTCGGAGGCCAGCTGGGCGGCCGCCAATGCCTGCCTGGACACCCACGGCGGCTATGGCTTTGTTGACGAATACGACGTCGGACGCAAGTTCCGCGAGACCCGCATGTTCCAGGTGGCGCCGGTCAACAACAACCTGATCAAGAGCTTCGTCGCCACGAAGGTCCTGGGTTTGCCGCGGTCCTACTGAGGCGGGGCGGCGGCCCTCCGGAACATAAGACGGGTGCCACCGGCCGCCCGGCAACTGGCCAGCGGCCGGCGTCGGGAATTACGACGGCGGCGCCACATCTTGGGTGCGCCGGGCGCTGTCAGGTGTACATGAGCGAGCCGGGCGTGGTCAGCAGTTCCCCGGTTTCCAGCCAGGTCTTCAGGCCGGAGAGGATCATCGGCCAGCCGCCGTAGAGCTGGTCGTTGGCACCTTCGCGGAGCTGATCGTGCGTGACGGTGAGGTGGCAGGAATCGCCCACCGGTTCGATCTCCCAGGTGATGCGGGAGGTGCCCTCGGCCTTGACGTCCTCGCCCCAGAGCGCGCGCATGGTCTGGACGAGTTTGCGGGGCGGGTCCACCTCGATGTTTTCGCCTTCGCCCAGGAGATCCCCGCCCTTGGGCGCCATCTCGAACCGGGACCCCGGCGTCCAGTCCGATGTGATGACGCTGCCGAACTGGTATTTGCTGCGGATCTCGCTGTCCGTGATGGCTTCCCAGAGCCGCTCCGGAGTGGTCTTGATATAGATTTCGAAGATCTTTTCCATGGGACTTTCCAATCGGGTTTTGAGGTCGCTGAGGGCAGCGGCCCATGGTTCTGCGTATTTGCTGACCCAGCGGTCGTGGACCAGGCGGATGGGCACCGGATTCAGGAAGTGGAGCTTCTCGCGGCCCCGACGGCGGGTGACCACCAGGCCGGCTTCCTCCAGCTGCTTCAGGTGCTTCATGACGCCGTAACGGGTCATGTCGAAGCGGGCCTCGAGCGCGTGCAGGGTCTGCCCGTCTTCCCTGAAAAGCTCGTCCAGGAGGTCACGGCGGGTGGGGTCGGCCAGGGCCTTGAATACGGCGTCCACGGTTCTAGGATAGGTGACTAAATGGTCACATGTCTAGGGTTCATTGACGCACTCCACCTGCCGCTGCAGCTCGAGCGAGGGCAGGCTGCGTGAATCGAACTTCCGCAAATTGCACTCCCGATCCCCAGGCGTCAGGCCGAAAGAATCACCGGCTAACGATCGTAGTGCTGGTGCATCGTGTCATTGTGCAGATGTTGAACACTTCGCTGCACGGGCGGCAGATCGCCTGACTGGAACCCCGCTGCTGACCGGCATTGCCGTCACCGGCTAACGCTTCGCAGGCCTTCCCCGTTGGGGGAACCGTGGTAGCCTGCCGACGATGGCTCTGGACCCCGCTCTGCTCGACTGGTTGCTTGACGCCGACCCGGCGCTGCGCTGGCAGGTCGAGCGCGACCTAGTGGGCGCCCCGAGTGAGGTGTGGGGCGCGACCCGTGCCCGCATCGCGACGGAAGGGTTCGGGGCGCGGCTGCTCGCGCTGCAGGATCCCGACGGCCAGTGGGCGGGCGGGGCGTTCTTCCCGAGCGGCTTCGACTTCCGCGGCCCCGAGGCAGCCGAGGGGGCGGGGCAGCCATGGACCGCTACGACGTGGACGCTCAACACGCTCCGTGACTGGGGCATCGATGCAGCCGCCCTCGCCGGCACCGCCGACCTGCTCGCCGCGAACAGCCGCTGGGAGTATGGCGACCTGCCGTACTGGCGTGGTGAGGTCGACTGCTGCATCAACGCCTACACGCTCGCCAACGGCGCGTGGCTCGGGGCGGATGTCTCCGGAATGGCCCAGTGGTTCGTGGACCACCGCTTGGCCGACGGCGGCTGGAACTGCGAGTGGGTCGAGGGCTCAACCCGCTCGTCGTTCCATTCCACGCTTAACTCCCTTAGGGGCCTGTTGTACTACGAAGCCGCGACCGGCGGCAGCGATGTGCTGCTCGCAGCCCGTCGAGCCGGCGAGGAGTACCTGCTCCAGCGCCGACTGCTCCGCACCCTGTCCACAGGCGAGCTCGTCGGGCCGTGGGTGACGCGATTCGCGTACCCGTTCCGTTGGTACTACAGCATGCTCAACGCGGCCGACTACTTCCGGGCTGCGGCGCTGCACGATGGTGCGGCGCCTGATCCGCGGCTTGCCGACGCGATCGAGGCGATACGTGCCGCCCGCCGCCCCGACGGCACGTGGCTGCAGGAGCGTCGCCATCCCGGAAGGGTGTGGTTCCGCGTGGACGTTGCCCCAGGCGAGCCGTCCAAGTGGCTTACGTTCTACGGCACGCGCGTGCTCGCCTGGTGGGACGGGGCGAGCGAGCGGGCCTTAAGTGTCCGCTCGCGCAAAGTCTGAAGGGGCGTCCACCGCCGTTTGCTGCTCCACTGTTTTCTGTTCCGCTGTCACATGCCCGGGCTCTTTCGGCCCGGGCGGGTAGGCGTGCTTGCGCCCGGTCACCACAATAACGAGTGCGACGACGACGGGCACCGCAGCAGCTACCGGCACCAGCAGCGGCCCCGCCGTGGTGAGGGCGGCCGCGCCGTAGAGCGCGCCGATGGTGATCCCCAGCTGGATGGTCAGCACCGTGAGGCCGTTGGCGGCTTCTCGGTACTCCTTGCCGGCACGGAGGATGGCGGACTGGTTGTAGATGCCGATCGCGCCGAAGGCAGCTCCCCAGACCGCCATCAGCACCAAGGCGCCGGGGACGGTGACCCCACCCACGGGCAGGAGGAGGAATGCGGCGGCGATGATCGCCGTCGTGATCAGCAGTGAACGGCGCGGCCGCATGTCCACGGTGATGCCGGCGATCCAGATACCCACCAGTCCGGAGGCTCCCAGCAAGGTGAGGGAGAGGGTGATGCTTAGGACGCGGAAGTTCCGCACACCTCAGAAAGGCGACAGAATCCCCTATTTCAGTAGGCACAAATCGGTTCCATAATGGCCCCATAAGCTTCGGGGACCCTCGCGACGATGATTGCTGGCGGGGCGTTGCAGAGTCCCAGGTGGCCGCCCCGGTACTTGGCGGAACGGGCGGCCACGCGGCCCCGGACAGGGACGTTCGGGACCGAATCCGGGGGAGAACGTCGCCATCAATGCGACACATCACTGCACGGAAGGAATCATCATGCTCAAGGATTCAGACATCATGGCTGTCCTCCCCGCGAAGGACATCAACAGGGCGAAGGAGTTCTACCGGGACAAGATGGGAATCGAACCCTCCGAATCCATGGAGGCCGAAAGCGTGATGTACCGCTGCGGCAACGGGACGGGCTTCTTGGTTTACCAGACAGAGAATGCAGGAACCGCGAAGAACACCCAAATGGGCTGGGGCACGGACGATCTGGAGCGTGACGTCGAGGAGCTGCGGGGCCGCGGTGTCGTCTTTGAGGATTACGACCAGCCCGGGTTGAAGACGGAGGACGGCATTGCCACCGCGGGATGGGGGAAGTCCGCCTGGTTCCTGGACAGCGAGGGCAACATTCTCAACATCTCCCAGCGGGCGTAGCCCGGACCAGACGCGGAGCAGTGCGGCGAGCACCACTACAGCTGGGATGCGGCGTTCAGAAAGACAAAGCACGACGCCGGTGCTCGCCGCCCGCTCACGGTTGTACAGTCCTCAGGTGGATGATGCCGGATCGCTCTCAATACCGAAGTGCCACAGCGCAGCGTCCAGGTCCTCAGCGCGCCACCCTCGTGAGTCTGCAGCAGCGCGGATCACGGCCGACATGTTGGCGTACGACGTGTCCTCGATCCCGGCGGCCTCGGCCACTCTCCGTATCCGCGCATCAGTAGTCACTCCCGTTGAGAGTCCACTGAGAACGTCGATGTAATCCAGCGTCTTAGGGCTCACATGACGTACAGCTGCGAGGGCATCACGAAGAACCGGCCTTCTTGCTGGGTCAGTGAGTCTGGCTCGGAGTTCCTCTACAGTTTCGATGCCCTGATCCTCAAACACGCATGTTAAGTCGTCTATCTGAGCAAGACGGCCCGGGGATGGCCAATCGATGACTTCCGAGAGGGTTCCCGTAGCAAGACGTTTCCGGAACCCACTTGTTGTTCTGGCATCTGGCCATGCGACAAGAAGAGCGTCAACGCGCGGCTTCACGGTCGCCTGGTAATTTTGCCGTCGCTGCAAGGAGGCATCGACAATAATCGCTCCGATGGAAGCCCACCCACGGCTAACCTCAGTCGAGGCGTCGATGCCGTGGGAGTCCATGAAGGCTAGGAGTTTGGCGGTGTCGCCATCGATAGTCATAAGTGAATACTTGCACGTAAACAACGGCCTCGGAGCGCTGCCACAATCCAGACGATCGAACATGGGGGTGCGCTGGAGGTGCGGCATCAGGCAGGGGTGGAGGTGGCCCCGCCGTCCGTGAGGCCCATGAACATCGTCCGGTGCAGGATGTCCACGTGCTTTCGCGAGACCTCCACGGCTTCCGGGACGTCGCCGGCACGCAGCGCTGCCACCAATGCGACGTGGTCGCAGTTTGATTTGTGCAGTAGCTCGATCGGGTAGGGGATGAAGTAGGCATAGAGCTCGGCCAGCGTCTCGTGGTAGGCCTCGACGGCGGTGCGCAGCCCCGAGGCGGTGCCCACCAGTTGGTGGAACCGCTCGTCTGCCTGGTGGTAGTCGGACCAGTCCGTGGATTCGGCCATGTCGTGGGTCAGCCGGTCGAGCTCATCCAGCTGTTCAGCCGTGGCGTTGAGCGCCGCGTAGTGCGTTACGGCGCATTCGAAGAGCAGCCTCCGGTCTACCAGCCGGTTCACGGCCCGGGACTCGGCCGGTGATGCCGAGAGTTCAGCCAGAACGCTCCGTGGGGGCTCGTCGGCCACGAACGTTCCGCCGCCCCGGCCGCGGCGGCGGACCACCACGCCCTGTTCGGCCAGGCTCGCCAGCGCGCGGCGGGCGGTGATCGGGCTGACCGACAGGCCCAGGGCCACGTCCTCCTGATCGGGCAGGCGTTCGCCGGGTTTCAGCAGCCCCAGCGAAATCGCCATGCCGATCCGCAGCCGGACGGCGTCGATGGCGCTTCGGCGGTCGATTCCGGCCAGCCTGCCGGCGCCGATGGGCGAAGTGTCGGCGGTGTCCTCCAACTGACGGGTCATAACCGCTACTTTACGGCCCATCCCCGCCCCTTCCCATAATTGGATCATTCTGATCTAATATAGTGCAGATCACATCCTCAACGTGGAGAACACCATGCAACGCACCCTTCCCCTCATCGCGGCCCAGGCCCGGCCCCGGCTCATCGGTGAACCCGTCTCGGCATTCGCGGACGAGGTCACAGCCGCCCTCGCCGTCCAGCCGCACAGCAGGCTGGTGGTCTTTCCGGAGCTGCACCTGTTCGGGGATTCCCACCCCGACCAGCAGCGCACCGAAGTGCTCCAGGCCTCCGCCGAGCCGCTGGACGGCCCCCGGGTCAAGGAGCTCCGGCAGCTTGCCGCGGACCTGGGCATCTGGCTGGTGCCGGGCAGCGTGTGCGAGCGCGGCCCCGAAGGGCAGCTGTTCAACACCCAGCTGGTCCTGTCCCCGGAGGGAGAGCTTGCCGGCTATTACCGGAAGGTTTTCCCCTGGCGCCCCTTCGAGCCCTACGACCCTGGCGACCGGTTCACCACCGTGGACCTGGCCGGCGTCGGCAGGGTGGGCCTGAACATCTGCTACGACGCGTGGTTCCCGGAGGTCTCACGCCAGCTCGCCTGGATGGGGGCCGAGGTCATCCTCAACGTCGTGAAGACCACGACGCCGGACCGCCGGCAGGAGCTGGTGCTCGCCAAGGCCAACGCCATCGTGAACCAGGTCTTTGTGGTCAGCGTCAACTGTGCCGGTCCCACCGGCAAAGGCCTGAGCATCATCGTGGACCCGGAGGGCAACACCCTCGCCGAGGCCCTCGACGACGCCCCGGTGCTGCTCACGGCGGAACTGGACCTTGCCGCCGTCGAACACGTCAGAACCCACGGCACCGAAAACCTCAACCGCCCCTGGTCCCAGTTCCGCGACGGCGAGGACGCCGTCGAACTGCCCGTGTACCAGGGCCGGATCAGTCCGGCCACCTGGGCTCCCCAGTCTTTCAACGCCTAAGGAAAAACCGTGACAACATCACCCACCCTCACCCGCACGCTGAAGCTGCCCTCCCTGGTCCTGTTCGGACTGGCGTACCTGACCCCGCTGATCGTCCTGGGGATCTTCGGCATCATCGCCGAAACCACGGACGGCGCATCGCCGGCCGCGTACCTGGTGGCCATGGTCGCCATGCTGTTCACGGCGCACAGCTACGGCCGGATGGCCGTCGCGTATCCCGTGGCCGGTTCCGCCTACACCTACGTCCGCCGGTCCATCGATCCCAGGGTGGGCTTCCTGGTCGGCTGGGCCATCCTGCTGGACTACCTGTTCCTGCCGATGGTCATCTGGCTCATCGGCGGCTCGTACCTGAGCGCCCAGTTCCCCGGAATCCCGATCGGACTCTGGATCGTGGGCTTCATCCTCATCACCACGGTGCTGAACATCCTGGGCATCAAGGTGGCGGACAAGGCCAACTACGTGCTGATGGCGTTCCAGCTGCTGGTGATCGTGTTCTTTGTGGCGCTGTCCATCGGCAACGTGGTGTCCACCTCGGGCGCCGGCGGCCTGGCCAGCACCCAGCCGTTCTTCAACGACACGTCCAGCTTCGCCACCATCTCCGCCGGTGCGGCCATCGCCGCCTACTCGTTCCTGGGGTTCGACGCCGTCACCACCCTCACCGAGGAGACCATCGAACCGCGCAAGAACATGCCCCGCGCCATCATGCTCATCGCCCTGATCGGCGGCGGCATCTTTGTGACCGTGTCGTACGTGACCCAGCTTGTCCACCCCGGCGGGGTGTTCGAGGACTCGGCCTCCGCGGCCAGCTCCATTGCACTGCAGATCGGCGGGCAGCTGTTCGGTGCTGTGTTCCTTGCCGGGCTGGTGGTGGCGCAGTTCGCTTCCGGCCTTGCCGCGCAGGCCAGCGCCTCGCGCCTGCTGTATGCGATGGGCCGGGATTCCGTTCTGCCCAAGGCGGTCTTCGGCCGGCTCAGCGCGAAGTTCCACACGCCGGTGGTCAACCTGATCGTCACCGGCATCGTGGGCCTGATCGCGATCTTCCTGGACGTTGCCACCTCCACCTCGTTCATCAACTTCGGTGCCTTCACCGCCTTCACGCTGGTCAACGCCTCCGTGGTCTTCCACTATGTGCGCCAGCGCCGTGCCGGGAACCAGCTGAACCCTGTGTCCTACGTGGTGGTCCCGGTTGTCGGAGCCATCGTCTGCGCGTACCTGCTCTCACAGCTGGACAGCAACGCCATTACGCTGGGATTGTCGTGGCTGGTGCTTGGCATAGTGGTCCTGGCCCTGATCACCCGCGGTTTCAAAGCGGCACCGCCGGAAATGACGGCCACGGAAAAGGCGACCGTGGAGGCGGCCGCCTGAGCTGGACGCCTGAGTCTGGGCCGCCTGACCCGGCCGCCGCCTGATCAAAGGGGAGGAACAACCGTGAGGATAGCGCTCGGGCAACTGGAGTCGGGCACCGACATCAAGGCCAACCTTGCCGCGATCGACCGGTTCGCCGCCGCGGCCGCGCTCGACGGCGCCTCGCTGGTCGCCTTCCCGGAATACGCCACCTACGAGAAGAAGAAGGTGGACGCCACGTTCCCGGAGGTCGCCGAGCCGCTGGACGGTCCCATCTGCCAGGAACTCGCCCGCATCGCCCGCCGCCACCGCATCGCGTTGGTGGCGGGCGTCGTGGAAGCGACCGGGGAGCCGGGCCAGGCCTACAACACCCTGGTGGCTTTCGGGCCGGACGGAAACCAGCTGGCCTTCTACCGGAAGATCCACCTCTTCGACGCGCAGGGCTTCGGGGAATCGACGTTCATCATGCCGGGCCCGTCCACCAGTCCTGTGGTCTTTGACTCCGGGGGAGCGCGCTTCGGCCTGATGGCCTGCTACGACCTGCGGTTCCCGGAACTGGCCAGGTCCCTGGCCGACGCCGGCGCGCAGGTCCTGCTGGTCTGCTCGTCCTGGGTGCCGGGCACCCACAAGACCGAGCAGTGGCTGGCGCTGAACGCGGCGCGCGCCATCGAGAACAGCGTGTACGTGGCAGGGGTGTGCCAGGCGCCGCCGGTCTCGGTGGGCCGCAGCATTCTGGTTGATCCCATGGGGGTCACTGAGGCCGACCTCGGCCTCGAACCTGGGGTGCGGGCGGTGGACATCTCGCTGGAGACGGTGGCCCGGGTGCGGGAGGCGTTCCCGATGTTCCGGCAACGGCGGCTGTAGTCGTCAGCAGGCACCGGACCGCACGACGGCGGGACCAGGCGTCCCGGCAGCGCACAGCCTGGTTCGGGGTTGTTGCCCGATGTCCGGGGAGGGAGGATGTTTCCATGCTTCCCGAGGAGCGGTTCAACGCGCTGGTCGACGAATTCAGAGCCAGTCCAGGCGTCAGGGTGCCGGGTGAACCGGGACGGCGCGGGTTCGGTTCGTCCGCGCTGAAGATCAACGGCTCGATTTTTGCGATGATCGCCGGAGGCAGGCTTGTTGTTAAGCTGCCACATGATCGCGTCAACACACTGATCGGGTCTGGAGCCGGCGCACCGTTCGACGCCGGCAAGGGCCGTGCGATGAAGGAGTGGCTCACCGTCACGGCCGACGATGAGGAGTCATGGCTGGCCCTGGCCCGTGAAGCCATGGACTTCGTGGGGTCTGCGCACCACTGACCTACGGCGGACCGCTCGTCAGCCATCCAGCATCGTCATGATTCTCACCTTGGTCCTGGAGGACTGATCGTCGATACGTGCTTGGCGTGAATCCTAGGAACTTTTGGAAGTCGTTCGTCAGATGGGCGTGATCCGTGTAGCCGAGTTCGGCAGCTATCGCCGCGAGATCTGTCGCTGGGTCGGTCCGTGACCTGTCAGCGGCCTCTTGCAGGCGGCGCCGTCGGATGAGCGCGGACGGGCTCAGGCCGATGTACTTCCTCGCTACCCGTTGAAGGGTTCTCTGCGAAACAAACAGACGCCTCGCAACGTCTTCAACGCGGGTCACGTCGGTGCGTGTTCCGATAATCTCCATCATCGCGTTGGCAAGAATTCCCTCCTCGGACACCTCTGGACTCTGCGCTACCAGCCAGCCAGTGAAAGCCTCCACCGCGCGTTGTCGACGTTCCCGTGGATCGGTTCCGCTCATCGCCTCCGACACTGAGGCATGCAGTTCCGCGAGCGGTAGTGGCAGCTGGGCATCCCGCAGGCTCCCCGGATCATCCGTGAAACGCGGAACCAGAGCGGGACGTAGTAGGGCCCCAACCGCCCAGCCCCGGCCCGTGAGGTCGCGATGTGTTCGACGGGTTGTTGGGCCTGCGAACTCAACGAGATCCTTCTGGACCACAAGGTTGGACGTCGGGAACGCGATCAGGTGCTGGCGTGATGTGTGCCCTGGCTCAATGTCCCATTCGGGGATCCAAAACCACTGCACCAGGTTCGTGACGGACTCAGGCGCGGGCACACGGTGAAATGTGGGAAGCCGGGCCGGGTAGAGGATTCCCTTGAACGAACCCACCATGGGAGGACACTCCTTTATCCAGGCTGTCGCAATTCTCCAAGCCGCTCAGCGGACCTGTGCGTACCGTGAGATCTATGACTGATACTACAAGCACCGAACTGGCCGCGGCCGCCGATGGCAAGCATACGAAATCCGGTATCCCGCACGGCTTTACGAGCCTCACGCCGTTCCTTGCGATCACCTCTGCCAAGGAGGCGATCGCCTTCTACCAAGTCGTTTTCGGCGCGCGCACCGTAAATGTCACCGAGATCGGCGGAATCGTCGTCCATGCCGAACTTGACTTCGGCCAGGGGCGGCTCCAACTTGGCGAGCCCAACCCCGACTATCACCTCGTCCCGGGGCCGAACGGCGACGATGATTGCTACTCCGTCGGCTTCTACTGCGCCGATGCCGACGCTATCGTTGCGCGCGCCGAGCGGTCAGGAGCCACCGTTCGGGAGCCGCTGTCCACCTTCGTATCAGGAGACCGATTCGCCAGCATCCGGGACCCCTACGGTGTGCGCTGGTCCATCATGACCCGCGTCGAGGACCTCTCCGAAGAGGAAAGCACGCAGCGCGTCGCCGACTGGGCCTCCAAGCAAGGCTGAATCCGCGCATCTCACGCCGCCGCACTACGGCCTGTGGTTCCCGGCCGAGAAGACGTGCAGATACCAGTCCTTGTCCGTCGCCGAATCAGGGTTCGCGCGCTCCAAGCCCGGCCGCCGAAGACGCTCTGCCAATTGTTCGGCGGGACGTCAGCGGCGGCACCGAAACCGGCGCCGCCGTCGTCGAGCGCCAGTACCCGGCCAGGCGCGAAGTGGAACATGTCCCGTTCCGGTGTGCCGGGCTGGGTGAACAATACATCGGCGCGCGGGCCGCGCGGTTTCAAGTGCGACTACCCAATACCGCCTGCAATTTCTCGAACGACTCGGTCCATCCGTTGCGGTGCAGGGCCAGCCGCTCTTCCGTCAGGAACGGTCCCTGCGAGAGCACCAGGCGCGTGGCTTCGCCGGTGCTCCCGAGTGAGAGGTCGACGACGGTTTCCCGGTCGTCTGGTGTCGGTTCCTTCCAGCGGAATGTGTACACCAGGCGCCATGGAGGATCGATCTCCAGGAACTCGCCTGACAGGTGGAACGGTTCGCCGGCCGGTGGCGTCATGCGGAATCCGTAGCGGCCGCCTTCCGTGAGGTTCAGTTCGGCTGTAGGGATGGTGAAGCCGTGCGGACCCCACCACTTCACCAGTTCGGTCGATTCCGTCAGCATCCTGAAGACTTCTTCCGGGGGAGCATCGAGCGTGCAGTCGAGGTTCAGGACCAGTCCGCCAGTTTCCTCGTTCATCATTCAACTCTGCCATCCTGCGGACGCTGAGGGAAGCGGATCGGGCTGGCAGCCGCCTGTCACGTCGCGAGCGTCAGCAGCTTGCCTTTAGTCACGGCCTGGCGGGACAGCGCGGTGGGACGATCATGGTCCCTGAATTCTCCTAGTCCTCGCCCTCACGAATGCGTAGAATCCACAATGTCCCTACGTGGCGTTCCGCGGATACGGGCAACGGGGGAGTGCCCGGCTTCGAGTGTCCCGGTTTCAAGGAACTGGGACGCTCTCATCGAAGCCTGCACTAGCCAAAGCTGACGTTCGGTCATCCTCCAGCGGGATCGTCGCAATCGCTCCCTGCATTACCAGGGCGTCGCTAAGGTGAGTGAAAACGATATCGAGGCCGGCAGGACTCCCCAGGGAAGCTTAGTCGCGCGCAGTTGGCAGCTTGGGGTGTGCCCTGGCCGCCACCTAAAGGCTGGAAGCGTGCCCTGCTGGCCAAGGAGACCGCACCGACGTCCGACGGCGAGGGTAAGGAAGCCCAACCTTTAGTCCCGGCGGCAAACGCGGGAGTGTCTGAATAACGGTGGATCCGGGGTTGGCCTGACACGCCGGGCGGTGCCTGGCGGGGAGGACTGATCATGAGCGAAACCATGGATCCCATGGCGACTGAAATGGATCAGCAAGAGTTAGCGCAGCAGCTCCTGGCCCAGGCCAGGGAGCAGGGAATCGAGCTCGTCGGCCCGGGTGGGCTGTTGAACCGGTTGACGAAGAACGTCCTGGAGACCGCTCTGGAAGCGGAGATGGATGAGCACCTCGGCTACGGCAAACACGACGTGTCTGGCCGCGGCAGCGGGAATTCCCGCAACGGCACCCGTACCAAGACCGTCATGACGGAGATCGGGCCAGTGGAGATCGACGTGCCGCGGGACACCGGATCGACGTTCGACCCGCAGATCGTCAAGAAACGGCAGCGGCGGCTGACGGGAGTCGACGAGATCGTGTTGTCGCTGAGCGCGAAGGGCCTCACCACCGGGGAAATCGCTGCGCACTTCGGCGAGGTGTTCGGCGCCAGGGTCTCAAAAGACACCATCTCGAGGATCACCGAGAAGGTCATCGCTGAAATGACCGAGTGGCAGAACCGGCCCCTGGACCGGGGGCGGTTTCTAGTGAACGTTGCGAATCCCAGAGAGAGGGACTCGCATGCCCAGATACGCGTCGAACAAGATGCCGCAGTAGGTGAAACGCCGCTACTTCGAACTGATCCGTCAGGGGTTCTCGGGGCTCTGACGACCGCATTGAGATATCCGACGGACTCGCCTCTGGTGAACCCGTGAAATCGATTGCCCTGAGGATTGGCAAGAGCTTCCAGAGTGTCTATCGGGAGATCGGACGCAACCGCAAACCCGACGGAACCTACCAGCCGTGGTTTGCCCACAATCAGGCGCATTTGAAACGTCGCCGCCCGAAGCTACGGGTATTCGAACGCGACACTGCCCTTCACCAGGTGGTGGCGGGGAAGCTCGCCGCTCGTTGGTCGCCGGGACAAGTCAGCCGCTGGCTGCGCCGCTGCTACCCGCTCAAGATCGATTGGCATGTGTGTGTTGAGACGCTCTACGAGGCCGTATATCGGGGCCTGATCCTCGGCGCCAATGCGGTACGGGACCTTCGCACCAGCAGGGCCTATCGGCGCCGCCGCGGGCGGGGCCGATCGAAGGACGGCGCACCGCCTCACCGACCGGTTCGACGACGTCCTGCCGGAGCAGCAGGGCACCCGGACGCCGCGCGTGTTCATCACCGGCGACGCCTGCCACACGCACAGCGCCAAGGCCGGCCAGGGCATGAACGTCTCCATGCAGGACGGCTTCAACCTGGGCTGGAAGCTCGGGCACGTGCTGGAGGGCCGCAGCCCGGAAAGCCTGCTGTCCACGTATTCGGCCGAGCGCCAGGTCATCGCGAAGGACCTCATCGACTTCGACAAGGAGTGGTCCACGCTCATGGCGAAGAAGCCGGAGGAGTTCAACAGCCCCTCCGAGCTTGAGGACTTCTACGTGAGCACCGCGGAGTTCCCGGCCGGGTTCATGACCCAGTACGCCCCGTCCATGCTCATCGCCGAGGCAGCCCACCAGGACCTCGCCACCGGCTTCCCCATCGGCAAGCGCTTCAAGTCCGCCCCCGTTGAGCGGGTCGGCGACACCAACCCGATGCACCTCGGCCACCACGCGACGGCGGACGGCCGCTGGCGCATCTACGTCTTCGCCGACCCGGCTCTGCCCGGCACGGATTCGCCGACGGACCGGTTCGCCCGGTGGATCGCAAACGCGCCGGAATCGCCGCTTGCCGCGCCCCCCGAAGGGGCGGACCTCGATGCGTGGTTTGACGTGAAGGTCATCTACCAGCAGGACCACACGGGCATCGACATCGGCGCCGTGCCGACCGTGTTCAAGCCATCCGTGGGTCCGTTCCAGCTCACGGACTACGAGAAGGTCTACGCCACCGACCCGTCGGCGGACATCTTCGAGCTGCGCGGCCTGGACCGCGGCGGCGTCGTGGTGGTGGTGCGCCCGGACCAGTACGTGGCCAACGTCCTGCCCCTGACGGCGACGGCGGAACTCGGCGCGTTCTTCGCACCCCTCCTGCAGGCGGGCAAGCCGGCCGCCGAGCTCCAGGACCACGCAGGCTAGGCACCGATACGTTGGGTGGGCGGCTGAAATGCTGCCCTTCCAACGGTCGGCGACCCTCCCGCCCAGTTACTTCCGGCCGCACCACCCTGCACCCGTGGAATTCCGCGGCTGTGGGGGCGCGAAGCGGGGTGCGGCACCGGGTAACCGGGCTGGAGCGTCACCACCGCGGCCTACGGTGCTGCGGCCCGGGCCCGGTCAGCCGGCGTAGGGGTCTGCGATGCCGATGTACTGGGTGGTGGTGTACTCGGCGATGCCTTCGGCGCCGCCTTCGCGGCCCAGTCCGGAGTGCTTGACGCCGCCGAACGGGGCAGCGGCGTTGGAGATGACGCCGGCGTTGAAGCCGACCATGCCGAATTCGATCTGCTCGGCCACGCGCAGGAGCCGGTTGAAGTCGCGGCTGTACACGTAGGAGGCCAGCCCGTATTCGGTGGCATTGGCGAGGCGGATGGCGTCGTCCTCGGTGCTGAACGTGGTGACGGGGGCGACGGGGCCGAAGATTTCCTCGCGGAGGATCGCGGCGTCGTTGGGGACGTTGGCGAGCACGGTGGGCTGATAGAAGTAGCCGGGACCCTCCACGGCCCTGCCGCCGGTGACTGCCGTTGCGCCGGCGTCGACGGCGGCGCTGACCAGCGCGTGCACGTCGTCGCGGGCGCCGGCGTCGATCAGCGGGCCCACCTGGGTGCCCGGTTCGGTGCCGCGGCCGGTGGCCAGCGCACCCATCGCCGCGGCGAACTTGCCGGTGAACTCCGCAGCCACGGATTCCTGGACCAGGAAGCGGTTGGCGGCGGTGCAGGCCTCGCCCATGTTCCGCATCTTGGCTGCCATGGCCCCGTCGACGGCCTTGTCCAGGTCCGCGTCCGCGAACACGATGAACGGGGCGTTGCCGCCGAGTTCCATGGAGGTCCGCAGCACATTCTGCGCGGCGTCGGCCATAAGCCGCTTGCCAACCGGGGTGGATCCGGTGAAGGAGACCTTGCGGAGCCTGGAATCCTGCAGCAGCGGCCCGGAGATGCCGGAGGCGCTGGCGGAGGACACCACGTTCAGCACGCCCGCGGGCAGCCCGGCGTCCAGCATGGTCTGCGTGAACAGTTGCGCCGTCAGCGGGGTGAGTTTCGCGGGTTTTAGCACCATGGTGCATCCTGCGGCCACTGCCGGGGCCACTTTGCGGGCAGCCATGGCCAGCGGGAAGTTCCACGGGGTGATCAGCAGGCACGGGCCCACCGGCTTCTTCTGGACCAGGATCTTGTTCTTGCCCTCAGGGGTGGTCAGGTAGCGGCCGTAGTCACGGACTGTTTCCTCAGAGAACCAGCGCAGGAACTCCGCGCCGTAGGTGACTTCGCCGCGGGCCTCGGCCAGCGGCTTACCCATCTCCAGGGTCATCAGCAGCGCAAAGTCCTCGGCGCGTCCGGTGACCAGGTCAAAGGCACGGCGCAGGATCTCGGCCCGTTCCCGGGGCGCGGTCCGGGCCCAGGACGCCTGGGCCGCGGCGGCAGAATCGAGGGCGGCCAGGGCGTCGTCACTGGTGGCGGAGGCCAGGGTGGCGAGCACGTCCCCGGTGGCGGGATCGTGCACGTCGAACGTGCCGCCGTCGGACGCGTCGCGCCACTGCCCGCCGATCAGCAGGCCGGTCGGGACGGAAGCAAGAAGCGCAGCCTCACGCTCGGGTGAGATGGCAGGCGAACCTACGAGGGAGGTAGTCATAAGGCTTTCCTAAAAATGTGATTGATGGTGATGGCCCGTCAAAAAATTGCCAGGCCATCACCATTCTTCGATTGATCAGCTCAATGGACCCCAGCGCCGGCCCGGCTGGCCGCGCCGGTCCTGCGGGCGGAGGACACTTCGGTCAGGTGGCGCGGCTCCTGATGAAGCCGGCGATATCGTCGACTGTTTGTTCGCCGCGTGGGATCCGCCCGGCGGAGGTGAGGAGTCCGTGGGCGTACCCGGGGAGGTGCTGATACTGAACCTCGGTTCCGGCCTGGGCCAGGGCCGCGGCATAGGTGGCCCCCTCGTCAACCAGCGGGTCGTTGTCCACTGTGATGACGTAGGCCGGCGGAAGCCGGGAGGGGAGCTCCGCCAGGGCGGGGCTGATGTCCGGGCATGCCCGGTCGGTTCCCTCCGGCAGGTACTGGTCCGCGAACCAGCCGATGGTGTCGGCCACCAGGGGGAAGCCCTCGGTGACGCGGGTGTACGACGGCGCCGACATGGTCAGGTCGACCATCGGGTAGATGAGGACCTGCGCCGCGATCGGCACCGGATGAGCGCTTTTCGCGTTTTCGATGGCCAGCACCGCGGCCAGCTGCCCGCCTGCGCTGTCACCGACCAGTACGGCCGTGGTGACGTCCAGGCCGTGCACCGGACCGGCCGTGAACAGCCAGTCCAGCGCAGCCCGGCTGTCCTCGATTGCCGCGGGGTATTGGTGCTCCGGGGCGAGCCGGTAGTCCACGGCCACGACCGGCAGTCCCGTGAGGGAAGCCAGCCGCCGGCACAGCCCGTCGTGGGTGGAGAGGCTACCCATGACCCATCCGCCGCCGTGGAAGAACAGTACGACGGCGGTGGGGCCCCCGGAGGATCGCGGCTCATAGACGCGGGCGCCGAAGTCCTGCACCCCGAAGTCCGAAACCGAGGTGAGCGGATCGGCTTTGAGGCCGTTTGAGGCACAGCCGCGCTCGTACAGGTCACGGACCTCGTCCACGGGATAGGTGTGGAACGGGCGTCCGCCGGAGGCCCGGAACCCTGCCAGGACAGCTGCTGCGTCCCCGGCTACGGGCCTGCCACTGAACGGATCCGCGCCGGTCACTTGCCCGGAGCGGTCTCGGCCAGCTGGAGGTAGTCCTCGAGCTGGAGTTCCTGCGTGTGGGCGCGGTACTCGTTGACGGTCCCGGACCAGTTGTTGATCACGCGGCCGTCCTCGTTCTTATACCAGGAGGAGCACTCGGACGAGAAGGCAGACTTGTCGAGTTCTTCCTGGACGTGGGTGTTGAATTGGTCCAGCACGCCGCGGTCAACCTCCAGGACCGTCTTCTCGCCGGCGGCGATGTACTCAACGGCCTGCGCGATGTAGCGGTGCTGGGCTTCGAGCATGGACACCACCGAGTTGTGGTTCAGGTTGGTGTTCGGTCCGTAGACCATAAAGAGGTTCGGGAAGTTGTCGACGGTGATGCCGAGGTATGCCTCCGGGGCGTTGCCCCACCGTTCGTCCAGGCCGAGTCCGTCGCGTCCTGCAACGCGCATGGAGCCCTGGAAGGCGTGGCTCTTGAAACCGGTGGCGTAGACGATCACATCGAATTCGTGCTCGACGCCGTCTGCCGTGCGGATGCCGCGGGGCGTGAATTCGGCGATCTTCTCGGTCACCAGCTCCACGTTCTCGCGGTTCAGTGCCGGATAGAAATCATCGCTGCGGAGGATGCGCTTGCAGCCGAAGTCGTAGTCGGGTGTGAGCTTGACCCGCAGTTCCGGGTCGGCCACCTGGCTCTCGAGGTGCTCGCGGGCCTGCTGGACGCCTTCCTCGGACGCTGCCGAGTGGCGGCGGGTGCGTTCGAATCCGGCTTCGCGGAAGTCGTGGATTTCCTGGCGCTTCGCCCGGTACAGCTCCGGGTCCGCCAGGAACGCTGCGGTTTCCTCCTCCGTGAAGATGTACTGGTCGCGGGGGAGGATGTAGTTGGCCGAACGCTGGAACACGGTGAGGTTGGCTGCGATCTTGGCCACCTCGGGCACGTGCTGCACGGCGGTGGCCGCGGAGCCGATGGAGGCCACGCGCTTGCCGGTCAGGTCCAGGTCGTGGCGCCAGGTGGAGGAGTGGAACACCTCTCCCTCGAAGGACTCGATGCCCGGGAAGTCCGGGATGTTGGGCTCATTCAGCTGGCCCCAGGCCGCGACGACGGACCGGGCCAGGAAATGGGAGCCGTCCGCGGTGTGCACGGTCCAGAGGCAGCGGTTCTGGTCCCATTCGGTGGCGGTGATGTTCTGTCCGAAGCGGATGTGCTTGCCGAGACCGAATTCCTCCACCATGGAACGCAGGTAATCCTGCAGTTCCTCCTGGCCTGCGAACAGCCGGGTGACTTTGAGGTTGAGGAAGTAGCTGTAGCAGTACACGAGGGCCTGGGTGTCACAGGCGGCGCCAGGGTACGTGTTCTCGCGCCAGACACCTCCGACGTCGTTGCCGCGCTCAAGGATCAGGAAATCCTCGACGCCTTCCTGCACGAACTGGGCTCCCTGGCCCAGGCCGCCGAAGCCGGCGCCGATGACGATGGCACTGTAAATGTGGTCGTTGGTCATAATGTTCTCTCCTCAGGGAATGAAAGCTGGTTCAGGAAAAGGCGATGATTTGGCGCAGCGCGAGGCCGCCGTCGAGCGTGTCCATGGCCCGGTTGATCTCTTCGAGCGGGATGGTGTCCGAGACAAGGCCCTCAACGGCCAGCTGGCCGGAGCGCCACATCTGCTCGTAGATCGGGATGTCGTGTTCCGGGACGGCCGAGCCGAGGTAGCTGCCGACAATGGAGCGCCCCTCAGCCGTCAGGGCGAGCGGGTCGATTGAGGCAGGCTGGCCCGGGGCCGGCAGGCCGACCGTCACGGTGATGCCGCCGGGCTTGGTCAGCGCGATGGCGGCTTCCAGTGCACGGGGGTGTCCGGCGGCTTCAATGACAGCGTCGAACTTCTCGCCGGTTTCCAGTGCCACCGCGGAGGTCATGGCGTCAGTGGCGCCCAGCCGCATGGCGGCTTCCAGCTTGGCCGGCAGCGTGTCGATACCGACCACGCATTCGACGCCGGTGGCCTTGGCCGTGATGAGCGCGGCCATGCCCACCCCGCCGAGCCCGACGACGGCCACCCGGGCGCTGGGCCCGGGCTTGGCGACGTTGAGAATGGCTCCGCCGCCGGTGAGCAGGGCACAGCCGAGCAGTGCTGCGACATGCGACGGCACATCGGCGCCGACGGGAACCACGGAACGGCGGGAGACCACTGCGTGCGTGGCGAAAGCGGAGACGCCGACGTGGTGGTGCACAGCCTCGCCGTCTCTGGAGAGCCGCCGGCCGCCGCCAAGCAGCGTGCCTTCCGCGTTGGAGGCGCTGCCCTGTGTGCACGGTGTCTTGCCGTTCGAGTGGCATCCGGCGCACTCGCCACAGCGGGGGAGGAAAGTCATCACGACCCGCTGGCCCAGGGAAATATCGTCAACCCCGGCACCGAGTTCCTCGACGATTCCGGCGGCTTCATGACCGAGCAGCATCGGAACCGGCCGGGGACGGTTTCCGTTCACCACGGACAGGTCGGAATGGCACACCCCGGCGGCCTCGATGCGGACCAGGACCTCACCCGCGCCCGGGGCGTCCAGTTCAAGGTCCTGCACGCGGAGCGGAAGCGTGTCCGCAAAGGGCCGGTCCGCGCCGATGGCTTCGAGGACCGCGCCGCGGATGGTTCTGGTGCGGCCGGCTGTCTTCGTGGCTGGATGCGTGTCTTCGATCGTCACGATCGTCCTCTCAATGATGCGGAAGCTGTGCAGCTAACGGACTGTTCATTGAGAGTAGGCAACCCTGCAACGCCAGTCACGGTGCAGACTGTCGCGGGTTGGGCTTTTGTTTGTACTGTTTATCTAAAAGTCGGCCGGCCGCCCGCCACAGGGGCCCACCCTGCTATTCCTTGCTGGGCGTCTGGGTCCGGCCCCGGAGCGCCAGCCACAGCTGGGCCGCCACGTCGGGGTCATCCAGGTCGACGCCCAGAAGTTCCTTCGCCTGGGCAATCCGGTAGCGCACCGAGTTCCGGTGCACGCCAAGTTCGCGGCCGGCGGCCTCCCACTGCCCGCGGTGGGCCAGGTACGCGCGCACCGTTTCGAGGAGGTGGCCGGGGTGTGCCATGAGCTCGTCCACCCACTCGTCGGCCGGCAGATCAAGGCCATGGCCCACCCGGATGAGCTGTCCGGGAGGGGCCGAGGCCGCGATCTCGGCGATCTGGGCACCGATCTCGTGCAGGCGCCGCAGCGGCATCGGACCGCCCCACGCGCCGCGGCACCCTTTGGGCAGCTTCGGTGCGGGGCCGGTTGCTGCCTGAAGAACAAACATGACCCCGGAGCGTTCGAGCACGAGTCCGTCCGGTTGAGGCTGCGTGGCCAGCTCTTCAAGGTCCGGGAGCACCGCGACGAAGGCTGTCTCGGGCAGCGGATCGGACTCCATCTGCTTGGCGAGGAGCCGCGCGGCATCGTCATGTCCCTCCAAAACGAGCGCCGCGAGCATTCCTTCTGCGCGGCGCCGTTCGGCTGCCGCGCGGCGTTGTCCTGCGGCCCTGGCGGCGAGGAGCGTGGACGCGGTCAGGAACAGGTGGCGTTCTGCGGCGCCGAGCTGCCCGCTTCGACCCAGCGCCAGGTAACCGGACGTCGCCCCGCCGTCGGATACCGGATAGAGGGAGGCGGTACCGGACGCGAGTTGGATGTTGCCCGTCGCCCCTCGGCGTGCGTTCCGCAGTCTGCCGGCTTCGCGGACCAATTCCGCCAGCAGCCCGGCCGGCAGTTCACCGTCATTGGCGGCCGACGACGGCGTCCTGTCACCTTCCGGTAAATAGGCAACCCAGGTGCCGAGGGCGCGGGAGAGTTCACGGACAATCTCGGGCTCTGCGTCCCGCTCCGCGGCGGCGCGTGTCAACGCCACCTGAAGTCCCAGCAGTGCCGTCAGTTCAGCCTCGCCGCCCTGCCTGACCAGTTCCCAGTAGGCCCGCGAGACGGCCAGGAAGGGTGATTCCCGGGGGACCGTCAGCAGCGGAAGACCCGCTTCCATACAGGCCGCGCGCAGCTCGTCGGGCACCATTGCATGGCCTGAGCCCAGTCCCAGACCCAGCGCCGCCACTCCGCCGTCGACGAGCCGTTGCACGTAGTCCCGGGCCGCGTTCGCCCGGGCGTCCCCGTCCAGGCCGCTGAGCTGCAGCCCCACGGTCAGGAGGAGCTCGCCGCCGTATAGGAACACGGTGGGATCCTCAAGCTCGGACACGTGAACGCCGGTGAGCTCGACGAGGGGGAGCGGGACCGGCCAGTAAGGCACCAGGTCAGGCTTCGCGGCCTCGACGAGCCGCGCGAGGGAGATCATGCCTAAATCATAGGGTACGGATCTTTGTGCAATCGGGCCCCCGCTCTCCTCTGGAGGGATAAATCATCCAAAGACAGGTGGCGGCGACGTCCTTATCGTGGAGTCCAACTACACCAGGAGGACTACTTGACCGTCACACCAGAGACCGCCCTGAGCCGGGCCACCGATCCGGCTAACGTCACAGCGATTGCCCGCCGGCTGCTCACGGAGCTTCCCGGTCCGCGCTCCCGTGAACTGGAGGCCGAACGTCGCCGCCACGTCACCGATGCCTTCGGCATCACCATGCCCGTGTTTATCGACCACGCGCAGGGCACGCTGCTCGTCGACGTTGACGGCAACCACTTGATCGACTTCGCCTCGGGCATCGCCGTGACCAGTGTCGGCGCGGCCAACCCGAAGGTGGCCAAACGAGCAGCAGCCCAGCTCGAGCGCTTCACGCACACCTGCTTCATGGTCACCGAATATTCGTCCTTCGTCGAGGTCTGCCGGTGGCTCAATGAGCACACCCCCGGAGACTTCGAGAAGCGGACCGCCCTCTTCACCACCGGTGCCGAGGCTGTCGAAAACGCGATCAAGGTAGCACGGGCCGCAACCCGTCGCCCGAACATCCTCGTCTTCGATGAGGCCTACCACGGACGCACACTGCTCACCATGGCCATGACGGCGAAGGAAAACCCGTACAAGCTCAACTTCGGACCCCTCGCCGGGTCCGTCTTCCGGGGTCCGACGGCGCCGGCGCACACCTCCCCGGACGGGCCGGCGCAGGCCCTCGGGCGGATTGAGGCCCTGCTGGCCATGAACGGACCGGAGACCTTCGCAGCGATGGTCATCGAGCCGATCCAGGGCGAGGGTGGATTTATCGTCCAGGCCCCCGGGTTCCTCAAAGGGCTGCGCGAGATCGCGACGCGGCACGGAATCGTTCTGGTCATCGACGAGATCCAGGCCGGCATGGGCCGCACGGGCAAGCTGTTCGCTTCCGAGCACGAGGGCATTGCCGGCGACATCACGCTGACTGCCAAGGCACTCGGCGCGGGCCTGCCGCTCTCGGCCGCCACCGGCCGGGCCGAGCTTATGAACGCCGTCCACCCGGGCGGCCTGGGCGGGACCTACGCCGGCAACCCGGTGGCCTGCGAGGCAGCACTGGCCGTCTTTGAGCTGCTGGAGGACGACACACTCCTCGACAACGCCGTCCGCATCGAAACCGCGGTGCGGGAGCGCTTGGAGCCGCTTCTGGAACTGGACGGCGTCACGGATGTCCGCGGACGGGGCGCCATGATGGCGATCGAGTTCCGCGACAGCTCAGGCCCCCGCGGGGACCTCGCCACCGCCGCCGCCAGGGCAGCCAACGCCCACGGCGTCCTCACCCTCACCTGCGGTACCGACGGAAACGTGATCCGCCTGCTTCCCCCGCTGGTGATCGAGGCCGACGTCCTTGACGAGGGCCTGGCTGTGCTGGAGGCATCCATTCGCTTGGTGCTTTCGTGAGCGTTCCGCGAAGGCGGCCCGCCCGGGGCCAGCGATGACGTCGGGACCGGAAACCGGGGCGCCGCTGGCGGGCATCCTGGTCGCGGACTTTTCCCGCGTGCTCGCCGGCCCGCTGGCCACCATGACCCTGGCCGATCTCGGCGCCCGCGTGATCAAGGTTGAACGGCCGGGAACCGGGGACGACACCCGCCAATGGGCTCCGCCGTCGTCCAAGACCGGGCCCACGTACTTCGAGAGCGTCAACCGGAACAAGGAATCCATCACCCTGGACCTGACAGATCCCGGCGACCTGGAACTTGCCCGGGAACTCGCGCGCCGCGCGGACGTGCTGGTCGAGAACTTCAAGCCGGGCGGGCTTGCCGCACTCGGGCTCGGGTACGAATCCCTCGCGGAGGAGAACCCGGGGCTGGTGTACGCGTCGATCTCCGGTTTCGGCTCTGCCGGCGGCCGGGACCTCCCCGGGTACGACTTCATCGTCCAGGCGCTCGGCGGGCTCATGAGCATCACCGGCGACCCGGAGGGTGAGCCCTGCAAGGTGGGGGTCGCCCTGGTCGATGTCCTGACGGCGAAAGACGCCACGATCGGCATCCTCGCAGCCCTTTCCGCGCGGGCTTCCTCGGGCTGGGGCCGCCGGATCGAGGTCAACCTGCTGTCAAGCCTCCAGGGCGCACTCGCCAACCAGGGACAGGCGTACCTGGGGGCAGGTGTCGTGCCCAGGCGGATGGGCAACGACCACCCCTCCATCGTGCCCTACCAGCTCCTCGCCACAGCCGACGCCCCCCTGGCCGTAGCCGTGGGCAACGACGCGCAGTTTGTCCGGCTTTGTACGGCCATCGGGGCGCCGGAGCTCGCTGTGGACCCGCGTTTTGAGACCAACTCGGCCAGGGTCAGGCACCGCCGCGACCTCGTCCCGCTGCTTGAGTCCGGGCTGGCAGAGGCAGGGGCGGAGTCGTGGCAGGACAGCCTGGCCGCTGTTGGGGTTCCCGCCGGGCGTGTGGCCAGCATCGGGGAGGGCATCGCTTACGCGGAGTCCCTGGGTCTGGCGCCGACCATTCCAGTGCACGACGACGGCGGCGCCGTCGTCGGACGCCAAGTCCGCCACCCCATCACCTGGACGCCGCCGCTGCCGCCGCGGACCCAGGCACCACCGGCGCTCGGGGAGCACACCGAGGACGTCGTGGACTGGCTCCGGCGGTCCAGGACCGACAGCGCTTCGGACACGCCTCAAAGCCCGGCGCATCCCCATTCCCATTCAGGCCCCGGAAGGACCACATCATGAGCCTTGCCCTAATTTCAGCCGACCGCGAGGCAGCCGCTGCCGTGGACCCTTCGGACCTCATCTCCTTCGACTCCCTCCTCAGCACCGAGGAGCTCGCCCTGCGCAACCGGGTCCGGACGTTCGTGCGGGAGGACATCAAGCCGAACATCGCCAAGTGGTATGAGGAGGCCCGGTTCCCGCTCGAAATCGTGCCGGAACTTGCCAAACTCGGTCTGCTCGGCATGCATCTGAAGGGCTACGGCTGCGCCGGCGGAACAGCGGTGGAGTACGGCCTCGCCGCCGCGGAACTTGAAGCCGGCGACTCCGGCATCCGCACCTTCGTGTCGGTCCAAGGGTCTCTCGCCATGTCCGCCATCTCCAAGCACGGCTCCGAGGAGCAGAAACAGGAGTGGCTGCCTCCCATGGCGGCCGGGGAGGCGATCGGATGCTTCGGCCTCACCGAGCCCACCGCGGGATCAGACCCTTCTGCGATGACCACCTTCGCCCGCCGGGACGGCCGGGACTGGGTCCTGAACGGCACCAAGCGCTGGATCGGACTCGCCAACGTTGCCCACGTAGCCGTGATTTGGGCCCAGACGGACACCGGCGTGCGTGGCTTCGTTGTGCCCACCGGCACTCCCGGCTTCACGGCCACGCCGATCGAGCCGAAACTCTCGATGCGCGCCTCGGTCCAGTGCGAAATATCGCTGGAGAACTTGCGCCTCCCCGCTGAGGCAGTCCTTCCCAACGTCGCTGGCCTCAAGGGCCCGTTCTCCTGCCTGAACGAGGCACGATATGGCATTGCCTGGGGCACCATGGGCGCAGCACGCGACGCCTTCGAGGACGCTCTCGCCTACTCCAAGGAGCGCCTTCAGTTCGGCCGCCCGCTCGCCGGATACCAGCTCACCCAGCAGAAGCTCGTGAACATGGCGCTGGAGATCAACAAGGGATTTCTCCTGGCCCTGCACCTTGGCCGGCTCAAGGACGCCGGCAAACTGCAGCCCCACCAGATCAGCGTGGGCAAGCTCAACAACTGCCGCGAAGCGATCGACATCTGCCGTGAGGCCCGGACGATCCTTGGCGGCAACGGGATCACCCTCGAACACTCACCGCTGCGCCACGCCAACAACCTCGAATCAGTGCGCACCTACGAAGGCACCGACGAAATCCACACCCTCATCCTTGGTCAGAAGCTAACGGGCGTGGGAGCCTTCCGGTGAGCGCCGCGGCCGATGATGTCCGGGCCACGTCACGGATCGCCCTGTTCCTCGGGTGGTGAGGCATCACCTCCGGACCCTCCACAGCTTCGAGCCCCCCAGCAGGGACCACTTGTCAGCCTTGCGGGTCTCCCT
Source organism: Arthrobacter sp. UYEF20 (assembly GCF_040546335.1). NCBI lineage: Bacteria > Bacillati > Actinomycetota > Actinomycetes > Micrococcales > Micrococcaceae > Arthrobacter > Arthrobacter sp. UYEF20. The sequence goes on along the minus strand of NZ_JBEPNP010000003.1, from coordinate 77,251 downwards.
CAGTGTGGCGGGTCCGTCGGTTGCTCTACTGGTGATCGGGCACCCGGAGCTAACGCTCTACGCCCTCATTGGTGCGCTGACGGGGATGTACGGGAGGACGGAGCCGCACCAACTCCGGCTCGGGCACCAACTGGGAGCCGCTGGCATGCTGGTAACCGGCGTCGCAGTCGGAACCGGACTTTCGATAAACGGGCTCCACTCCTGGTGGCTCGTGGGCATCGAAACCCTGCTGGCGGGACTGGGTTCGGTCGTCGCGGACAGACTGAATTTCAGACCGAGCGGGCCCTTCTTCGGGCTCCTCGCCCTCGGGGCATGCGCCTCGATCCCGGTCGCAGTTCCCTGGTTCACTGCTGTTCTCATCGCGGTGGGTTCCGGCGCCTTTGCGATTGTGATCGGCTTTTTCGGCTGGATGCGGCGCAGGGTTTGGCAGCCCGGGGCCACCAGAAACGCAGCGTTCCTTGGAGGGCTGCGGAGGCAGAGCGCGGGACTTCAGGCGGGACGCTACGTCCTTGCTGTCGGCACGGCTGGTGCCGCTGGCGTGCTCAGCGGAAGCGCCTACCCGCACTGGGCAATGGCGGCGGCAGCGGTACCGCTTGCCGCGGCCGATCTGGCGGGCGGCATCTATCGCGGAATCCACCGCGTTGTGGGAACGTTCCTTGGTCTTGGCATCGTCGCTGTCCTCCTGCAGCCGGCGCCCTGGCAGCTGCACGCCCCGCAGGATGCGCCTGCGCTGGTAGTCGTCGTGATTCTCTTGCAGTTCACCACGGAACTTTTCATGACGCGCCACTATGGCCTGGCCATGGTGTCTTTCACTCCAGTAATAGTTCTGGCGACGCAGCTTGCCGCCCCTGCGGATCCTTACGCGCTCATCTCCGAACGCGCGGTAGAGACGCTGGTAGGTGCGACGATAGGGGTGATCATCCTGGTAGCCTCCCGACGTGGCGGATCTGCCACGTCAGTGATTCATTCCCTCGAGTTCTGAGTGCCGAGCGCCGTCGTCGTCAGCGACGACTGGGTACGAGGCTGATCGGCGTTGCCCTGACCGGGAGTGGGCCCTGCCCACATGGACTGTTGCGCACCGGTGAGCGAATGCTGCCCGCTGCCGGGCTCAAGTGATACGAGCCGCCGGTTGTTGTTGCTTTGTACCAGACTTTTGCGCTTCATGGCCTTAGTGTCCTCTCGGGGGGAGTGCGATCGATGGGTCGAATGACGAAATAGCTGTGTCTTTGCGCTGCTGGTCTCGGTAGTGGACTCTGCGGGAGGGATCGAGTTCAAGAACGAGGATCCACAGTGTCTGCGAGCCTCCGAGAGAGGGCATGATTTCCCCCTGTTGGAGGTAGCGGAATGGCTCCACGTCGTCATCGGGCCGCCACCAACCGCTGGTGGGCGCATGGTGGCCGGTTATGGTGGTGATAGTCGGCCCGTGCGGACGGTTTGTCTGGAGTTGCATGGCAGCTTCTTCTTTCATCACTCCGGCCGAAGTAGCAGGTGACCGGGCAATTTCTGGTGGTGGAACAGAACGTCCACTGAGCGTATGCAACCCTGTTAAACCCGTCACCGTGCAGAACGTCAAGACTCGCGTCTTTCTTTGTACGGTTGACTGGCAAGTCAGGCTGCTGCCGCTAGGTAAGGGCGACGGCGATGGACCCGCAGGATTTTGCGCTAAGGCCCGAACTGAAAGATACAGTGGCGCTATGGATGACAGGCCACACGATTGCGCGCAGATCCCGCCACCTAGCCGCGGGGCCGGACTGTGACCTCAGAATCGGCCCCGCAGCCATCCTTCCGGGGAGCTCGGGCGGCGGTTTTTGCCCAGCTGTCCGGCGCCGGCCGTTCAGAGCAGGTCGCCCAACGGCTGATCGATGCGATCCTCCTCGGCGTCCTCACGCCGGGGGACCGATTGCCCAGTGAAGCCGAACTGGCGCAGCGGTTCGGTGTCGCCCTGGTAACAGCCAGGGAAGCACTGAGCTCCATGCGGGACGCCGGATTGGTGGAAACGCGCCGCGGCCGCGAGGGCGGCAGCTTCGTTCTTCCTGTGTCCCGGGCGCCGGAAGCACTGCTCTGGGCCCGGCTGCGCGGCCTGGCCCGAGTCGATATCGAAGACAGCGCCGTCTACTTCGGGGTGCTGAGCGCCGGCTGTACCGAACGGGCCGCGGAGTTGGCATCGGACGAGGAAGCTGCCCGACTCCGCATATGGCTGGACAATGCCGACTTCTCCAAGGTTAGCGACGCTGCCCGGAACGCAGGGGGTTTCTACCTGGAAATCGCCGTCATTAGCCAGTCGTCGCGCCTTGTCCGTGAACAGATCCGCCTGCAGGCCGAATTTGGTTCCCTGCTGTGGCTCGGCATGGCCGACGAAGCGTTGCGCCGAAACATTGTCGGGCAGAACGCGAAGATCGCGGATGCGATTTCCGCCCATGACCCAGAGCAGGCCCGCGCGCTGGTGCGGGGTCAGCTGAGCGAACTGTCGAGTTGGTTGTTGGCAGCAAAAGAAAGAATTGAGCAATGAGAGCATGGCCATGCGCATAAGGGACAACGTGCCAGACGCTGAACGCGGGAGGGAATGCTCCGCCGCCATCGGCGCTCTTTTCACCGGCGTCTTCACCATCTTGGACAGCTGGCGCACCGCGGTGGAGAACGCGGGGGCAGACAACGCCACCGCCCGGATCGACTCGCTTGTGTACTCCCTGGTGGAGCCAGAGCTGACTGCGGCTGATCCACTCATGATCGGGGCAGGCTTCATCGCAGCTCCGGAAACGGACCTCAGCAAGGCGCTGCATTTTGCCTGGTGGCTCGGCCCGCTCTCGGACAATCCCCTGCTGGGCACCACTACGAAACCCAGCCGGCTGGACCTGGCATCGCGCGAATATGCGCAATACCTGCGGGACTTCAGGGCCTTTGAGTGGTATCAGGTCCCCGAAACCACCAAGGCCCGCCACATCACCGGCCCCTACGTCGACCACCTGTGCACCTGCGACTACATCCTGACCCTCACGGTTCCCGTGGGCGTCGGCGAGTCCATGCGGGGAGTTGTCGGGGCGGACATCCTGGTCAGGCGGTTAGAGCCCGAAGTGCTGCCGCTGCTTCGTGCGACGGAAACGGCGATCGCGCTCGTCAGCAGCAGCGGCCGGGTCATTTTGTCGGTTTCCCCGACCCTCCGGGTCGGTTCCGTCGTGTCCGATGCTAACGCCGCAAGCCAAGGATGGCACACCGTCACCTGCCCTGGCACGGAGCTGAATCTGCTCATGGGAGAAGACATTTAAATTAAACATCCCATTCCATATGAATCAGGTGTAGTCTCACTTAGGCGCTGTGAACCGCGTCACGGAGCGGGCCGTAAGGCCGCTGTCCTGATTGTTGTCTTTGGAAGGGAAACCCATGAGTGTGCGCGAGCTACACAACTTTGTCGACGGCCGATACGTCGAGTCTTCCTCTACGGAAAGGCTGGACATCATCAACCCGGCCACCGAAGAGGTCATCGCTAGAACCCCCATTTCCAATGAGTCGGACGTAGCCGCAGCGTATGCGGCCGCCTCGGCCGCCTTCGAAACCTGGGGCGAGACCACGCCGGCGGAGCGTCAGCGGGCGCTGCTTCGCATTGCCGCCGCGGTGGAGACCCGTGCCGAGGATCTCGCCGACCTTGAATGCGCCGACACCGGCAAGCCCCGCGGGGGAATCGTCTCGGACGAAATCGATGTCTTGGTGGACCAGATCCGCTTTTTCGCCGGTGCCGCCAGGACGTTGGAGGGACGGGCTACGGCGGAGTATCTGGCGGACCACAGCTCCTCCATCCGCCGTGAGCCCATCGGCGTGATCGGGCAGGTTGCCCCGTGGAACTATCCGCTGATGATGGCCACGTGGAAGGTCATCCCGGCGCTGGCCGCGGGCAACACCGTGGTCCTCAAACCGTCGGATTCCACCCCCAGCTCCACCCTGCTGTTCGCCGAATTGGCCAGCGAATTCCTCCCCGCCGGCGCCTTCAACGTGATCCTGGGTGACCGGAACACCGGCCGCGCCCTGGTGGCGGACAAGGTTCCGGGCATGGTGTCCATTACCGGATCCGTCCGCGCCGGCATGGAGGTGGCCGGAGCCGCTGCCGCCGACGTCAAGCGCGTACACCTCGAGCTTGGGGGCAAGGCCCCCGTCATCGTCTTCAGCGACGCCGACATCGCCTCTGCGGTCGAAGGCATCGTTCCGGCGTCGTTCTACAACGCAGGCCAGGACTGCACGGCAGCCACCCGCCTGCTGGTGCACGAGAGCATCCACGACGAATTCGTTGCCGCCTTCACCGCCGAAGTCCAGACGAACGCCAAGACCGGCACCCCGAACGAAGAAGGCATCCTCTTCGGAGCGCTCAGCAGCGCCGAACACCTCAAACGGGTCACCGGGTTCGTCAAGCGCCTGCCCGATCACGCCGTCGTCGAAACCGGTGGTAAGCGGCACGGTACCGTGGGCTACTTCCACGAAGCCACAGTGGTGTCCGGCCTGAATCAGGACGACGAACTGGTGCAGGAAGAGGTCTTCGGACCGATCGTGACCGTCCAGAAATTCTCCACCGACGCCGAGGCGCTAAAGATGGCCAACGACGTGGACTACGGGCTGGCCTCCTCTGTTTGGACCCAGAACCACACCCGTGCCATGCAGTTCGCCAAGAAGCTGGACTTCGGCTGCGTCTGGATCAACACCCACATCCCGCTTGTCGCCGAGATGCCACACGGCGGTTTCAAGCAGTCCGGCTACGGCAAGGATCTCTCCATGTACGGCCTGGAGGACTACACCCGGATCAAGCACGTCATGAGCTACATTGGTCCCGATAGCCGTGGGTAACGCGCAGACCCCGGTGGTACCCCCGGGCAAGGACATCGGCGACGGCGAACACCTCGCCGTCCTGGGGTATCAGGACACCTTCGAACGGTCCATGTCCCTGTGGTCCAACTTCGCCCTCGGATTCACCTACCTTTCACCGCTGGTGGGCGTCTACTCACTCTTCGCGATCGCCATGTCCAGCGGCGGACCGCCGTCGGTGTTCTGGATCCTCATTGTCGGCGCCGGGCAGATGCTGGTGGCCCTGGTGTTCGGCGAGGTCGTCTCGCAGTACCCCATCCACGGCGGCATCTATCCGTGGACCCGGCGGCTGTGGGGCCGGCGGTACGCCTGGATGGCCGCCTGGATCTACATCTGGGCCATGATCGTCACCATCACCTCGGTCGCACAGTTCGGCAGCGGATTCCTGGCGAGCCTCTTTAACTTCGAACTGACGCGGGAGGCCACGTTGTGGCTCTCCGTCGTTCTGCTGGTTGTGGCGCTTGCCCTGAACTTCACCGGAACCAGGACCCTGGGCAGGGTAGCCCGGATCGGTCTGGCCGCGGAACTCGTGGGCGTCATCGCCGTCGGGCTGTACCTGCTGATCTTCCAGCGCAAGCAGGAATTCGGCATCTTCTTCGACTCCATGGGAGTCCAGGGGGATCAGCCATACGCCGCCGCTTTTATGGGTGCCGCCCTGGCGGGCCTGTTCCTGTTCTACGGGTTCGAGGCCTGTGGCGACGTTGCCGAGGAAGTTACCGACGCGGCCCGGCGCATTCCTCGGGCCATGATGATGACCATCGTCGTTGGGGGCGTCTCGGCGCTGTTCTCCTTCTGTGGCTACGTGCTGGCGGCACCAAACCTGCAGGAAATCGTCAACGGAGATGACGCGGACCCCATCCCCGCCATCCTCGAATCGACCCTGGGGCCGATCGGCGCCAAGTTCTTCCTGGTCATCGCGCTCACCGCGTTCCTGTCCTGCGTCCTGAGCCTCCAGGCCGCGGCCAGCCGGCTCATTTTTTCCTTCGCCCGTGACGGAATGATGCCCGGACACCGGTGGCTGTCCCAGGTCTCCGGAGCGGCCAAGGTTCCCACCAATGCCCTGATCGTGGCATGCAGTATCCCGCTAGCGCTGTGCGTCATCATCTATCTGGGCCCGGACGGACTCCTGACCCAGGTCACCTCCTTTGCGGTCCTCGGCATCTACGTCGCGTTCCAGTCCGTGGTGCTGGCAGCACTGCGGCAGCGGATGAAGGGCTGGCGCCCGGCCGGGCCGTTCAGTCTCGGCGCGGCAGGCTTCGTGATCAACGTGGCCGCGCTGGCTTACGGCATTTTTGCCATGGTCCTGCTGGCCCTGCCCGGCAGCACCGGTGATTTCCTGGCTGACTGGACCGTCCTGATCGGTCTGGCAATCGTCAGCGGAACCGGTCTGCTCTATCTGCTCCTGGCCCGCCCCGATGCCAAATCAACTGCCCCCAGCGGTGACGCCGTGGAGATTGCCGCGTTGTTGCGGAAACACCAGGGCGCAACCGCACCGGGGGACGTCGAATCCCCCCTGAGGAAGTGAGCTTCATGGCACCGCAAAAGAGGCTCAAGCGTTCCCTGGGCATGTGGGCCATTGTTGGCCTGGGCCTTGGCTACATGACCCCTACGGTCGTCTTTGACACATTTGGCATTGTCTCGATGGAAACCGGCGGGCTGGTCCCGTTGGCTTACCTGGTGGCCATGGTGGTGATGTTCTTCACCGCACTCAGCTACGGAAAAATGGTTGGGGTCTTCCCTGCTGCCGGTTCGGCGTACACCTACACCCGTGAGACCATGCACCCCGGGCTTGGGTTCATCGTGGGCTGGGCGGCGCTGCTGGATTACCTTCTGCTACCGGTAGTCAATGCGCTGCTGATCCGCATTTACATGGAGGCACTCTTCCCGGAAGCGCCCGGCTGGATCTGGGTGGTGCTGTATGTCGCCCTGATCACCGGCATCAACCTGCGCAGCATGACCTCAACGGCCAAGGCCACCTCCCTGCTGGTAATCTTCGAGATCGCGCTGATCGTCGCGTTCATTGTCCTGGCCACCGTCCAGCTGGGCAACGGCATGGGGCAGGGCACCGCGTTTTCCACAGCGCCCCTGTTCAACGAGAGCATCGAAGCAGCGGCAATCCTCACCGGGGCCACCGTGGTGTGCTTCTCCTTCATCGGTTTCGATGCCATCACCATGTACACCGAGGAGGCCAGGAACCCGAAGACCATGCCGCGGGCCATCCTGCTCACTTTGGGGATTGGTGGCGGTATTTTCTTCCTTGCGGCCTGGTTTGGCCAGTCAGTGTTCCCCACGGTGGACCATTTCGAGGTCACCGATGACACGCTGCCGGAAATGGCGCTCTACGTGGGCGGGCAGGTCTTCCAGCTGCTTTTCCTGGCCGGAGCGTTCGCAGCCACCATCGCTTCGGGTCTCTCTTCACACGCCAGCGTTTCCCGCTTGCTGTTCGTGATGGGACGCAACGGAGTGCTGCGCCCCGCCAAGCTCTTCGCGTATGTCCACCCGAAATTCCGCACGCCGGTGTTTCCTGTGGTCCTGGTGGGGGTGGTTTCACTGCTGGCGATCACGCCGTCGCTTGAACTGGTGGCATCCATGATCAACTTCGGCGCGCTGGTTGCATTCACGTTTGTAAACCTGTCCGTCATCGCCTACTTCGTGGTCCGCAAGAAGCGTTACCGGACACCGAGGGACGTCTTCCACTATCTGGTGCTTCCCCTGATCGGTGCGGCCATGACCGGAGTGTTGTGGGCTTTCCTGCACCCGGACGCCCTCATTTTTGGCCTTATCTGGACCGTGGCCGGAGTGGTGTACCTCGCTGTCATCACCAAGGGTTTCCGCCGGAAGGTCTCCGACTTTGTACTCGAAGAAGGGCCCCCAGACGATGAGGTCAACGGTCAGCCCGACGACGGTCACCCCAGCGGCGAAGCTCCGGTCCTGGCCGGCGCCGTGACCACCCATGTCCACGACAAGGAATGAACAAGACCATGAATTTCGAGGAAACAGTGAACACTCTTGACCGCGACGTAGTAATCATCGGCGCCGGCGTCACGGGGCTGACGGCGGCCCGCGATCTCAAGGCCGCCGGCCTGACTGTCGCCGTCCTGGAAGCCCGCGACCGTGTGGGCGGCCGGACGTGGACGGACACCATAGACGGCGCCTCGCTGGAGATCGGCGGCCAGTGGATCTCCCCGGACCAGGATGCGCTGAAGTCCATGCTCGACGAGCTCGGACTGGAAACCTTCAGCCGGTACCGCGAGGGAAAATCCGTATATGTCTCACCGAAAGGCGAACGGACCGAGTACGCAGGGGACATGTTCCCGGTGCCGGAGGAGACAGGACGGGAGATCCAGCGCCTGATCGACATCCTCGACGAACTCGCGGCCGACATCGGCTCCACCGAGCCCTGGGCACACCCCAGAGCCCGGGACTTGGACACCATCTCCCTGCACCACTGGCTGCGCCAGCATTCCACGGACGAGGAAGCCTGCGCCAACATCGGCCACTTCCTCGCCGGCGGCATGCTGACTAAGCCCGCCCACTCCTTCTCCGCACTGCAGGCCATCCTGATGGCGGCATCCGCCGGCTCGTTCTCCAACCTGGTTGACGAAGACCTGCTTCTGGACAAGCGGGTGGTGGGCGGCATGCAGCGGCTCTCCAAAACGATCGCCGCAAAACTGGGCACCGACGTCGTACTGGGCTCCCCGGTCCGCACCCTGCAATGGGGGCAGGGGAAGGATGGCAGTGGCGTGACCGCCGTGTCCGAGAAAGCGACGGTCCGGGCAAAGTACGCCATCATGGCCGTTCCGCCCAACCTCTATTCCCGGGTTTGCTTCGATCCGCCGCTGCCGCGCCGGCAGCACCAGATGCACCAACACCAGTCCCTAGGCCTGGTCATCAAGGTCCATGCCGTCTATGACACACCGTTCTGGCGGGAAGAAGGACTATCCGGCACCTGCTTCAGCCCGGACCTGACCGTGCAGGAAATTTACGACAACACCAACCACGAGGACCCACGTGGGACGTTGGTTGCCTTCGTGCCGGATGAGAAAGCAGACGCCATGTTCGCGCTCGGCGCCGATGAGCGACGCCAGGTGATCCTGGAAGACTTCGCAAAGTCGCTAGGTCCGAAGGCGCTGGAGCCGGTGGTGTACTACGAATCCGACTGGGGATCGGAGGAATGGACCCGCGGCGCCTATGCTTCCAGCTTTGACCTGGGCGGACTGCACCGGTATGGCGCGGACCAGCTGACTCCCGTGGGACCGATCTATTGGGCCTCCTCCGACCTAGCCGCAGAGGGCTACCAGCACGTGGACGGGGCCGTACGCATGGGCCGCGGTACCGCGGGGAAGATCGTGGCTCGAGACACAGAGTCGATGCCGAGATACGCCGCAAGTTGACCGACGAGGGTTCACAGCCGACCGCTAAGAGCCAGTAAGGAAAACCGGCGGGTCCGGACCACCGGACCCGCCGGAAGAGGTGCTGGTTCTGCCATCCGCTTCGTTAGTCCTTGTGCGTTATGTCTAACAGCAAAGAGAGGATCAGTACGAATCATCCATGGGCGTAGGGGAAGGCTGCCCGCACACTGGAGAGGAATAGTGTTCGGCATCACACCCCCGAGTCTAGGATTAAGATACGTATGCAAGACCACACGACCCTCGCTCCGCCGCCCAGCGCCCCCGGCAAATCTGAGGGGAGCACGAAGTCGTCAGCTCACGCGAGCCTCCGTCCACGTCACCTGACCATGATCGCGCTGGGTGGCATCATCGGTGCGAGTCTTTTCGTGGGCTCCGGCAGCGTCATCCGTTCAGTGGGCCCCGCCGCGCTGATCTCGTACGCAATCGGCGGAGCACTCGTCATCCTCGTCATGCGCATGTTGGGCGAGATGTCCACCAACCGTCCGGTCGTCGGATCGTTTATGGAGTATGCCCGCGAAGGACTTGGCGAGTGGGCCGGATTCACCATCGGCTGGCTCTATTGGTACTTCTGGGTCGGCGTCGTCGCCTTCGAAGCGGTCATCGTGGGACGGATCCTGAATGAATGGATTCCCATGGTGCCGGACTGGACCTTTGCGCTGGCCGGCCTCCTCCTTCTGACGATCAGCAACCTCATGTCCCTGCGCTCGTTCGGCGAGACTGAGTTCTGGCTCGCGTCGATCAAGGTCTCCGCCATCGTCGTGTTCCTCATCTTCGGCACGCTTTACGTACTGGGTCTGCTGCCGAATTCGACCGGATCTGTCGGCAACCTGACAGCGCACGGTTTCATGCCATTCGGCTGGACGGCCGTCCTGAACGGCGTCGCCGTCGTGGTTTTCAGCTACTTCGGCACCGAGATCGTCACGATGGCCGCGGCAGAATCTGAGCAGCCGGCCAAGGCCGTCGCGAAGGCCACAAACACTATCGTCTGGCGCATCGTGTTGTTCTACATCGGCTCAGTCGCGATCCTGCTCATGGTGGTCCCCTGGGATGAACTTCCGTCCACGACGAGTCCCTTCGCGTTCGCCTTCGGCCGCTTCGGCCTCCCGGCCGCCGACCAAGTGATGAACGCCGTCGTGCTCACCGCCGCCCTGTCTGTGCTCAACTCGGGCCTGTACTCCGGTTCACGGATGCTCTTCGCCCTCTCCAAACACGGTTATGCCCCCCGCTGGGTCGAGGACCGCAACCGGAACGGCGTGCCGTGGAAGGCGATCCTGCTCTCCACCGTGGTCGGCTACGTCGCGATCGCTGCTAACTACGTGGCACCGAAGGTGATCTTCGACTTCATCATGAACTCTGCAGGGCTCGTGGCGATGTTCGTGTACGCGTTCGTGGCCCTGACCCAGTGGCGGCTGCGAAACCGAATGAGCGCTGCTGAGCGGGACTCGCTCAAGCTCAAGATGTGGCTGCACCCGTGGCTCAACATCGTTGTGCTTGCTGTTGTCGTTCTCATCGTGGTCCTCATGGCCATTAATCCCGCCAACGCCCCCCAAGTCTGGCTGAGCCTCAGCGCGCTTGCGGTGCTGCTGGTCATCTTCCCCTTCGTACGACGGCGGGCGTCGGCCCGGGCCTCGACCCCCACGCCGAGCGACCAAAGCGTCCAATAGGACCCCTGTAGCAGCAAGAACGGCCCGGTCGATTCCATCCAAGGAATCGGCCGGGCCGTTAGTTTTGCCCGTTCAGAAACGCGAAACCGAACAGCCGCCATGACGGATCCTGATTGGGCCCCCGTTAGAAGTCCAGCGCCTATGCGATAGCTAGTTGATTTTCCTGCGTCCAGTTGTCCCAGTAGCGGTTCGGCGTCATGCCGTCCAGGGATCCGTGGGGCCGTTCATGATTGTAGATAGCTTTCCATTCCTCGGCCAAATACTTCGCTTCGGCCATGGTGTCCATGATTTCTCCGGAGAGTTGTTCCCTTCTGAACTGGGCGTTGAATGATTCGATGAAGCCGTTCTGCCACGGCGATCCCGGGTCGATGAACGCGGTGTCCACGCCGGCGGTGTCGCACCAATCGATGAGTGCTGCGGGTGAATTCCGGCCCGTTGTCACACCGGACATAGGCCGGGGCGGTGCCCGTCTCAGCGATGATGTCCTCCAGCGCCGCGACCTGGATCCAACCGCGCTGGGCGTTGCTGGGACGCGACGGCCGGGACAACACAGCGGTCAGCGTAAGCACCGATGGGCCTGATCGCAGAAATCAGGAGCACGTGATGAAATCAGTTCAAAACGTCGCGGCGGGCGCAGCACTAACTGCCGCTCTCGCCGGCGGCGGCATGTATCTCGCAATGGCCGCTCCGGACGGCGCGGCGACCTCCACAACGCTGTCTGCTTCCCATCAGAAAGGGAGCCACCGAGCCAACGGCATCACCGAGCAGCAGCTGACAGGTGACACTGCCGCCCGTGTGGAGGCGGCGGTTAAGGCCGCCAACCCCGGGGCGACCATAGTCCGCGTCGAAACCGATGCGGAGGGGGCTGCCTACGAGGCACATATTCGGAAGGCCGACGGGACTTCAGCCACGGTGAAACTGGACGCCTCGTTCAACATCACGGGCACCGAAACGGACAAGCGGCGCTAAAGGGCCGTCCACGTTCTGGAAGGAAACGTGGACGGCCCGAAACAGGGAAGTATCAGTCGCGCAGCACCCAGGCCGCGTTGTTCGGCTGGAGCCAGCCGTCCTCGGCCAGCGGTGAGGCGCTGAGCAGGACGGTTCCGGCCCGCAGCTGAACGGGTTCCGTTCCCATTGCGACCGCGACGAAGAAGTCCGCGCTACGTTCGCAGATCAGTAAGTTTCCGGCCTCGATGCGCCAGATGCCGCCGTCGTTCGGGCCGAAGACTTCGTTCTTCCACAGCAGCCGGCGCAACTCCAGCGCCTTGGTCACCAGCGCCAGCGAGGACGCAGGGTCCTGCTGCTGCCGTTCGATCGCGTATGTGCCCCAGTCCGCCGGGGTCGGGAGCCACGGTTCCGCAGCGGGCTCGGTCTCTGTCTCGCCGAGCGAGAAGCCGTGGTTCAGCGCGGCGTCGCCGGTCCAGGGCAGCGGGACGCGGGCGCCGTCGCGGCAGACGCCGCCGCGTGCCCACATGGGATCCACCCGGGCCTCGAGCGGGACGTCGACCTCGGGCAGGCCGAGCTCCTGGCCCTGGTAGACGTACGCCGGGCCGGGCAAGCCCAGCAGCGCCACGAGTGCCGCCCGGGCCCGGGCGCTGCCGATCTCGCCGCCGCCGAAGCGCGTGACAGACCGGACAATGTCGTGGTTTTCCAGCGCCCAGGTGGGGGTGGCGCCGTGGAGCTGGCGTGCGGTTTCGAGCTCGTTCCCGACGGCGGCCCAAGCTGCGGGATCCCAGCCGAGCTTCACGAAGGAGAACGCGAAGGCCTGCTGCATCTCATCGGCCCGCGTGTAGCGGGCGGCGCGCGCCGGTTCCAGGTTGACCTCCCCGACGAGCAGGCGGTGCGGCTGGTACTTCTCGGCCAGGGTGCGCCAGCGGCGGTAGACCTCGTGGACTTCCTCCTGGTCCGAGACCTGCGGGTTGGACCGCAGCCCGTCCACCACCCCGCTCGCGGAGGGCGAGTCCGGCAGGCCGTCGGCCTTGAACAGGGCATGCGCGACGTCGATCCGGAGGCCGTCGACGCCCTTGTCGAACCAGAAGCGCAGCACGCCGTCGAAGTAGTCGCCGACGGCGGGATTGCGCCAGTTCCAGTCCGGCTGCCCGGCCGAGAAGAGGTGCAGGTACCAGTCCCTGTCGGACTCTGAGTCCGGGTTGGCGCGGCTCCACGCGCGGCCGCCGAACACGCTCTGCCAGTTGTTCGGCGGGACGCCGCCGGCAGCAGCAGCGCCTGACGGGGCGCCGTCGTCGTCGGACATGTCCTCCGGACCCGAGACAAAGTGGAACATGTCCCGTTCCGGGGAGCCCGGACCGGCCGCGAGGGCCTGCCGGAACAGCGGATGCTCCGAGGAGCAGTGGTTGGGGACCACGTCGAGCAGGATCCGCAGACCCAGCGAATGGCCCAGCTCCAGCAAAGTATCGAATTGTTCCATGGTGCCGAACAGCGGGTCCACGCCGCAGTAGTCGGTGACGTCGTAGCCCTGGTCCACCTGCGGGGAGGGCTGGAACGGGGTGATCCAGATGCCGTCGACGCCGAGGGAGGCGATGTACGGCAGCCGGGTGATCAGGCCGGCGAGGTCGCCCACGCCGTCGCCGTCGCCGTCGGCAAAGGAGCGCGGGTAGACCTGATAGATGACGGCGGACTGCCACCAATCGGCAGCAGCAGTGAGTGCGGCTTCCTCGACGAGGCTTACCGGCGGGTGTTCGCTCATTTGCTGGCGCCCGCGGTGAGGCCTTCGACGATCCGGCGCTGGAAGATCAGCACCATGATCACGAGCGGCACGGTGACGATCACGCCGGCGGCCATCTGCTCGCCGAAAGGCGCCTGGAATTCGGTGGCGCCGGTGAACTTGGAGATCGCGACCGTGGCGGTCTGGACCCTGGGATCGTTGATCATGGACAGCGCGATGATGAATTCGTTCCAGCTGTGGATGAACGTCAGGATCGCGGTGGTGAAGACGCCCGGCGCGGCGAGCGGCAGCAGGACCCTGCGGAACGCCTGCCACTTGGTGCAGCCGTCGATCATGGCGGCTTCCTCGAGGTCGAACGGCAGGGCCTTCATGAACGTGGTGAGGTTCCAGACCGCCAGCGGGATCGCGAAGGACAGGTTCGGCACAATCATGGCTTGGTAGGTGTTGATCCAGCCGATGTCCGTGAAGAGCCGCAGCAGCGGGACCACGACGGAGATGCCGGGGAACATCGACGTCGCGATGATGACGCCGAGGATCACCGACTTGAAGCGGAAGTTCAGCCGGGAGATGGCGTAGGCGGCGAACACACCGAGGACAAGGGCGAACACCGTGGTGGTGCCGGCGACGATCAGGGAGTTGAGCAGGGCCTGGCCGAACATGGTGGAACCGTCAAACACCTTGGCGTAGTTCTCCAGCGAGAACGGGGCCGGCAGCAGGGTGTTGTCGAAGATGTCCGCGGTGCGGCGGAGGCTGGAGACCAGCATCCAGTAGAACGGCGCCAGGCAGTAGGCGAAGATCAGGGCCAGTCCGGCGTAGACGCTGTAGGAGCGCCAGGTGCGCTTGGCTTTGGGTTTGCCGGATTTGGATGGGCGGCCTACGACGGCGGCACTCGCCTCGGGTGCGCCGGAGTCAGCCGCGGCGTTGCGGAGGTCGGAGATGGTCATCGGGTGGCCTCGGCTTTCTGGGTGCGGGTTGCCTTGGTGCGGGACTTCTTCGAGAGCAGCTTCAGTTCCTTGGCGCCAGTGACGTCGGCGCCGAGGACTTTCACGAACACGATCGCGACGACGGCGACGTACAGGAAGAGCATGACGGCGAACGCGGAGGCGGAGCCGTAGCGGAGCTGGTTGGATTCGTCCCAGGCCAGCATGGAGAGGGTTTCCACGGATTCCTTGCCGGGGCCGATCAGCACGAAGGGCAGGTCGAACATGCGGAGGGCGTCGAGCATGCGGAACAGCACGGCCACCAGCAGGGTGGGCTTGACCAGCGGGAGGGTGATGGAGCCGAGCTGGCGCCACCAGCCGGCGCCGTCGATCTTGGCGGCTTCGTAGACTTCGCCTGGGATGATCTGCATGCCGGCGAGGACCAGGAGGCCGATGAACGGGGCGGTCTTCCAGACTTCGGCGATGATGACGGCGACCTTGGAGGCGTTGCCTTCGGCGGTCCAGAGGATTTCGCTGCCGAGCAGGTTGTTGGCGATGCCGTCGGACTGGAAGATCCAACGCCAGAGCAGGCCGGAGACGGCGGTGGGCACGGCCCACGGAACCAGGATGCTGGCGCGGAGGAAGGACCGGCCGCGGAAGGCGCGGTTCATGGCGAGGGCCAGGCAGAGGCCCAGGACGGTCTCGAGGAACACCGTGGTGACGGTGAAGAAGGTGGTGTTGGCGAAGGCGTTCAGGAAGCGACGGCCGGATTCGCCGACGAACAGGTCGGCATAGTTGGCCAGGCCCACGAAGGATTCGACGTCGGAGACGAAGCCGTCCGCGTCCAGGCCGGATTCGGCGCGGAACAGCGACTGGTGCACCGCGGAGAGCAGCGGGTACACGATCACCAGGGCCAGCACCAGGATGGTGGGGGAGAGCAGCATCGCGGCCATGCGGCCTTCGCCGGGGGAGCGTTTGCCGCGTCTGCGCGGGCTGCCTGGTTGGGGCGTGCCGGTCTGCGCGCCGGCGGGCGGGGCGGTCGTCGTCGTCATGCTGGTACCTAACTGGAGTTGCAGCTTGCCTGGCCGGCCGGGGTGGACCGGCCGGCCAGGCTTGTGGTCTGAACTGCTGGGGCTACTGCTGGATTACTTGGTCAGCTCGGTGAGCTCGGCCTGCATGTCGTTCAGGGCCATGTCCGTGTCCTTGGCCCCGGTGATGGCCGCGTAGGCCTCTTCCTGGATTGCCTTGGTGGTGGCGCCGTACTGGACCACCTTGGGGCGCGGCTGGGCGTTGTTCAGCGAGGTCAGCAGCGTCGGGAAGAACGGGCGCTTGGCGACGACGGCGGGATCCTCGAAGAGCGAGGCGTACACCGGGGCGCGGGAGCTGAGCGCGAGGCGCTTCTGGGCCTGCTCCTCGCTGGTGAAGAACTTGACGAACTCCAGGGCCGTCGCCTTGTTCGGGGTGAACGGCGAGATGGCGAGGCTGCGGCCGCCCAGGGTCGAGACGCCGGGGCCGTCGGTGCCGGGGATGGAGGTGATGTCGAACTTGCCGGCCACCTGGCTGGAGCCGTCCGTGGCGCTCAGGGAGGCGTGCAGGAAGGGCCAGTTGCGCATGAAGACCAGCTTGCCGTCCTGGAATGCGCGGCGGCCCTGTTCCTCGAGGTAGGTGATGGCGTCGGAGGGGAATAGTCCGTCCTTGAAGCCGTCCACCAGCAGGTTCAGGCCCTTCTTGGCCTCGGCGGTGTTGACGGTGGGCTTGCCGTCGGCGTCCACCACGGTGCCGCCGGCGGAGGCCACGGCCTCGGAGAAGTTGACCGTGAGGGCCTCGTTCTTATCGAACTGGCCGGTGTAGCAGGACATGCCGGCCGCTTCGGGGAGCGCGAGGATGGCCTTGCAGGCGGTCTTCATCTCGTCCCAGGTCTTGGGCGGGGCGGCGATGCCGGCGGCCTTGAGCAGGTCCGAGCGGAAGTAGAACAGGGCTCCGTCGGTGTAATACGGGGAGCCGACCAGGGAGTCCCGGTACGTCGCAGCGTTGACCGTGGCGGGGATCATCTTGTCGGTGGGGACGGCGTCCGCCGGCAGCGGCATAATCCACTTGTTGGCGGCGAACTCGGAGGTCCAGACGACGTCCAGGTTCAGCACGCTGAAGGTGTCCGACTTGATCTGCGCGTTCTGGATGAGCTGCTGGCGCTGCTGGTCCGCGGAGTCCGGCAGTTCGATGAACGTGACCTTCTCCTCCGGGTGGGCGGCGTTCCATTCCTCAATCGTCTTGTTCGCGGCACCGGAGGCATCGCGGTTGGAGACGTAGTTGATGGGGCCCTTGCCCTCGAAAGACGCGGCGGCGGCCTTCGGGGTGCTCTTCGCTTCCGTGGCGGTCCCGCCGCAGCCGGTGAGGGCGACGGCGGCGACGGTCAGGGATGCGGTGGTGGCGAAGAGAGTCTGCCAGGTGCGGCGGCGCTGCCTCATGTGTTGCTACTTGTTTCGTGGGGTGGTGGGAGTGAATTGGTGCATGCGGAACTGCGGGGGCTGGCCGGTTGGTGGCACGGGGGAGTGCCGGCTGCCGCCGTTGGTGGGTGGTTTGTGGGCCTAGCTGACCAGGACTTGGTCTCCAGGCGGTGCCGCGTTTGCCGGTGCCGCACTGGACATTGCCGGGTTGGGCGGCGCGGTGGAGCCGCGCTCGATCAGGCGGTGCGGCATGATCTTCGGCCCGAGGTCGCGGGAGCGCAGCAGCTTTTTCACGGCCATCCGTCCCATCTCCTCGAGCGGCTGCGCCATGGTGCTCAGCGGCGGGTTCACGTGCAGGGAGGTGGAGGTGTTGTCGAACCCCAGGACGGAGACGTCCTCCGGCACCCGGAGCCCGCGCCGCTGCAGTTCGTTGACGACGGCGGCGCCCATCTCATCGCTCATCGCGAAGATCGCGGTGAGGCCCGGTTCCTGCTGGAGCAGGTCGTCGACGCCGGCGGCCCCGCTTTCGTAGAAGCAGCTGCCGGTAGCGGTCACCGGGGTGCTGCCGGCTTCGGTCATGGCGCGGAGGTAGCCGCGCTTCCGGGGCTGGGCGACGTAGATCGACGCCGGATCACCGGCCAGTAGGCCGATGCGCCGGTGGCCGAGCCGCAGCAGATGACGGGTCGCGTCGTAGGCTGCCTGCTCGTCGTCGATGGCCACGCTGGGGGAGCCGGACTTGTCGCTGATGGCGACGGAGATGATCGGGATGTTCGGCCCCAGCAGTTGCCGGGTTTCCTGAGTGATCACCGCGGAAATGAGGATGACGCCGGCCGCGCGGTAAGTACGAAGGGTCCGGAGGTAGCCGGCAATGTAGGCGGACTTGGCGCCGGTGCGGCCTAGCATCACGGCATAGCCGCGTTCCTGGGCTTCCTCCTCCACGCCCTGCATGACCTGGGAGGCCAGGGCATCGGAAACCATGGGGGCGAGCAGACCGATCACGGAGGTCTGCCGGGTTTTGAGGCCGCGGGCGAGGTAGTCCGTCTCGTAGCTAAGGCTCTTGACGGCGTTTTCGACGCGTTCCCGCGTTTCGTCGGAGTAGCCGACGAGTCCGTTGACGACCCGGGAAACAGTGGCGGGGGAGACGCCGGCGTGCTTGGCGACATCGCGGATGGTGACCACTGTTCCTCCTCCCTGAGGGTGCGTACGGGGGCTGCGTAACCCGTTGGTCTGAGTGCTACGCAAACGGTTTACGTAAACGGTTTCGTAGGTGCAGGGTCAACAGTAGGGGATGGTTCGGGGATCACGTTGCGTTTCGTAAACGGGGGTGTGCGGCGGAGGCCGGCGCATGTGAACGCGGCATCTGGCCACTCGCCTGTCGTCCCAGCAGTGCGGCGATGTTCGTCCAGCGACATGCCACCGTCCTCCTCCAGGCTGACATCCAGAACACGCTTTGGTGGACAGGCAGAGCCCTGCCCGTGCCGTGAAGCTGATCAGGTTCCTGAGCCCATTCTGGGATACAGCGTCCCAGGGATTACTGAATAAGGTCCTCCAGCCTCCGCCATTCGCTCTCGGACTATTGGTCGCCCGCTTCAGTGCTCGCGGCCCCTTGCGCCCGCAGCCCGTTAGCGCGAGCAGGCTGATGATGGCCACTTCCGCAACTTTAGCTCGAAGCAAGTGCTGGCGCTGAAGAAATCCTTGAATCATGGAGGAAATCCATGATGCTGTGACTGGGCTACCGAGGGTCCTGTCTCAGCTGAATCTGGAAGGCGAACAGCTGTTCTAGATCGCGTTCGTCAACCAGACGCCAGGGGTAGCCGTGGTTGCGGACCCTCCCTTGCATGGACAAGCGCATGGCAAATTCGAACACAATGCGGCGTGCAGCGACTAGAGACACGAAACGATCGATGTGGGGGCGTTCACAGTAGAGGAGATGGCTGTATCGGTACTGGGTCAAGCCACCATGGCTTCGGCTTTGCGTACTGACGAAGACAGCTCTTGAGTGCTTTTCCGACAGTCGCTTAGCCAACTTTTGATGCTCCCATTGCCCGATCATGTCTTCGTGCTTGAACACGTCAAGGGCAGGATTTGAGGAAGATGGACTGAGCCACAGGTCCTTATTGTTCGGGGTCGTCGTGACCTGCGAGTAGCAGGACAGGACGCCGTCTGCGTTCGGTGCTCCGATTACGTCGAGCCTTTTGCGATTCGGTCCGGGGATCGTCCAACGGGGTGCGAGCTGGAAGAGATTGATCTTTCCCGACGGCGAGGCAGACTCGTTTCGCAGTTTGCACTTAATCTCGATGCCACGAAAATCTGCCAGTTGGTGGTTGTTTTCTTCAATCCCCACAAGCGTTTCGAAGGTGTAGCCGATCCCTGTGTGGCCGGACCGGAGGCTGTCAATCCACCCCATGGCCTTCACCCGGTCAAATCGTCCTAGGAGCTCGTGCAGGTCCTCGTCGATCAGAAATTGAGGAGCATCGAGCGGCAGCAAAACATACGCTCCGGGACTGGTTGGGGCAGCCCCGAAAAAGAGTGTGGTCAAACTGGCAAACCGTGGATCCAGTTGTTCGAGTGCTACGTCCACGAAGTAGGCACTCTCACCCGAGACGAGCTTGAACCGGGTAAATATGGGGCCTGCGGCCATGGGCACGGTCGTCTAGTTGTGGGCCGACGCGCGTAATTCTCCGTTCCGGGTACCGCTGGTAGTAGATCCAAGACAGATTCTTGACTTCGTTCGTTACCACATCGCGGGCGGAGAAGGGGGCCGTTGAGTTCTTGTCAGGGTCGGGAATTGGCAGTTCGGGAAAGAACGCGTAGCTTGTCTTCGGAATCAGGACGCCGTGACGGCTTCTGTCATCGTTTTCGGCCAGAATCTTTGCAAAGATCTCACAAGAAACGAAATCGGGTTTATCGGTGAACGAGCTAATATATGCACTGAGTGATTCGTTGATGGTCGTCTCTTGATCTCGTTCCGTACTCCAGCATTGCCAAAGTCACCCTAGCCGTCCAGAAATTGGTCTGGCTAGTTCTGCGTCTCAGCCGTCGTGCGAAAGCGAAGAGTGCCACTCAATCAGGGGGACGGACGCTTGCTGACCTAGGACTGTGCGGCGGCGCTAGGTTTCCCGCGGCGGGCACGGTTCGAATACGGGTGACAGTAGCCCTCAGAGCAGCGCGAGCTGAGGAGACCCTTGCCGATCTCGGTCCCGGGCCAGCTCGATGAAATCGTCCACACCCATCAGCCAGTGCCGCTGCTCCGGTTTGTATGGTTCGTGAAGGGTCCGAGGGATGACGAGCTGTATCCTGTGGTCCCGCATTTCGTCGGTCTGGGCGGGACTGATCGGGCTTTCCAAGGTCAGCAGATGCTTGTCTTCGATCCGTCTGGCTTCGCTGATGACCTGCCGCCACCGGTCCTTGCATGTGGTCTTGACACCCAGCATGGTCAGATCCGTGTGAGGGAATTTGGGATCGCGGTATTCGTCAATGCTGGGGAAAATGAAGTCCGGGCGTGCCCGGTTCTCCGTCACCGGGTTGAAGGTGTGGCGGACGTCCAGGGCGGCGAAAAGGGCGATGAGCTGGTTTTCCAGCCCCTTCCCGGCCCGGCTCTTGCGCCGGTTGTGCAGGGATAGGGACACTTCAATGAACCTGTCCACGTCCACGTGCCCGTCCCTGTAAAGCGCGTCGAGGGTGTCCGCTGCCAGGTGCCGCTCCAGTGTCCGGAAGAGGATTTCCTCCTGTTCCATCCAGGCCATCAGGACGGTGTCCGGGTCATCGGCCGGGTGCAGGTCAGGCAGGGTGGAGCGGGCGAAGGCCCCGAACTCCGCCGAGGTGGGGAAGCGTGGTCCGAATTTCGCCAGAATCTTCTCCAGCCAGTCATCGTTGGCGGGTTCGACGGCGATGCCGAGCATGTCCAGCAGATACATGGCGGTCAGGCCGAGGCTGTCGTGCCCGCTTTCGAGTCTGGAGCGGACGGAGAAGCCATGGTGTTCGAGCACGTCGGTGCCGAAGAGCCAGTCCAGCTGCGCGGCGATGCTGGAGCCGGCCGGGGCCACGATGAACAGGGCGTCCCCGGTCTTCTGCTTGGCGAGAAAGACCAGGTCGCCGGGTTGGGCCGTTTTCATGGCGTCCACCGAGGCCGGGTAGTACAGGCGGTATTCGGACCGGTTGGGAGTGTTGAGCCGGGCATCGTAGAAGGTCAGCGTGCCGTCCTCGGCGACAGGTTCGGCCGTGTCATCGGTCACCGCGAGGAACCGGGTCGGGATGATCAGCTTTTCCGCCGGCCGTCCGAAGAGTCCTTGGAGTGCCTTGACGCCGTCGAGTTCGTGCTGGTTCGACCTCCGCCCGACCGTTTCGACGGTGCTGAGAATCTTGGCCGCGACGCCGTCAAAGTGATCGGCCAAGTCCCCGAAATCCATGCTTAAATCCCCCTTGTAGTCGTCATTGCCCAGCGCGAGCCGCGGAACCGACCGTACCGCGGCGCCGAGGTTTCCCGGCGCCGCGACACCCGGACTAGGCCGCCGGGCGTGTCAGGCCGACAGGCTCTGCGCCGCCGCAGGCTGGCTGGTGATCTTGATGACGTGGGGGGTCATGATCCGGGCTATTTCCTTCATTACCGGGGTGACGACGCTGTTGCCGAACTGCTTGTAGGCCTGGGTGTCACTGACGGGGATCCGGAAGGTGTCCTCGTAGCCCATCAGGCGGGCGCATTCGCGCGGGGTGAGCCGGCGCGGCCGGTTGCCGTCTTGGGCGACCAGGATTTCCGAACCGTCCTTGTAGTACCGAGCCGAAAGGGTACGGGTGGTCCCGGACGGGTGCACCAGGCCGAAGCCGAAGCCGTTGCCGGCGGCCTTGTGCTTGGCGGCGTAGGCCTGCAGGTAGGTCCACAGGTTCGGGGTCAGGGTGAACTTGGGCTGGACCTCGGCGTTCTCGTGATCGAAGAACCGGTCCTGGTCCCATTCGAGGAACGGCTCGGTGCCGTCGGTCCGGTGCAGGATCGTGTTCAGCTTCGGGCCGACCGGGGGGACTTCCAAATCCTCCCAGCTGAAATCCGTGGGTTCGCGGAAACCGACGATGATGATCCGCTCCCGGTGCTGGGGGGTGAAGTTAATGGCGTCGATGACCTTGGCGTGGACCTCGTAGCCGAGCTCTTCCTGCAGGGTCTCCATGATCACGGCAAAGGTCCGGCCCTTGTCGTGGGAGCGGAGGTTTTTGACGTTTTCGAGCATGAACGCCGCCGGGCGCTTGGCGTTGATGATCCGGGCCACATCAAAGAACAAGGTGCCCTGGGTGGCGTCCTCGAAGCCGTGCAGCCGGCCCAGGGAGTTCTTCTTGCTCACACCCGCGATGGAAAACGGCTGGCACGGGAAACCGCCCAGCAGGACGTCGTGGTCCGGGACCTCATGGGCCGGGAAGGGCTGGATGTCCCCGACGAAGGTGTGGGAGTCCTCTTGGTCGTCCGGGAAGTTCGTCAGATAGGTCTTCTCGGCGTACTTGTTCCACTCACTGGTGAAGACGCAGCGCCCGCCCTGGGCCTCGAAACCCTTGCGGATCCCGCCGATCCCGGCAAACAGATCAATGAACCTGAAATCATCGGCCCCGGAGGCCGGGCGGAGCCCGAGCAGCTCCCGCAGGGCCGGGGCGAGCATCGTCGGGCAGGCCGTCTCGCCGCTCTCCCAACGGGCGACCGTCCGGTCCGAGACGTTGAGCTGGTCAGCGAGCTGACGTTGGGTGTACCGGGCACGGGCCTGGCCGAGGAGCGTATTTGCGTTGTCCATCATGTCCTATCTGGGTTGTTCACCTGACATTCTGTCGCATAAACGACCCAGAGGCGCGTGTGCCACGCCGCCGGGTGTCGAGGAGATATCCACCACGAGCCACTGTACGTTTCACCACCGACAAGATTGCGGCAGAGCCAGGGAAGGCTGGCGGGAGGACCTACGGAGGCATCTAAAGGGCCTGCAGGCTCGGCATCCCAGTGCTCCACCCGGAGCAAGCCCGCTTTGTCTCGGCTGACCTCGGTGCCGGGAAGGCAGTGCCGGCATCTTTCAGGGCCGAGATGGGCGATGTCGCTGCACTGTTATATGTTTACGAAGGATTGAAATTGGGGGAAAAGTGGAATTTGAAGTTGTGCCACCGGGGCCGCAGCTCATGGAGTCTATGAGGGCAGTGGGCTATTCGCTGAAGACGGCCATCGCTGATGTCATCGACAACTCGATCACAGCCAAGGCAACAGCGATTGACATCCGCTTCAGCGCAGAACCGGGTAATACCTTCGTATCGATCAGCGACAACGGGACCGGCATGGATGCCGCCGGGGTGCGCCACGCAATGAAACTCGCCGGCCATGACGCACGGTCCACGAGAAATGCCGGGGATCTTGGCCGGTTCGGTCTCGGTCTAAAGACGGCCTCGCTCTCCCAGTGCCGGGTCCTGACACTGATCAGCAAACGGAACGGAACCCTGGCGGGGGTCCAGTGGAATCTTGACCGGCTGGCCGAGTCAGGCCAGTGGCAGCTGTATATCCTTTCCCAGGATGATCTCTCTAAGCTCACACACACCCGATATCTGGAGGACAAGGCGTCGGGGACTGTCGTCCTGTGGGAAGAAATCGACCTTTCGGATCCCGACCATGCCAGGTTCACCGAAGACTTCACGGCCAAAATGGCTGCTGCCAGGGAACATCTTTCCCTCATTTATCACCGGTTCCTGGAAGGCGAAGACGGGTACAAGCTCAGCATCAGTCTGAATCTGGAAGACATCGAGCCCGCGGACCCATTCCTGACCCACAACAGGGCGACCCAACGAGGACACAAGGAAATCATCCGCGTCGAGGGTGGGGAGATCACCTTCCGGCCCTACACGCTGCCTTTCATCAATAAGATGTCCGTCAAAGACCGGAGCCAGGCACAGGCCAACGGCCCGCTCAGAGACAACCAGGGGTTCTATATTTACCGGGCCAAGCGACTGGTGATCTGGGGAACGTGGTTCCGGCTGGTTCCCCGAGGCGAGTTGGGAAAACTCGCCCGGGTGCAGGTGGACATCCCCAACACCCTCGATCACCTGTGGGCTCTGGACATCAAAAAGTCTGCAGCCAGTCCACCTCCTGCCATCCGGCAGGCGCTGAGACAGGTGATTGATCGCATCATCCAGCCCAGCGAACGTGCGTTCCGGCATAAGGGCGTCATCGACGATTCAAAAGGCAGCATGACGCGTTCATGGCTGGGCCTGAGCAGCAGGGATGGATTCTATTACCAGATCAACCGGGACCACCCTCTGGTGGAAAACCTTGCCGATCAGCTCAATGCCGAGCAGTTGCTTGCCCTTGATACGGCGTTGAAAGCCATCGAGTCCTCATTCCCCGTTACCGACGCGTATGTGAAGCTCAGCGGTGACCAACCGCAGAAGTCACCGGACACGACCGAGACGGCCCTGAAAGACCTTGCCGCCGAATACTGGCGGCAATGGTCGGCAGGTGGGGGATCCGCAGCAGATTTCATCAACGGGTTCAAGGCTGCTGAACAGTTCTCCCGGTGCCGGGACATCAATGCCCTACTGACTGAAGTTACTGAACCGGGAGTTACGAAATGATGCATCTTGAGGACACGCGGGCCCAGGAGTCAGCTCAGCTGGAGCGGATGTTGAAATCACAGCTCGTCGGCGGGGCTCTGACGGAAGAAATTGTCGACAATAACCTGAGCCTGTTGGCCGGCATGTTCGGAAAGCACCTCGGACCCGATGATCTGGCCGGAATTGCCCAGCGGATTCAGGCCTCCATGGGTGTCTCCATGGACCGCGGGACCGTTTTGACTGCCGAAGGCTATGAGCCGTGGGTGAAGCAACAACGCGGCCAGATCGAATGGCAGCGCTGGACCGCCTACCAGGACTGGCTGGTGAACGAAAAGGGCATCTCTCCGCGCGTAGTGAAGGATATGGGCGTGCTGACCGATGACATCCTTGATCTGGTGGGCGATCCCCACCGGGCTGGTGCATGGAACAGGGTCGGCCTGGTGCTGGGTGATGTCCAGTCCGGCAAGACCGGAACCTATCTCGGACTGTTCAATAAGGCGATCGATGCCGGATACCGGCTGATCGTCGTTCTCGGCGGCCACACCGGCTACCTTCGCCAGCAGACCCAGAAGCGTGTCGACGAAGGCGTCGTGGGGATGTCCAAACCCATGCCGGGCTCCAGACTGGGAACGGATGCGACCCCGGAACGCTATGTGGGTATCGGCGTCAACAACAGGGAACTCGTGGGCCGGGTGGCGGCGAGGACGAGCGTTTGGTCGGACTTCAACGCCGCAACCCAGCGGACATCGATGATCCACGTGGGTAACACGCCGGATCAGACCTTCGTGTTTGTCGTCAAGAAGAACAAGTCCATCCTCCAAAGTCTTGTGAACGAGTTCCAGGAACAGACCGGCGCCAACGGAAAACTCGAACTGCCGATGATCTTGCTCGATGACGAATCCGATTATGCCTCGGTCGATACGAGCAAGGAAGACGATGATCCGACGGTCATCAACGGCCTTATCCGGGAGCTGCTGACCAAGTTTGAGCGCAGCTCCTACATCGGGTTCTCTGCCACACCCTTTGCCAATATCTTTATTGACAGCGACGTTGAGGACGATCTGTTCCCGAAGGACTACATCTATGCCCTCCAAGCGCCCTCCAACTATGTGGGGGCGGACAAGGTCTTCAGCCCGGGAGAGGGACATGCAGCCGATCCTGTGGTGAATTTGACCGACGCCGAGGAATTCTTCCCTCCCAAGCACAGGGCATCACTCCCCGTTCCCGGAATCCCGGAGAGTCTGCGGGAGGCGATCAGGACGTATCTGATCGCCAACGCCATCCGTGATATTCGGGGGGATAAAGATGAGCTGAGGGCCATGCTGGTCAATGTCTCACGATTCATCAACGTTCAGGATCAGGTGCTCACCCATGTCACCAGCGAGCTGACTCATCTTCAGAACACCATCGGACTCCACTCCAAGACCTACGCCTCAGGCCAACCCAACCTGGTGCTGGACCAGCTCAAAGAGACCTACACCAGGCACTATGCGACGGCTGGCGTCACCTGGGACAAAGTGCTTGCAGAGCTGCCTTCGGCCGTTGCCGACATCACGCCGGTGGTGATCAACTCATCCCTGAACAAGAGACAGACGTCGGAGCCGTTGAGCCAGGAACAGCGGGCACGGCAAATCGTGGTGGGCGGGGACGTCCTGAGCCGCGGGCTGACACTGAACGGGCTCATGGTCAGTTACTTCTTCCGGCATGCCACAGCGACGGACACGCTGCTCCAGATGGCACGGTGGTTTGGCTACCGCGAAGGCTACGAGGATCTTTGCCGGGTCTGGATCACCGCCGAGCAAGCCGACAACTTCGCTTATATCGACCGGTCCGTGAAAGAACTCCGGGCCGATCTGGTCAGCATGCACAACGACGGGTACACGCCGTCCGACTTCGGCGTAGCAGTGCGCAAGCACCCAGGCTCCATGCTGATAACTGCCCGCAACAAAATGAAGTCAGCAACACAGTGGAAGGTACGTGTTTCCTTCTCCGGGAGGTCACCGGAAACAACGAAACTTTCCGCCAGACCCACCCACGTCAAAAACAACTATGCAGCCGTGGAGGGACTGATTAATGCGGTTGAAACAGACACCACCGCCGCGTACGTGGCCCGGGACAAGACCCTCAGTCATCGTTGGACAGACGTGGACCGGTTGATGGTTGCCGACTTCCTCGGCAAATTCACGGCGCACCTAAAAGACTTCCAGTTCTCCCCGGCCCTGGAACGCCATGTGCGCTCAGGATCAGTTCACGACAGCTGGGACGTGGTCATAATGGCAGGAACAGGGAGGTCCCGAACAGATAAGCCGGCGCGGACCCGGAACATCGGGGCTAGGACCATCACTTTGAACCAGCGGAGAATCGGGTTGACGGACGAGACCTATGCGGTGGCCGGCAGCAGCCGGCGCCTGGGCGGCCGCAGCGATTTTCGCCTGGTCGCCGATGCCCGGGCCGTATCGGACATGGAGAAGAAGTACGCGGAAAACAACACCTCTGCAAACCCGCCGGAGCCCGAATACATCAGGCTTCTGGAGCGGCCCGTCCTCTTTATTTACGGGATGGACCCCGATGAGATAGACGACGAGGGCGCGGGGCACAGAAAGCCGAAGGATCCCGTTGTCGCCATCAAGCTGGCCTTCCCGCACGCGTCATCTGATCCGTCCGATGAGACCGAGGATGTTGAGTACATGATTACCAAATCAATGCTCCGCAAAATAATGGGTCCGGAGGACCTGGACGGTGCATCCGATGAGTAGGCAGATCCCCGAGAGCGTCCTGGCCTCATGGGACGAACTGCTTCACCGACAGGAGGGCCGGCAACGGCTGCTGTCCGTCGGGCACCCACTGAAGATCCATTTCGGGGACGGTGACGCGGGAGAACCCATATTCTTCGTGCGCTCTAGGATCCGGCCGCGGAAACCTGAAATATCGGCCGCTGTCCGGGTGGATCTGGGTCTACGGCACGACGGGGAATGGGCCATGACGTTCACCCTGACGGACATACGCTTCAAGAAGACATTCATGAGTCTGTGCTGGGATCTTGCAGAACGCAGCAAAGACGCTTCCTCTGAAGCCGAGGGGCTGTCATTGTTCGCCGTAGCACTGGGGGAATGGAAGAAGCTGATGACCTTCCACGACTCCGACACCCTTTCACAGTCGCAGATCCGCGGACTGATCGCGGAGATGTGGTTCGGATTCGTCTCCGGCCACATTCATGCCCCCGTGGAGCAGATCCAGGAGGCCTGGCAGGGCCCCCTGGGGAGTGATCAGGACTATAAATTCGTGGACCACGTATATGAGGTCAAATCGGTTCATACGGACTCCACAACGGTCAGAATCTCCTCGGCCGAGCAGTTGGACGCGCCATCCATGAACCTCGTTCTGGTGACCCTGACAGAAACCCCGGTGAAGGTATCGGGATCATGGACCCTAGTTGACCTTATCCGGCACGTGGAGGACCTCCACGCCGGCGACCTGTCAAGCTTGGAACGGCTTACCTTCAAACTGGAACAAAAACTCCGGATTGATAAGAGCAATCCCTACTACGCCGAACACCACTACCTTCCGGTGGACTACCGGGGTTTTACGGTCTCCCCTGACTTCCCCGCCGTACGTTCCTCTGGGATTCCCACTGACGTAGTCGATGTCTCCTACAGCATCAAGATCCCCGCCCTGAACAACTTCTTGACCTTCGCTGCCCCCTCAGACGAATCAATATCCTTTCCCCACCCCGGAGCCGTCAGCCTGTGAACATTGAAGAATTCCACCTGAGCCTCAAGTCCGACGTGCGGGCGCGGGCCGAAGCGGAAAATGATTTCGCCGCCGGCGCCTTCGCCAACCTGATGTCCGAGCGGCTTTCGGACGTCGAAGAAATCGACAACCTTCAGGTATTCCACTATGAAGGCCTGGGCTCTAAACGTCAGAACCTGGCCATCGACGGATTCGACCTGGACGACGCTGACGGCCAGATTTCTCTGGCTGTGGTCGACTGGCGAGACTTCGAAGACATCGCTGTCCTTTCCACTCCGGATGCCAAGAAGCGGCTCAAGTCCCTCGAATACTTCCTCACAGAGTCCGTTCAGAACTTCCTCGAAGACGCACTTGAGGAAAGCTCCGTCGCCTACCAGCTCGCCCGGGACCTGCGCTCGCGCGGACGCAACGTCAGCCGATATCGCCTGTATGTTCTGACCGATGCGTGCACGAGCGACCGGATGAAGGACGTGGTCAGCTCCGAACTCAACGGGGTCCCCATCGAGTATCACATTTGGGACCTGCAGCGGCTTCACCAGATCCAGGAGTCCAACAGTGGCCGGTCAGAGATCGAAATTGATCTTGAGCAATGGCTCCCCAACGGCCTGCCCGTCCTGAAGACCGAGGGCAAAAGCAAGGACTTCGTAACCTACCTCGCATCGGTCCCCGGCGAGGTGGTCGCGGACCTCTACGGCCAGTACGGAAGCCGTCTGCTCGAAAGCAACGTGCGCAGCTACCTCAGCGCCCGTGGCATGGTCAATAAAGGCATCAAGACAACAGCCCTTTCCAAACCGGAAATGTTCCTGGCCTACAACAACGGCATCACCGCAACCGCAACAGCGGTGGCGGTCGACTCCTCATCAGGCATGCCGGTCCTCCGCGGGATCCACAACCTGCAGATTGTCAACGGCGGCCAGACCACCGCATCCCTGTACAACCTGCGGAAAGACACGTCCCCCAAACCGGACCTGTCCGACATCTTCGTCCAAATGAAACTCATCGTTGTCGACTCCGCCAAGGCAGAGGAAATCGTTCCGGATGTCTCCCGCTACGCGAACAGCCAGAACAAGGTCAGCGCAGCAGACTTCTTCTCGAACAGCGCGTTCCACCGCCGTATCGAGGAGCTCTCCCGGCGCGTCGTGGCACCGGCTCTGGCGGGCAAGTCGTATCAAACATACTGGTTCTATGAGCGGACCCGGGGACAGTACCTGAACGAAAAGTCACGTGGCGGCGCTGCACAGGCAAGGGCCTTTGAGGCGCGCAATCCGAAGAACCAGGTGATGACAAAAACGGATGTGGCAAAGTTTGAGCTTTCCTGGCAGCAGAAGCCCCACATCGTCAGCCAGGGCGCCCAAAAGAACTTCATGGCCTTCGCAAACTCCGTGGCGGACACCTGGGAACGATCAGAGTCGGACTTCAACGAGCTCTACTTCAAGAGCGTCGTCGCCCGGGCCATCATGTTCAACACAATCCGCGCGGATATCGCTAAAGCGGAGTGGTATGACAAGGGCTACCTTGCGAATATTGTCACCTACACCATGGCGAAAATCGCCCGTGAAATCGAGAAACAGGGCAAGGGCCATCTGCTGGACTTCAACACGGTGTGGGCGTCGCAGTCACTGCCCCAACCGGTCCGCGATTTTGCTGTCCAGATAGGCAGTTTGGTCCTCGGAGTACTCAACTCTCCCGATAGGCCCGTCAACAACGTGACCGAATGGGCCAAACGTGCTGAATGCTGGAACCTTGTTGAGCAGATTCCCGTCCGCTTCCCAGAAACCTTCATCGGGGCACTGGTCTCTCCGACAAAGCAGATCGACCGTCGGCGTCAGGCCGCCGCTACCCAAAAAATAGACAATGGAATCAACGCAACTATGAAAGTATTGCAGATCCCGCCAACCGAA
The DNA here is from genome assembly GCF_040546335.1 of Arthrobacter sp. UYEF20. Lineage (NCBI taxonomy): Bacteria > Bacillati > Actinomycetota > Actinomycetes > Micrococcales > Micrococcaceae > Arthrobacter > Arthrobacter sp. UYEF20. Next base: position 47,069 of record NZ_JBEPNP010000003.1, on the reverse strand, counting down.
TGGGCAAAAGCCATCAGCTACGGGCAGCAGCACCGCGCGTTCACCGAGAAAGAACTCAGCGTCCTTAAACTTGTTGCCAAGCCAACCCCGGTCATACCCACAGACCGCCAAAGCGCCGTCATCCTCGGGGCGCTGCAGAAAATACAGAACCTCGGATTCACGAAAGTATGAGCCGTCGATAGGCAGATGAATGCCTCAAAATCGCACTTGTACATTTCCGGCCGGGTCCGCATTGTCCTTTGTCGGGAGCCGGCGCTGTCGAAAGCGGCAGCCGACTGAGCCATAAGTTCGATCCCGACGGAATGCGGGTTTTGAATAAAATTATGGACAATGGCTCGACTCGGCATCGGGGCGACGTTAGAAATTAAAGTAACCCCGGCGCCAAGAGGCGAATCAGCCAGGACACAAACAGGCCTACGGCGCAGCCCTGGCATAAAGAGAGGACCCGGTTAGCAACCGGTTACCGATCCGGCGCAAATCCCGGATTCACATATGCGCTGTTATCGGTAATAACCACCGCTTCAGTGCCGTGCAGCTCCACGACGAAGTTCTGGTCAGGAGTAACGCCCGTTGGGTTTCCCGTTAAGGATCTGATGAATGAATTGACCTCTAGATTGACCGGGAGTCGTGAACTGCTCCCAAATATCTGGGGTACACGCTCCGTACCACCACTGAACCCCACCTTTAGGGAACTCAACATAAATGGTCTCGACGTCAGGATCATAGCCCTCCGCCACAATGCGTGTCGATTCAACGGGATGCCATTCAAAGGTCATTGTTTCTCCTGTTCGTAGATGCCCCGCCACCTGGCGACGGCAGGGGTTACATCCCGGGTTCCGTGACCCGTCCGCCAAGAATCCAACGAGGGATCTTCAGCCAGAGGGAGTGGGTCGGGGCGATCTAACAGAGCTCGCGTTGGCAGAACAAGACCTTCCCCACTGATTATTGCTTCACCGGTTCGAAGGGATGGAAGCGTCTCCGCTAATCCAGCGATACTGTCGGGCAACGCCGCGCGAATCTTTCCTTGATCGGCACTGTTGCTCAGCCGTAGTGCAATGATCGTCCCGCACTGAGCTAAAGCTGTATCGGGGAGGTCTGAGGGCCTCTGAGTGACGAGCATCAAACCAATGCCATACTTGCGTCCCTCGCGTGCGATCTTATTCGCCGCATTCTTGGCAATCGGGGCCGCATCATCGCCCAGGTATCGATGAGCCTCCTCGAGCACGATTAGGACAGGACTTGGGCGCCCGATTCCCTCTGAGCCATTCGGCGTACGTATGGCTACATCAAAGAGAAGCTTCAATATGACCCCGATAGCAAGTTCCGCGGCGTCATCGGGGACACCGTTGAAATCAAGGACCGAAACCGGCTTAGTCCCCCCGATCCAAGAATCGACCGCCTCAACCAAAGGGTCGGGGCCTTCCGGAGTACCTGCGGGCTCAAGAAGGAACGCTAAGCGTGGGTCCAGCAGCCCGAGCCTCAGTAGCTCGGGCGTGCTCCCATGTGTGCCGAACAGGGGGTTCTGCATCGGTGGTTTTCCGCCAGGCCCATGCGGAAGATAGGTGTTCGGGGTTAACGTCTCTGCACTCCCCTCCTCATCCAAGCAGACCGACCATGGGTCTTGCTTTTCTCGACGGGTCTCCCGATTTTCCGAATCAAGACGGAGCCATGCTTTCCGGATGTCAAAAGGCACCGGCGTGTCAGCAGTTATGGCACTCGGATCCAGGTCGAGCCACGATGCACTAAGCACAAATTCGCGTCTCGCATCTGCCACCAACGTAGCCCAGGTTTTCTGGGTGGTTGGCCCGCCCGAGGACCCAGCGAAAGCTCGAAGAATATCTGCTGCGGGCAGAGCCCAATAGGGGACATGAAGTCGCGCCACCCCGCTGCCGAGCACTGATCGTACGGAAGCATGGTTTGTTAGGGCATGTCCGTACTCACCGTGACTATCAATAACGACGATGTTTGCGGCCGGCCAGTGTCCTTTGGAGAAACCCTGGAGCAAAGACGCGACGGCACTGGTCTTTCCCGAGCCAGTCGAACCAACAACAGCCGAGTGGCGCACGACGAGCTTATTAACGTCAAGGGCGACCGAAACCGACTCAGAAGACGACAAGCGCCCAACCCGGATGTGAGTAGTTGACGCATGGGGATAGACGGCTTCAAGTTCTTCAGTCCGCGCAAAATGCACTTGATCGTCAAGCCCGGGGTACGAACCAACGCCGCGCCGGAACTGTCGTGTGCCTCGGTCGATTTCACCCAGAAGCTGTACCTGTAACCATCTCTCGCCAACAGACGACGTTTCCTGAGGGCCAGGACCAAGCGTGAGTTCTGATATACCCACAAGAGTGACGGTGGCAATGAGGTCAACCATTCCTTGTGGGAGGCGGACGAGCGAGCCGATCTGGCCTATTTGCTGAAGTTGCCCCTTATAGATTGGGGCAATTCCCGCCAAAGCCGGATCCAGTTCTACGGTAACCTGCGAGCCGAGAACGTGACGTACGCGTCCAACGTAGGTTTCATCCTTAACTCCCATTGGACCCACCAGCATCCGTCAGCTGCGTACTGGCTTCCGGCGCGGAGGAGCTCCGGGCGAGGAAAGTTGCGAGCTGAGCAAAATCGCCTAGATGGCACTGGTCGTCGTTCCAGACGTCTGCCGGCAGTGTTGTGGTCGATTCTGGACGGGACCAGGGTGCTCGGATCCCGCCAATAATGGCCTCTTTCTGAGTTATCACTTGGAGGTTGGGAGTTTTGAGAGCCTTGTCCGCAAGGGACGGAGGTATCTCGGCATAGCAGAACGCTACAACCTCCGACCGAGGCCGACGAGCCACAGCATCAAAGATCAGTTCGTTAAGATGATCGTCGGCCCATGAGTACCCAGACACCAGAAACAGTGTCTCCGGCTCATTCAAAGCGCGCCGCATTCGATCTTGAAGAACCACGAAAGGCATGCGGCGGGATTCCTCATACTTAGCATCCGAGGGGAAAATGGCTGCCAATTCGCCAGCAGGGATAGCCGACCCCAGCCTTACAACTTGGTCAATGGGAGCATCCGTATCCCAAGTCCAGTTCACTGATCCGTGAAGCTTCCAAAGGCGTGCATAGAACGACGGAAGCCACGCGTCGGTGTCTCCAGATGTAGCTTCTACCATGTCCGTTCGGAAGCGGGCCCGGAGGGAACCAACGAAGCCATCGAAGTAAGGAACGCCTTGTGACTCGAGAGCCTGTTCAAGCAGCGAATCATAATTCACCGTGAAAAGCTCGATCGGCTTCACGTAGTCCGCTCGAGCAACCCAGGCTGCCAGGTTACGCACCGGATCCAAGTTGACTTGGTCCGTCGTCAACTCTGTAATGATGAGTCGGCAGATGACCGTGTCTAGATCTTTTGCCTGACTCCCGGTCAAACCATCAACCACATCACCGGCCTCAACCACAGCCTGTATCCTTCGGAGGCGGCTCAGTGCCTGTTCAAGGTTTCTGGTTGACGTGATTCGAATGAATGCCGCCAGCTCATCGCCTTGGAGCCGTGCCTTTATTCGCGCCTGCAGTGTGGCTACGTCTGGCAAACCGCATGCTTTTGAGGTTCCAGCGCCTAAAAAGCCGCAAACATGGCGTGATCGGGTTGCAAGTTTGGCGCTTAAGCCGCCTGCAAATAGAGCAGGGTCATGGGTAGTCATGATGCTGACACTAACGAACTTTTACCTTGGGCCCGCTCATTTGTCAGAAGGCGAGCAAGTCGAGAAGCGAGAAGTAACGTCTTGCCCGTGAACATGGTCCCGCGTGCACCGAGGTTGTGCCTGATCGGCTGGCTCGAATGGCTCAAAGCAAAATCCAGCGTCGCCGCCCGCTACTTCGAACCCGCTATGGAGGACGTACCGACTTCTGGCTCGCGTCCCTGCTCGCTGAGCTGATAAACCGAGGACTCATCGCCGACGTCGGCCGTGCAGGCGGACGCCCCGGCGGCCCATTTCCCGCAGGCGGATGCTGTGGCCACCGTCGTTGCCGGAGATCAGCGGGTTGCACAGGAACCGTGCGGCGGGCGAGGGGAGCTGCTCCGCCTGCAGGCCGTTGATGCCGTAGTCCGGCCCGTGCAGGTTGACCTGCAGGAGCCAGTAGAAGATGTCTTGGCCGCGGTAGCGCCACGGGGCAGGCCGACACCGACAGGTGCACCGTTCCCTGGTGGTCTCCATCGGCTCGAATGCAAGCGCCGACGTGATGCGGCGGAAATTCGCCAACTACCACCAGCCCGTCAGCGCGGTCCTGCCGCTGGTCCGGGGGCAGCTCCACAACATCGCCGTTGGCCACTCCGCCCACGTGAGCAAGGCCGGCTACATCGCCGCCGCCCCGTATCCGCGGCTGGGGGAGTGCACAGCGGTCTGGCTGTCGTGGCTGGACGACGTCCAACTGCTGGCTCTGGACGAAACGGAGCCCAACTACCGGCGGATCCAGCTCGACGGCGAAGCCTGCCCGCTCGTGGCGGACCATGGGGAACGTCCGGAGGAGTTTTCGCTGTTCACCTCGCGCTGGGGCGTGCTGACCGATGGCGACGGCGGGAAGCTTCCCTTCCTGGACCAGCCTGCCCTCTTCGGGCTCCTCGCCGGCAGCGGCACCGGGGACCTTCTGGAGGAGGGGAAGTCCGTGTTCGACGGGCCGCCGGAGCTTGTTGCCGAGCAACTCGCGATACCCGCGGTCCAGGCCTGGGCCAGGGAATGGTTCAGCTCGGCCGGCTTCGCCGCGCCGGTGGACTTCGACGTGCCTTGGGCGGGGTAGCCACCCCTGTGGAACGTCGCCTTCACCGGGAGGCGCTGTTCCCGGCGATGTGCTGCGCCAATGTACTCGGCATCGCGGCCCACACCCGCCGCGATGGACGAGCCGTGCCCGGTCAGCCACGGCAGCCCGACGGCGTACAAACCCGGGTGTGCGGTGACGCCGCGGTGGTGCCGGGGGTAGCTCCATTCGTCCAGCACCGGGATGTCCAGGATGCTGAAGTCCAGCGGTAGCCCGTGGCCCAGAGGACCGACGTGACGGTGGTGGCTTCGAGGTTCAGCCGCGACGGTTCCGAAGGAAGCCAATCGTCCTTGCGCGGCGGCTACGGCTCCGGCGCCGACATGCCGGTGGCGGCAATATAGCTGTCGAACATCGGCTTCATCCGCTGGCAGAACGCCGCCTCCACCAGGCCCAGGCGTTCCGGAAGGTCATCACTGAAGACGGGGTCGCCGTCGTCGGCTGCTTCCAAATGGCCGTGCAGCCGGACGCCGCGGCGGCCGAGGTCCCGCAGGTGGATGTCGTGGCCGCCGGCGGCGCCGGACGCCAGCGGGTTGCAGGCGAACCTCGCCGCGGAGGATGGCAACTGCCCCACGGTGAGGCCGTTCAGTCCGTAGTCGGGACCGAATTGTGCCAGCTGCATCATCCAATAGAGAAGGTCCTGGCCGCGGTACCGGCGCGGTGCCTCCGGGCACGTGGACACCGCCAGATGGATTTCGCGGCCGACAGTAAGCAGTTCCTCGGCGATCTGGCCGCCGGACTGGCCGGTGCCAACGATCAGCACGGCACCCTCGGGCAGTTGGCCCGGGTTGCGGTAGCTGTCGGTGTGAAGTTGCAGGATGTGGCTAGGCAGTTGCGCCGACAGTGCGGGATTTTCGGCTTCTGGTAACCGCCGGTAGCGAGCACCACGTTCCGGGCCCGCCAGCTGCCCTGGGTTGTGGCCACGTTTAAGCCGCCGCCCTCCGTGGGCAAAATACGCGTGACATCCGCACCCGTTCGGACAGGAGCGTCGATGATCTCCGGATACTGCCGGAAAACTTTGGCTGTCGGGAGTGCGGCTTACGGACCTTGGTATATGTGAGAGAGGATGCCCTCGTCAGTTCTCAGCTTCCTATAAATGTCCGCGGCGTATGGCAGAATCGGCATTCGAATTTAGGAGAAGCATGGTCACCACTGTTGAAGAGCACCGCAATTGGGTAGCTCAGGGTTCTGTAGACGCCTCTAGCCGCACCTACACGTCAGTCAAAACGGCTCTTGATCGGTCAGCCGAACTGAGGAGGTTTGAGTACGAGGTGTTCCTGCAGGGCTCCTATGCAAACTCCACCAACACTCGTGGGGACTCTGATGTCGACGTCGTCGTAATGCTGACTTCCGCATACATGCCGGAAACGTCACGGCTGAGCGGCGCAGAGCAACAGAAATACGAATCTGACCGCATCCCTGGAACGACCTCGTCACGAGATTTCCGGGCAATAGTTGAGCATGCGTTGCACAACTATTACGACGCTGGGTTAGTTGATCCCAAAAACAAGTGCATCAAGGTCAAGAAGCGTGACGGCTACGTCGACGCCGACGTAGTGCCGGCCATACAACAGCGACTTTTCACAAGCTATCCGTCGACCTACGGCGCCGGTTTTATCGAAGGCATCTCCATCACTCCACTGCGAGGTCCGCGGATCGTGAACTATCCGAAGGAGCAGATCAAGAACGGTCAAGCGAAGAATTCGAGAGCGGGTGGGAATTACAAGGCAACTGTTCGGCAGGTGAAAAAGCTCCGTAGGAAAGCTGTCTCGTTGGGACTGCTCGGAGCGGATGTTGCGCCAGGGTATCTTCTCGAATGCTTGGTCTCTAACGTCCCCGACGAGTTGTTCGTGAATAATCCATCCGACAGGTTGTACAGGGTGTTGGCATACCTGCATAACTTCAGTGCTAGCGGCCTGCACGACGCCATGTGGTCCGGTGATCAGGTCCATAAGCTTTTCGTCAATGACCCGGGCGACCACAACCAGTACACGGCTGAGCGCATATTGAACGTTCTTTGGGATCTGCTCTAAATGCACGCATACGCAACCGGGTCGAGAACTGAGGCCTACAGCTTTCTCGCCGTGATTGCCGTCGTTCTAGCCATCGTCGTCAACGCGGGTGTTGACGCCACGGGGTTCGATTACGGTTGGATTGTCAGTGCGCCCTCCGTTGGCGGCTTTTTCGTGATCCTGCTGCGAGTCTTTGATACAGCGGCGTGGCGGTGGCATTGGGTCCGTCGGGTCGGCGTGACTTCCACGCCGATAGTTGAGGGGATTTACGAAGGCACGCTTCGCTCTACGTACCAAGGAGTGGAGATGCCAGTGCGGCTGAAGGTAGAACAACGTTGGCTACGAATTATCATCCGGTTTCAGGTTCTCGACCCTCAGACGTCCGAATCTCGTTCAGCAGCCGCTGCCGTCACCGACGAGGGACATCATGATGCTCGGTTAATCTATACCTACTCGAACCAGATCCGCCATGGGATTGCAGACGATGACATGAACGACCACGACGGGGCAGCCGATGTCGTCCTAACCCCGGACGGTCACATTCGTGGCCGCTATTTCAATGCGCGAGGACGGCAAGGCGTTTTGGAACTCACGCGGGTGGGGAGCTGAATTTGGCTCGGATTCAAAAATCGCAGTCGTTCTGACCTTCGTTGTCGTCCGTCCGGAGTCCGCTCTAGTTCCCTATCGCGAGCACCTTCAAGATGCCTGAAAACCAGGTCACGCGGTTTTTAGCCTGTTGGCATCCAAAACCTCGATGAGCGGTAAGTGCTTGCTATGACGCAACGCAGTTGAGGCATACGACCTGCGGACAGCCGACTCCTTCTCCCAGTCCGACTCGGTGTCGCGAAATCCCTGCGTTGCGTATCCCATGCATTTCGAGACATGTCTCCGGTGTTGCAGATACGGCGACCCCGCGTGCTACCCGCCCAGCCCCGGTCGATGCGGACCGATGCTTCGGGGCAAGCCAAGGCAGGGCAGCTGTAAGAGCCGTCCTGCCCGTGGTGCGTACGGGTGTTCCCTGCTATCGGGTTTCTTGTTGCGTTGGAGTGCAGGGTGGTTCCGTGCGCTTGCCGGACGTGGGTCCGGCAGTCCTACGTGCCTGCGCGGGCTCGGGGAGCCCGCGAACGGGCCGGAGACTACTTGTAGCAACGGCGCGGGTCCTCGCCGAGTGACCCCGCGTTACTGGTCAACGCGCCGCGATGTGCCCCTCCACGTATTCCGCGTCAGCCCCGACCAACGCACTGCGGAGGGCGTTTTCACACTGGCCTAGGAGCGGCGGTCTTGAGTCGTTGGGTTCGAGCACCATAAAGTGATCGCCAACGGCTAGCACTCCAGGAGATGACATGTCCCTCGTCCGCGTGCATAACTTCTCAATTTCCCTCGATGGCTTCGGCGCCGGTGAGGGCCAGCAACTCGAGACTCCCTTCGGTCACGCAGGCTCACGGCTGATGGAATGGGCTTTCGAGACGCGGACCTTCCGCGCCATGGGCCTCCACGGGGAGTCGGAGGCATCCTTCGGCGTCGACGAGGCGTTTGCCAGCCAGTGGGGACCGGGGATCGGCGTGGAGATCATGGGACGCAACAAGTTCGGCCCTCAACGCGGTCCCTGGGAGGACGAGGAATGGAAGGGATGGTGGGGCGATAACCCCGTCTTCCACACCCCCGTCGTTGTTCTGACACACCATCCCCGGCCGGTACTCGAAATGGAAGGCGGAACAACCTTCCACTTCGTCGACGCCGACCCCGTCACCGCGCTCAAGCAGGCCCGCGCCCTGGCCGGCGACCTCGACGTCCGAATCGGCGGCGGCGTCAGCACGATTCGACAGTTCCTCGAGGCGGACCTGATCGACCACATGCACATCGTCCTCGTGCCGATAATCCTGGGCCGGGGCGAACGGCTCTGGGATGGACTCGAAGGACTCGAACAACGCTTCGAAATCGAAACGACCCCTTCTCCAAGCGGTGTTTCCCATCTGGTCTTCACTCGTCGCTCCGCCCGGTAGGCCGAGCACGACCGTCCTCGACGACCGTCCAGCCACCAGGAGCAGATGGTCGGCACGCCCCAGATAAATTCCGGCTACGGCGCACATGCCGAGCGGGAAGATGACGCTCCAGAGGCCAGGCTCGTAGGACTGGGGCACACGATGGATCCGGTGCCTCCACCACCTGGCCGCGGGGAGCACGGGGAGGAGCCACGAGGCTGGCGCTGCCTCTGTCGGCGGAGATGGACCGGCGGAGGCTTTCGAGTGAACCGACATTGCTGAGAAGCCCGGCCACCTTGACACGTGGTCGGCCTCGCAGATGCCGTCCTCGGCGGTCACGGCGTCGGCGCCCAGGAATACGCGGTCAAAGCTCATCCGCTTCAGGGCCGCCTCTGCCAGCGGGCCCACGAAGCTTTGGCTCAGGTTCCGCAGCCGGCCGCCCAAGCAGTCCACCTCGATGCCGTCCGAATCGGCCAGCTCCTGCAAAGGTGTTGATCCCCGGTGTCGTCACAGACAGCCGGTCAAAGTCACGCAGCTCGTGCGCCAGGGCACCACAGTGGAGCCGGCGTCGAGCAGGATGTTCTCGAAGGGCCGGATCATGGAAGCCGCCCAGCGGGCAATGGCGTGCTTTTGTTCGAAGGCTTCGCCGGTGTGCTTGTGCTGCCGCAGTGATGCCTCGGGGTGGGCGCCGAGGGCCATGGCGCCGCCGTAAGTCCGGGCCAGCCGCTCCTGCCCGTCAGGGCTTGTCACTAAGGGTTCAACGAGAGCACCTGCGGGCTACAGGTCCAGCCGGAACACCCAGAGCAGTACGTCCTCGCCGGGCACGTACCAGTCGCGGTCCGGAACCCTTCGGAAGCCCAGGGATTCGTAGAGACCGTGTGCCCGTTCCATAAACGTCGCACTTGTGATGCTGATCCCGCTGATGTCCGGTAAGGACTGCGCATGATCAATGACCTGGCGGACTACAGCGCGCCCAACCCCACTGCCTTGGACGGCTGGATCAACGGCGAGCATCCTGAACTCGAGCTCATCGTCGCGAGCGATCTCGCTGTAGGGCTGGCCCGCGAAGGTTAGCGTCACTGCCGCGACCACGTTGCCGGAGGCTTCGGCCACCCACACCTCGGCGTGCTCGGCCCGGTGCTCCACGTTGTCCAGCACACTCATGTACGGGTGGTCGGCCGTGAAATGACCGGCGCGGAGGTACGCCTCCCGGGTGATCCTCCGGACCTCCGGATAGTCAGCCGATCCTGCAGGCCTGAAATCCAGGTTCACTGGCAAGCAACCGCGGCTTCAGTGGCCCGGGCAATGTACTTCTCCAGCGGAGCCAGGGCCGGCTGGGAAGAGGGATCTCCCACCGCATCCGCGCCGACAGCGTTCGCCACCGCAAGCGCGCGGTCGTAAGGAAGCCCCGCCCGGAGTGCCAGAACCAGGGCCGCGCAAAAAGCGTCTCCCGCACCGATGGTGTTCGCCACCGTCACGGTCGAAGCGGGAGCCTCTGCCACCCGTCGCCCGTGTTCGAACATCGCCGATCCGTCCTTCCCGTATGTCACGGCGACAAGCTTCGCCTCTGCCAGCGCAGGGATCAGCTGGTACTCGGTCTCGTTGACGATCACCAGGTCGCAGCGCTCCAGTAGCTCCGCCGGCAGGTCCATGGCCGGGGCCGCGTTCAGGACGAAGAAGCCCGTCGAGCGCCGGGCCGCTTCCAGCACCACAGGAAGACCCACCTCGAGCTGGCACAGCACTGTTTCCTCGGCAGAGAACTCCACGCCCCCAGCGAGAACCTGGAGTTCGCGCCCGGGCACACCACGATCTGGTTCTCGCCGTCGCGGTCCACCACGATCAGCGCCGTGCCGGTCGCGCCGCCGTCGAGCACTGCTACACCGGTGGTGTCCACTCCCGCGCCGGAAAGGGACTCGACCATCAGGCGGCCCTGGGCGTCGTCGCCAACGGCGCCGATCATCCGGGCGCTCCCGCCCAGCCGGGCGGCGGCAACGGCCTGGTTGGCTCCCTTGCCGCCAGGCTGCTGCTGAAGAACACCGCCGCCGATGGTCTCCCCGGCGGTGGGAAGCCGGTCCGTGGTGGCGATGATGTCGAGATTGATGCTGCCGACGACGGTGACGGCAGGAAGGCGAGTGCTCATGAAAAGTCCTATCAGGTCGAGCCGGAGGCGGCTGGATTAGGAAATAGTGTACGGCATGGTTGTACTTGTGTGTCATACATGGTTGTATAACAACTCACATCCTAAAGGCAGGGCCCACCTGCAGAACAAAGGAGTTTGATGTGAACACCCCAGCAACAGTTGCCACTTCGCCGCCAGCCGCCGTCGCAACCCAAACGGGCGAGGACCAAACTAAACTCGGCGGCCGCCGCGCCGCGCTGCTGATTTCCACCCTGCTGCTCGGCGTGCTGTCCTTCCAGCTCAACGCCAGCATGGTCACCCCGGCGCTGCCGCAGATCGCGGCATCCTTCGGCCAAGGACCTGAGAGCGCAGCCCCCGTCCAGTCCATGTTCTTCCTCGCCGGCGCCATCGCCGGGCCCGTCATCGGACGCTGGAGCGACTTCATTGGACGCCGCGCTGCCTTGCTCCTGGTCCTCGGGATCATGGGTGCGGGCACCATCCTCTGCATCGCCGCCCCCACCCTGCCGCTGCTCATCGCCGGCAGGTTCCTTCAGGGAGTATCCAGCGCGGTCTTCGCGCTGGCCTACATCGTCCTCAGCGAAAACCTGCAGGCCCGCGTCTTCGGCACCTCCGTGGGCATCATCGCCGCCATCAACGGCGGCGTCGGCGGCGCGGATGGCTACGTCGGCGGCCTCATGGCCGAAACCCTCGGCTTCCGGTCCATCTTCGTCGTCGTCCTCGTCCTGACGGCCATCGCCGCCGCCTGCATCATCAAAACCGTCCCGAGCGGACGTCCCCAGGGAGTGCGCGGCGCCATGGACTGGTGGGGCGCGGGATCCCTGTCCGTCTTCCTGGTCTTCATCACCTACTTCGTCTCCGGCGGCTCAGCCGCCGGCTGGACCGCCCCCAGCACCCTGGCGCTGCTCGCCGGCACCATCGCCTCCTTCACCGCCTTCTGGATGATCGAGAAAAAGCGGAAACACCCGCTCATCGCCGTCCACCACCTGCGCTCCCGCCAGGTCTGGCCCGTCATCGCCACCACCGTCCTGACCCTCGCCGGCATCTTCGCCATTATCAACTTCACGGTGGTGCTGCTCAGCCAGGACACCCACCACGGCTTCGGGCTCAGCGCCTCCCTGTCCGCGCTGCTGTTCCTGACCCCCGCCGCGCTGATCGGCGTCTTCGCCGCACCCCTGGCCGGCTGGCTTGCCGACCGCCGCGGCTGGATCAAAACCCTCCGGGCCGGAACCGGGCTGAGCCTGGCCTGCGCCATCGCCGCGGCCACGTTCTCCGACAACCAGATCGCCGTCCTGATCGCCATCGCAGCCCTCGGCATCTTCTACAACGGCCTCTTCCTCACCGCCATCAATGGACTCTCCGTCCTGCTCTCACCCAAGGAAGCACCCGCCGCCCTGCCCGGCATCAACGGCGCCTCCTTCGGCATCGGCGCGAGCCTCGGCGTGGTGCTCGTGGCACCGTTCGCCGCCCAGGCCACGTCCGCCGGCTACACCACCGCCCTCTGGATTTCGGTCGCCATCACCGCGGCCGCCTTCCTCGTCAGCCTCTTCGTCGCGGCACCCAAAGGCGAAAAGCTCTGATCCGACGCCGTCCAGCAACACGTCCAGCACCAACGAAACGAGAGACCCAGCAATGACCATGCCCACCCGCCACCCGTTCTACCTCGACTGCGACACCGGAATCGACGACGCCCTCGCCCTGGCCTACCTGCTCGCCTCCCCGCAGGCGGACCTTCGGGGGATCGGTACCGTCAGCGGCAACGTCAGTGCCGCCGTCGGCGCCCGGAACACCCTGGACCTGCTCCAGCTCGCCGGGCACGCCCACATCCCCGTCGCGCTCGGAGCCCACGACCCGCAGTCCGGCGCCTTCCGCGGCGGGGCGCCATGGGTCCACGGCGAGAACGGCATCGGCGAGGTGGCCCTCGAGACCGCCGACGCCGAGCTGGCGCCCGGAACCGCCGCCGAAATGCTGGTGCGGCTCGCCCACGAACACCCCGGCCAGCTGCGGATCCTGGCCATCGGGCCGCTCACCAATATTGCCGAAGCGCTGCGGTTGGACCCGGAGTTGCCACGGCTGGTGCAGGACGTCACCATCATGGGCGGTGCGGCCTTTGCTCCCGGGAACATCACTCCCGTGGCCGAGGCCAACATCGCCAACGACCCCGAAGCCGCGGCGGACGTGTTCGCCGCCGACTGGAACGTGACCCTGGTGCCGCTGGACGTGACCATGTCCAGCGTGCTTGAGGAGAGCCACCGGCAGGAACTGCTCGCCGCGGGCCATCCGGTCCCGCAGGCACTCGGCGACATGCTGGGCTATTACTTCCGCTTCTACGAGAGCCAGTTCGGCCGGGCCTGCTCGGCGATGCACGACCCCCTCGCGGCGGCCCTCGCGGTGGGGGGCGTCAGTGCGGCGGTGGCCCCGGTGGTGACGGTGGACGTCGACACCACCGACGGTCCCGGCCGTGGCCAGACCATCTGCGACCTCCGCGGACGGTACATGGATTACCCGGAGCAGCCCGGCGCCCGCTGCCGGGTGGTGCTGGAGCTCGACGGCGAATTCGCGCCGCACCTGGTGGAGGTGCTGCTTTCGGCGTGGCCGTCTTCCAGTCCGCGGAACGGTTCCCCGGCGTGGGCGGACAGCGACGCTGCTGCGGGTCTTTGCCGACTGCCACTATCCAGATAGTGCAGGTTGAAGCAGGATAACCACATGAAAAAAATTGTTATAGCTAGTTTCGCAGCGCTAATGATGGCGTTTGGTGCCATCACGTTCGCGTTCCCGAGCAACGCAGCGACCCAGTCATCACCCATTACGAGGCAGATCATGGTTAAATTCCGCGACAGTCGCGCGGCTGCCGGCGTACTACGCCAGCATGGCCTCAGCGAGGGCCCTGGTATCGGCAGCACCGGCGCTCAACTCATCAAAGTACCGACCGGTAGAGAACATCAACTTATCGAAGCCTTGAGCCGGAACCCGGCAGTTGAGTACGCCGAGCCGGACGAGCTGGTTACTGCCGCTACAACTGACGAGTATTTCCCTCGCCAGTACGCTCTGCAAAACAACGGCCAGTCATTCACGAACACCGCCAGCACCTTATCTGTAGCCGGGGGCACAGCAGACGCTGATGTCGACGCCGTCGAAGCGTGGAACGTCACGACAGGTAGCGGCATCAAAGTCGCCGTTCTCGATTCAGGTGTCGCCAGCGACAACGAAGACATCACACCAAAGGTTGTTGCACGCGCCAACTTTAGTAATGGGACACCCGGTGAAGACAACTACGGGCACGGCACGCACGTGGCCGGTATTGTCGCCGCCACCGCCAACAACACGGTTGGCGTTGCCGGTGTGTGTCCGGGATGCACCATCCTGGACGGCAAGGTCCTCAACGACAGCGGGGTTGGATCCAGCTCAGCTCTGGCGAACGGTATCAACTGGGCCGTCAGTAACGGTGCGAAGGTTATCAATATGAGCCTCGGCGTGCGGGCGTCACGCACCCTCGAAACTGCCGTCAACAACGCCTGGAGTAAGGGTGTGGTGCTCGTTGCCGCAGCAGGCAACGGCGGTAACCAGACCAAGATCTACCCAGGCGCATACCCCAACGTCATTGCCGTCGCCGCTACCGACAACACCGACGCCAAAGCATCGTTCTCAACCTACGGAGCCAGCTGGGTGGACGTCGCAGCACCCGGAGTCAATGTCTACTCAACGTTCCCGAACCACACGTTTGTCCTCGGGACGCAGAACAAGCGCTCTTTCGGTTACGACGTCGGCAACGGGACCTCAATGTCCTCACCCATCGTCGCTGCAACTGCCGCGCTTGCCTGGAGCTCCCACCCTGGCGCCACGAACACATCCGTCCGCGCAAATATTGAATCGACCGCCGACAAAATTCCTGGCACCGGCACCAACTGGGCCTATGGCCGCGTGAACGCAGACAGGGCCGTCCGGTAGTTTGGGGACCTTAGCTTAAACGCGCCTGTGCGCTTAGGACTGGAGCGACTGCATCACCGAGAGGTGGCCCGCCCGGTCCGGGATGAGGCATTTGGCCAGGTAGAAGGGCCGGTTCGCGTGCCTGACGTACTGCGTCAGCACGAGGACCGGATCCGGGGCGCGCAAGTCCAGCAGCTTGGCCCGGCTGGGCCCCACCTGGCTCAGGCTGATCTGGCATTCACCGGGCCCGAGGACCCGGCCGAAGCGCTTGTTCAGGCTGGCAAGCAGGGTGCTGCCGCCGTCGTCGTCGATTTCCAGCGGCGCGGCGGCAGCGGAACTTTTGCCCAAGCTCACCGGCAGGGCCGAGATGTTTTCCTGCAGGTGGGCGATGGCCTCACCGTCGCGGATCAGGACCGACTCCCACAGCCAGCAATCGGCGCCGGGCTCCACGCCCACGCCGGGGGCGACGAACTCTGAGGCGGGCTGCCGCTCCCTGAGAACGCGCTTGATCTCGATGTGCTGCCCGGGGCCGCCGAGGACTTCCTCGAAGGGGCGGATCCGCTCGATTCCGATGCGGGGGAGGGTGTCGGCGACAAAGCGGCCGACGCCGCGGCGGGCCCGGATGAGACCGTCCTCTTCGAGCAGCATCAGGGCTTCGCGGACCACGGTGCGGCTGACCTTCATGTCCGCGCCGAGCTCCGTTTCAGTGGGGAGCATCGAGCCGGGGGTCAGCAGGCTGTTGCGGATGGCCTCGGCGATCCGGGAGTACACCGCAACCCGGAGCGGCGAGCCGGGCTGGGCCTCCACCGGCTGGGACAGGAACCGGACGGCGTCCTCGTGCACGTTTTGCCTCGCTTTGTGGTGTTCGGAAAATCCAGCCTACTCCAGTGTGTGACGCGTTTGTTGGACAAGGGCAGCCTCAGGGAGGTTCCCGCCGGTCAGGGGAGCGGCTGCCGTTCGCCGACGCTGACGGCGCCGTCGGGCCAGACGTAGTCCCTCCGTCGTTGTTCTATTCTTTCCTGCTGACCTTCAACCAGACCTTCACCGACTTCAACGTCCCGGTGCCGTCTCGCTGGCAACGCTCCGGGCAGTACTCGCGCAGCCGGTCCCGCCACGCGTTCGACTGCCCCTTTGACCGGGATCGTGAGGTGCCGCATCCTTGGAGCTCAGCAGCGGGGCACCGAGGCCGAGCGCCTTCGTTTAGGGCAGCCGCCGCACCCTAATGTAACGGACTGGTAACATAGTGCTGATGGGGTATCAGTCTGGTCAAACACGAGTCACGCAGCTGGACGGCCTCAGGGGGATTGCCGCCCTGGTGGTTGTCGCCTGCCATGTACTGTCAACCCTGCCGGGACTCGGGAGTGTTGTATCTGGCAACCGATCCGTGGGACTCAGCACGGCGGGGATGTGGGCTGTATTCTCGCCGCTGCACGTCCTCTGGAACGGCACTCCGGCGGTCCACGTGTTTTTTGTGCTCTCCGGCTTCGTCCTGGTCCTGCCATTCACGAGACCCGGGGCCGTCGCCAGCTGGGCGCCTTACTACGCCAAGCGTTTTTTCCGCCTTTACATACCGGCCTGGGCGTCCCTGGCGGTGGCCGTTGCGTTGATAGCGATCATTCCCCGGTCGGCGTCGCCGTTGCAGAGCCCCTGGGCGGACATGTACGTGATCGATCCAAGCGTGGGCCAGGTCTTCAAAGACGCACTGCTCCTGCTGAACGCGAGCACCATCAACACCCCGCTGTGGTCCCTCAAATGGGAAGTCGCATTCTCCCTCCTGCTCCCGGCGTACGTCATCATCGCCCTACGTTGGAGACGCTTCTGGCACGTGAAAATCGGCCTTGCACTGCTGCTGGCCGTGGTGGGAGCTCTGCAGCACCTGGAGTGGCTGTCCTATCTCCCGATCTTCGCCATCGGGGCCATCCTCGGCACTGAACGTGAGCGGATCCGTGAACTGACCCAATCCTGGCCGCGCTTCGTCTGGTTCTTCGTGGCCGCCGCGGGTCTCTTCCTGGCCAACGCGGAATGGATCAGCCCCGAGCAGCCTATCCCCGGCGTCGAGGCCGTTGTCACAGTCGGTGCGACGCTGATCGTCTTGCTGTTCGTGTCCTGCAGGTCGGCCAAGAAGCTCGGCGACACGGCGATCGCGCAATGGCTGGGACGCGTTTCCTTCAGCCTCTACCTGGTGCACCTTCCGATAATTCTTGCCGGCGTCACCTTGCTGAGGTCAGTCTCGCTTCCGCTGGCGCTCGCGGTCTCCGTGGCAGCCTCGTTCGTGGTTGCCGAGCTGTTCTACCGCTACGTGGAACAGCCCGCCCAGCGGCTCTCGATAGCCGCAGGCCGTGCCGTGCAGTCCCGGATCCGCCGGGAAGCCCGCGCCGACGGCCCACCGATCCCACCCGCGGCGGAGGCGACTTCGAGGCACCTGGTGAAGAGCTCGGCAGGCACCTGAATTAGCCTGCGATCCCACCCCGCGATGGCCCGCTTGGGCGGACGGCTCATCCGGGGCAGACTTCTTGGGTACCCACATCAGCGCTGGAAGGCAGGAACCCGATGATCTTCATCGTCGTCAAATTCAACGTCAAACCGGATTGGACCGACCGCTGGCTGGACCTGACCCGCGACTTCACCGAAGCGACCCGCAAGGAACCGGGCAACCTGTGGTTCGACTGGTCCCGCAGCGTGGACAACCCGAACGAATTCGTGCTGGTCGAGGCGTTCCAGGACGACGCCGCCGGCGACCACGTCAGCAGCGAACACTTCACCCAGGCCATGAAGGACATGCCGCAGGCCCTGGTGGAAACCCCGCAGATCATCAGCGAAAAAATCGGTGCGGACAGCTGGGGCCGGATGGGCGAACTCACCGTCGTCTAGGCAGGCAGGCTGACGGTCCGGTAGCACCACGCGCCTGCGCGAATATGGCGTTCGACGCGGCGGCGGGCGGTGCAGCGAAAAGCACCTCCCGCCGTCGGGCTTTATCGGATGGCGCCCGTTCTGGTGTGCACGAAGGACCGGTCTCCGGCTGAGCCGAGGTACTTCCTGGCCGTTGCGACCTTCATATAAAGCCTCACGATGCCGCCCCCGATGGAAATAAACCCGTGGCGCGCGTACCACCCGACCATGCCGGAGCTGCTGGCGTCGACCACGATGGTCTGGCCCCCGCCGAGCTCCGAGGCTTTCATGATGGTCTCCAGTGCTGCACGCAGAAGCTGCCAGCCCCACTGGTTGACTTTGTCGCCATGCATGGAGCTGTCGAGTGCAAGCTTGGCCAGCAACCAGGCTGTGGCATTTCGCAGTACTTTCCGCTGGAGCGGTTTCGGCAGGTCATCCCGGACCACAAGAGTCGGGCAGATGGCGAAGTATCCTTTGACCTGCTCGTCGCTGCCTGGATGCATTCCGAGCAGAAGGTAAACCACGCACGATCCGGACTCGATGCTCTGCAGAGCGTGCTCGGTGAGCCACTGGTTGTAGGCGGCTTCGCCACAGCCAAAGGCCCCCCGGTCATACCCGGGGGCCAGCTTCGCAGTGCGAAAAGTCCGTTCGCTCATCGACCGATAAGCCGCGGAAGCTTGGACAGTGCCGCAAGTTCCACGGACTCGTCAGGAACGTCGAGAGACGCCATCATGTCGTCGAAGACCTCAGGGGCCATGAGAGTGGCGTCCGAGCGCGAGATGACTTTTTGTGCAGCCTGTCGGGCAGCATCGGTTACGAACGCAGACTTTGTCACGTGGAGAAGTTCCGCAGCTTCTGCGATGAGCCGATCTGTGGCCTCATCCGTGCGCAATTCCAGGCGACGTGATTTCTTGATTGCCATAGTTTGCACCTCCACGGTTTAACGTACGGTATTTGTACGGACGTAGGTAGCGGACATATGTGCGGAATCCGGGGGATCTGTCACCGTTCAGCTGCGAGTGCGGCGTCCAGCACGCTCGGCGAAGCCATCCAGGGCTTCGAGCATTTCCGGCGCCCGCCAGAACCGGCCTTTCTTGAACTTGTTCACGCCGACGACGATGCCGGCTTCTTCGAGAGCGTCCAGGGCCCGCTTCTGGCGCCTGTAGTCCAGGCCCAGCTTGCTTTCCAGGACCTCGGCGTTGACCACCGGCTGCCGGGCCAGCAGGTCCAGGACCGGCCAGACAGCGGAGTCGCCGCGGGCGGCGATCCTGGCGGCCCATCCTTCGGTGATGGCGACGACGTCGTTGGCGAGCCGGGCTCCGTTGTCGATGGCACGGAACGACGCTTCGGCGGTGACGGTGATGATCGGCTCGGGGTCGCCGGACCGGTAGGCGGTGAGTCCTTCGTGGTACGCCCCTACGTTGGCAACCAGGCCGGCTGAAACGGGGACCGTGACGTGGGAGGCGACCCCGCGGTGCTTGAGCATGGCGTGCAGCAGGGCCCGGCCGGTGCGGCCGTTGCCGTCGGTGAACGGGTGGATGGTCTCGAACTGGGCGTGCGCGATGGCGGACTGGATGATGGCGGGCATATCGGTACGGCGGGCGTAGTCCATGACGTCGGCCATCAGCTCCGGAACCCGCGTGTGGTGCGGCGGGACGAATTCCGCACCGATCGGACTGACCGTGCTGGTGCCGATCCAAACCTGTTCCTCGCGCCAGTGGCCGGCGACGTCGGTGTCCCGGGTGCCGTCCATCAGCGACCGGTGCATGTCCAGGATGCTGTCGGGAGTGAGGTGGTGGGCGGCGGCGAGGGCGGTCTCCATGGCACGGACGTTGCGGACGACAAGGGTGGCATTCGCACGGTCTTCGACCCCGAGCTCTGCCTCTCCCAGGCTGCGGGCACTGGCGGTCAGGTTCTCGATCTGGGAGGACGCGGTGGATTCGCTTCGCAGCAGTAAGGCCGCGAACGGTCGGAGGTGTTCGCCGTAGCGTTCATCGAAGCGGCTGATCTCCTGAGCTGCCTCTTCGGCCAGGGCGGCGACCCCGGGGGAAGGGAGGTAGGCGCTGCCGGCGATCAGCGGCGGGAGGAACGCCTCGTATGGCTGGCCGGTCATGCCGGACAGGTAACTGGAGGCCCGGAAGGCGTCGTCCTTGCGCTTCCACTCGTGGGTTTCGTACTCGGCGGCAGGCCAGCCGGCACGCGTAGCACCCAGGCTGATGTCTGGTTCGGCGTTCCGGATGTTCCCGGAGGTGCCGTCGGCGTGACGCGGCTGTTCCATGCCGACCTCTCTCTGTCAGGGTCCAAAGTGGATTCTGACATTTATACCGCGAAATGTCAGAATCTTGCAAGGATTCTGTCATTTTAACCCCCCGGCTGGACCATTCACGCTGCGCGCTACCGTCAGGCGTTCAGCGCAAGGTGGCCAGCCGACGTGCACGAATGAGCACCATTGCGGAGGGGACGACCTTGCCGGTCAGGTACGTGGACAGGCGCGATTGGGAGGTACCGAGCCGGGAGGCGAATTCAGCGCGGGACAGGCCGCTGCCCTCCAGGGCTCGGGTCAGCTCGAGGACGACCGCGAGGCGTTCCCCGGCTTCTTGCGCGACAGTGGCGTTGCGGAGGAGGTCTCCGAACAGGTTCGCCATGGCCGGGTTTTCAACGGAGTCAACGACTTCGCGGATCTCTGCGGCTACCTTGCCGCGGGGATCCCGGCTCAAGGCCTGCGCGATCCGCCGCCAGTCCCGGACGTCTCCGCGCTCAACAGCAGCCAGCAGGCCTTCGAAGCCCCACGACTCGACAGGGTCCGAGGGATCAATATCGAGATTACGGAACTTCAAGGCCATCGTCGTTCCCTTCCACCATGGCCGCAGCAAGTGAGCGGCATACCGCGATCGTCGAATCCCAATCGTGCCATCGGGCGGCCAGCCCCTTGTAGTTGCTCAGCTGTCCGGTGGTCCGCGAGTCCTTGGGTGCCGGGTTGGCCAGCTGCCTGATGACCTGGGTGGTGACCGCGGCGCCGTCGGCGTTCTGGTCTGCGTAGTACTCGTCCATCCGGCCTAGAACCCGGGCGGCCGCGGCGATGCCCAGTCCGTCGGCCAGTGCGGCCACGTCAAGGTAGTCGCGGGTCTGGTTGCGCTTCGTGATCAGGAAGGCCTTGATCCGCAGGGTTTCCTCGTTCGTCGGGACGCGGACGGTCGCGCCAGACGCGAGCTGAACGTCGACGACTTCCAGCGGGCGCCGGCGGATCAGCTGCCGCAGGCCGGTTTCGATGCCGCCCAGCTCACCCAGGATGATTTTCCCCGGCGTGACCCTGTTGGTCGCCCACCCCTGGTCGGATTCGACGGCGTCCAGAACGACCTCGAAATTATCGCGAAGCCCGGCGAGAACATGGTCGTGGTCATATGAGGCACGATGCCCGGCGTAGAGGGCCGCCGCGCTTCCGCCTACGAGGATGGCGTCGGGTATGAGCTGCTGCAGCCTTGCAGCGGATTCGAGCACTTCGGCGAGGTCCGGATGCAGGTCTGCGCGGGCATGGAGCGTGATTTCAGGCTCGGAATGTTCGGTGTCCGAAAATTGGCCCCGGTTGCCTGTCTTGCCGCCGCGGGCATGCTGGGATGCGTCAAAATGTGCCATAAACAATTTTATCACTTCTGATAATCGGAGGAAGATTGTCTTTGCCTCCGCCCCGGCATGGAACGAGCAGATACACCCGTTTGGGCTAGACGCAAGTTTTCCGGGTCGGCGCGGACCATGATTCGGCCCATGTCCCAACCACCCAGCTTCGCGCCGTACTCTTAGCCGTAACCCGACTACGAATATCGACGTGTCCGAACGGATCCGCATGTCAGACCTCAACGTCCAGGACCGGCGCTCCCTCCACGTGCCCATCACGGACGCCGCGAGCCTGGCCGCTGAGCAGGTGCTGGGACGCCTGGAATCCGGCCCCGCCGGGCTCTCCGATCAGCAGGCAGCAGCGCTCCTGGCCGAACTGGGGCCGAACGCCGTCCGCACCCACCAGGCCAACGGCTGGGCGGTACTGGGCCGGCAGTTCGCCAGCCCCATCCTGATCCTGCTGCTGATCACGGCCGGGCTGTCCCTCTTCCTGGGCGATGCCACCAACTCGATCGTGATCGGCGCGATCCTCCTGGTCAGCGTGGGGCTGGGCTTCACCAACGAGTTCCGGGCAGAGCGGGCGTCCGAAGCCCTGCACTCCCGGGTCACCCACCGCGCCGTGGTGCTCCGCGGCGGAACCACCACGGAAGTGGACGTCACCGCCCTGGTGCCCGGCGACGTCGTCCATCTGAGCCTGGGCGCCATCATCCCGGCCGACATCCGGCTCCTGAGCACGAAGAACCTCCTCTGCGACGAAAGCATCCTCACGGGGGAGTCCCTGCCGGCCGCCAAGGACCCGGTGCCGGTGCCGGCCGGCTCGGCCCTGGGGGACCTCGCGTCCTGCGCCTTTATGGGCACCGTCATCCAGTCCGGCGGCTGCACCGGCGTGGTGGTGGCAACCGGCGGCCGCGCCGAATTCGGCCGGATCGCGCTGGGCCTCGGCGAACGGCAGCCCCAGACCGAATTCCAGCTCGGGCTCAAGCGGTTCTCCTTCCTGCTGCTGCAGGTGGCCATCGGGCTCACCTCGCTGATCTTCATCGCCAACCTGCTGCTGCAGCGCCCGCTCATCGAATCACTGCTGTTCTCCCTGGCCATCGCCGTGGGCATCACGCCGCAGCTGCTCCCCGCCGTCGTCAGCACCAGCCTGGCCACGGGCACCCGGCAGCTGGCCAAGCGGAAGGTGCTGGTCAAACGGCTGGTCTGCATCGAGGACCTGGGCGACATGGACATCCTGGTCACCGACAAAACCGGCACCCTCACGGAGGGGCGGATCAGTTTCACCGGCGCGCTTCCGGTCACCGGTGACGTGTCCGACGCCGGCCTGCTCACCTTGGGGCTGCTGGCCACCGAGACCGACTATGCCGAAGCCAAGCTCTCCTCCGCCGGGCAGAATCCGCTGGATGCGGCCCTCTGGGACAGCCCCGGTGCGGCCGGTTTTGATCCCGCACGCTTCGAGCGCCTGGACCTGATCGACTTCGACCACCAGCGTCGGCGCACCAGCGTGCTGGTCCGGGAGGCCGGCGGCCCCGCGCGCCTGGTCACCAAGGGCGCCCCGGAGGACGTCCTCGCCCTCTGCGGCCCCACCCCGCCTGCCGTGCAGTCCGTGCTGGATGAACAGTTCGAGGCCGGCTCCCGCGTTGTGGCGGTGGCCACCCGCCCCGCCGCGGGGCTGGGTCAGCTCACCCCGGCCGACGAGCACGATCTCACCCTGGCCGGCTTCCTGATCTTCCTGGACCGGCCCAAGGCCAAGGCCAAAGCGTCCCTGGACCAGCTGGCGGCGCTGGGAATCTCGGTGAAAATCGCCACCGGGGACAACGCCAAAGTGGCCGAGAAAGTTTGCGCGGACCTGGGCGTGGTGTCCGGGGGGACGCTGACCGGCTCAGACGTAGACGCCTTGTCCGACACTGAGCTGGCCGCCTCCGCCCGGACCGCGACCATCTTTGCCCGCGTCTCGCCCGAGCAGAAGGCACGGATCATCAAGCTGCTGCGCCAAAGCGGCGGGGCAGTGGGCTTCATGGGCGACGGCGTCAACGACGCCCTGGCCCTGCACAAAGCGGACATCGGCATCTCCGTGGACAGCGCCACCGACGTGGCCAAGGACGCCGCCGACGTGGTTCTGATGGACAAGGACCTGGGCGTCCTGGCCGAAGGAGTGATGGAGGGCCGGCGGATCTTCGCGAACACCATCAAATACGTGCTGATGGGGACTTCCAGCAACTTCGGCAACATGTTCAGCGCGGCCACGGCGTCCGTGGTGCTGAGCTTCCTCCCTATGCTGCCGGGCCAGATCCTGCTCAACAACCTGCTCTACGACACCGGCCAGCTTGCCATCCCGGGCGACCGCGTGGACAAGGAACAGCTCCGGGCTCCTTCGCACTGGAACATCGCCTTCATCCGGCGCTTCATGTTCCTCTTCGGGCCGATCAGCTCACTGTTCGACTTCGCCACGTTCGCCCTGATGCTGTTCGCGTTCCATGCGGTGCCGGGGGAGTTCCGGGCGGGCTGGTTCATCGAATCCATCGCCACGCAGACCCTCATTATTTTCGCCATCAGGACCCGACGGGTGCCGTTCCTGCGCAGCCGCCCTTCCGTTGGCCTGATGGTCGCATCGCTGGGCGTGGTGGCCGTGGGTATCTTCCTGCCGCTGTCTCCGCTGGCGGGTGTGCTGGGCTTTGACCCGCTCCCGGTCCCGTTCTTCCTGGCCCTGCTGGGAATGATTGTGGTGTACCTGGTCCTGGTGGAGTTCGCCAAGTCCTGGTTCTTCTCCCGGGCCGCGCAGCAGCTCCCCGCCCTCACCGCGCCCGTCCGCCGTCGGCACGAAACCCACCACATCGCCCGCCGCGCCGCCCGCTTCAGCGCGCCAGCGGCAGTGACGGCGCCGGGGCATCCCGCGCGCCGCAGTCGCAAAGCGGCAGCCGCCCGCTCCTGAATGGGAGGCCAGGGCAATCAGCGACTGCCACATCTTTCCATCGGGGCGCCGGGCAGCCATCACCCGTCGCTTCGAGGTACTTTCTGGCCGTTGCGACCTTCATGTACAGCCTCAGGCTATCGCCGCCGGTGGAAATAAACCCGTGTTGCGTATACCTGTGGACTTCAACGCTTGGTGGCGGCATTTTGTGATCGCTCGGTGTCACAATCCCAGGCTTTGAGTCGTCTTGCATGGCAAGACTTATGAGACGCGGGGAGGTTGCGCCTGGGAAACTTCCCCGGATATAAATCGGGCAGGGCATTTGGGCATCAGCCCACACCTAGGCGAGAATTTTGAGGAGGGTCCGCCCTTCCATCGACCCTTTATTGGCAAGCGGCAATGCCAGACTTCCGGGTTGTCAGGGCGCTGGTGAGGTTGACGGCGGGTAGATCCTTCCTGGATGTAACCGCCGGATAAGTCCAGCACCTCTCGTGCCAGGGCGGCGAGAGACGAGGTGTTCCTGCCCGAATCTTCGGCCCAGTTGCATAAGCGCATCGCTAACTCGCTGCCATTGAGGCGGAGACGTCTGATGGTCCATTTGTCGCCGCCAAGCCAACTGCCGCTTTCCAGGAGAAGCAAATCTGCGTGTCGCGGAAGGCATCCGATGACAGGGCAAACGTCTCAGCGTCGTCCCGGTTATCGTCCAGCACCTTCGGACCCTGAGCCATGTGCTCTCGTGCGTGCGCCTGCCATTGTGCGCCGGGCCGTTATCCGTGAGAAGGATCCTGCGGGCGCATAGATCCGCGATTACGGGCCTGAGTGCGCGTCTTCCACCGGACCGAAGGTTGGCTTCGGCAGCAGCACATGATTCATGCGCTGTGTATCGCGCGTTTGCGTGAGTAGGCGCGTGCGGCGCGAACTCGGTCGCCGCAACGGGTTGAGCACCATTGCCGTCGTGCGTGGGTGCGGAGGAAGAATCGTTCACACGAGTCCGCTTCACAGGACACGAGCAGCGATGCTTGGTCGCCGCTTAGCAGCGAGGCAGCATCATCGGCCATGACGGCCATGACGTGTTCGACGACCTGTGTCACGGGATGGTCGGCGCAACGGGTGAACCCCGCCGCCGGGTCGTATCGCAACAGCAGCGCGCCGGGGGCGCAGGTCAACGCACGATTAACAGCATGCACGGCCGCTGCCCTGGGGACGTCTCCAGTGGTGTGCGCAGCGAAGAGATCGCGCAGATCTGCGCGCAGCGCTGCGAGTCTGCCCTGGCAGTGCTCGTGCAGCACAGATTCCGGTGCGATGAGATCACGTGCCATCAGCCAAGCCGCTGCGGCCTCAGGGGTGCCTATCTCGTCGTAGCGTTTGCCTCCGGGTAGTTCGCTTGCGCTGTTGACCAGCGCGACGCAGGGATGCTCCTCGGCGCCTGGTACGGCTGCTAGCAGTGTCTCCGACATGGTTCTCATGGTATCAGTTTCATTTAAGCATGAGGCAACTGCTACGCTCCAATCACGCCAAAAAGCATTTTTTTCCATGAGGAGCTTGTATGAAGTTCGTACTACCATCTGGCACGGCCCCGTTCACGCTGTCCGTGCTCTCCGCGGGCGGCACCGGCGTCGGGATGACTGCTGAGGAGGGGCTCGCGGGCACGATCTCGCTGGCACGGACGGCGGACCAGCGGGGTTTTCACCGGTTCTGGATGTCTGAGCATCATGCGATGGGGGCGACCTCGGTGTCGTCACCGCCGTTGATGGCTGCCCGCCTCATCGCGGAGACGACGCGCATCCGCCTTGGCGCCGGAGGGGTAATGCTGCCTAACCACTCCCCGTTGCTGATCGCCGAGCAGTTCGGGATGCTGGAGGCTCTCGCCCCGGGCCGGATCGATCTCGGGCTAGGACGTGCCCCAGGCACTGATGGGGCGACTGCTGCGGCTCTGCGTCGGGGCCCGGATGCCAACGACGGATTCCCACAGCAGGTGCTCGAGTTGCTCGGGTTCCTGGGTGACGAGTTCCCTCCCGGACACCCGTACCGGCAGGTCCACGCGGTGCCTGGCCCCTGGCAGGCAATGGAAAACCGGGTGCCTGCGGCCCTGACCGCTCCGGAGGTGTGGGTGCTGGGCTCCTCGCCATACTCAGCGCAACTGGCCGGGCAGTTCGGCCGACCGTATGCGTTCGCGTTGCAGTTCGGCGACG
The DNA here is from genome assembly GCF_040546335.1 of Arthrobacter sp. UYEF20. Classification (NCBI taxonomy): domain Bacteria; kingdom Bacillati; phylum Actinomycetota; class Actinomycetes; order Micrococcales; family Micrococcaceae; genus Arthrobacter; species Arthrobacter sp. UYEF20. The sequence continues at coordinate 20,625 of NZ_JBEPNP010000003.1, read as the reverse complement.
CTGACATCGACATGGCAATGCGTCTCTACCGTGAGAGCTTCCAGCCATCCACTGTGCTCGCCGAGCCCCACACCCTCGTCAGCGTGCCTGCGGCGATCAGCGACGACCGGGCTGAGGCGAAAAGGCAGGCGGCAACGTCGGCGATGGCGATGCTGCGCATGTTCAAAAGCGAAGGCTACCTGCTCCTGCCCCCGGACGAGGTCGAGGCCTACCAAGCAACAATGCACGAGCGGCAGATCCTCGACGCCTACACCAACCGCACTTTCCATGGCACCGCCGCTGCTGTCGCCGACCGTCTCGAAGCCCTGCACGAGCGCACCGGTGTCGACGAGGTGATGCTCGTCGTCGGCGGCCACTCGACAACCCTCGACCAGCGCGGGATCACCTTGATCGCCGACCACTATGCACTGCCCCACCTGGAGGCACCGCTTTCGGCCGCCGCGCAATAGCACCCATACCAACATTGCACATGTTCACACCAACCCCATTTAAGGAGAACGCCATGACCGCACCGCACCGAGCCCTGATCGTCATCGACGCCCAACAGGAATACTTCGACGGACTGCTCCCCATTCAATACCCGGCCCGCGATGACTCTATCGCCAGCATCAAGACCGCGATCAACACCGCCCAGCAAACCGGAACACCTGTCGTGCTCGTCCAGCACGAACTCCCGGCAGAAGCCCCGGTGTTCGCATCAGGATCGGCGACCTGGCAGAACCACCCCGAAGTAGCCGCCCACGAGAACGCCGCAGCCAAGCGCATCAGCAAGCAGTTCTCCAGCATCTTCGCAGACACCGGCCTCGAAGCCTGGCTGAGTGAACAAGGCATCGACACGATCACCCTCGTTGGGTACATGACAAACAACTGCGTGATCGCCTCCGCCGCGGCCGCCGAGCCCCTCGGCTTCGCCGTCGAAGTCCTCTCAGACGCGACCGGAGCAATCGACCTCGCCAACGACGTCGGCACCGCGCCCGCACGCCAAGTCCACGAGACCCTCATGGCGCTGCTGCACTCGAACTGGGCCGCCGTCACCGACACCGAGACCTGGACCACAGCACTGCGTACGGACGCGCCGCTGACCAAGAACGACCTCATCACCTCCGCCGCACAAGGCCGCAGCACCCTGTAGAAAACCCAGGTACGCCCCCGGTGATGCCGGCCGGGGGCTTATGTGCAGCTCGTGGGGTTCTTGCCGAAGATCTGCCTGGTTGTCATCCGGTAGCTGAGTTCGCCGGAGAGTGCTTGTGGCGTGACCCAGACCTTGTGGCCTTGGCACGCCTCGAACATTTGATTCCACCCAGCACTGCATTGATCACGTCGGCCGGAAGGCCACGACGCCGGCCGGCGCAGTGAAGTTCCGTGTACAGAAGCATGGAGGCAATCAGGTGGTCGCCCTCTGCTGCGCTCCTTGTAAGGTACTCAGCAACGTGGGCCGATTCAGTCTCCTCGACCACCAGTTTGAGAGCCGCGGACGTGTCGACGTAAACGATCAACGGTCGCCACGCAGATCGGCGATTATCTCCAAGGTCCTGGCGCTGCCATTAACGCGCGGCAACGATTGGAAGTCGACGGCCTCCTTGGCCGCCAGCCGAACGTTTCCGGACAGCAGCAGGCGTTCGAACGGAGACACCGACGGCGGTATCAGCGTGGCGGCGATTTCGCCGTTGTTCGTGACGTCGACGGAGCCGCTCCTGTGCTGACGCTACGCGCGGGGCTGCAGCCCCGGGACGCCGTCGTTGATCTGAAACGATGCCTTGGTGCTGACCGGGGATCCCGGCCTCGTGACGTAGTCCAGCACCCGAAAGTCCGCTTGCAGGGAGTCCCTGGTGATCCGGGTATTCACATAGCCGCGCTGATTGTTGTAGAACTTCAGATGCGGGTTCCACGCCATGGGCGGATCGACCGTGGAACCCGAACCGTTGCCCGAGGACGTAATGGACGTGCTCACCAGTTCCGAGCGACGCCGGATCCTTGTAATCGACCTTGAGGTCGTTGGCGCGGTGCCGGTGCACGTCCCCGGTCAGCACGACGGCGTTGCGCACGTTCGCGTCCATCCAGCCCTGGGTAATCCGACGGCGCGATGCAGCGTAGCCGTCCCAGCCGTCCATGGACACGTCGTCGATATTGACGGCCCGGTTGCGGTCGCGCTCGGCGAAGAAGACCTGCTGGCCCAGAAAATCCCAGCGCTGGGTGGAATTCTTGAAGCCGTCCAGGAGCCACTTCTCCTGCTGGGCGCCGGTGATGGTGCGGTGCTCGCCCAGCCGCCGGGTCACGTTCTTCCTCCAGCCGTCGCCGGCGAGCTGATCGTCCCGGTACTGGCGGGTGTCCATCATATGGAAGTTGGCCAGCTGTCCCCACTGGATGGTGCGGTAGATCTTCATGTCCGCCCCGGCCGGAACTGAGGATGCGCGCAGGGGCATGTTCTCGTAGTAGGCCTGGAACGCCGCGGCGCGGCGCAGCCGGAAGCGCTCAGCGGTGTCGTCCATCTCGGCCGGGTCCCTGTTCTCAGGAATTTCGCCCGCATAGTTGTTGTCGACCTCGTGGTCGTCCCAGACCACAAGCCACGGTGCGATCGCATGCGCAGCCTGCAGATCGGCGTCGGACTTGTACTGCGCATGGCGCTGACGGTAGCTCTCAAGCGTGACGGTCTCCGGTCCGTCGAGATTGCGGCGGTCTCTGCCGGCGACGAGGCGGTTGCCGTTGCGGCGCTCGTACATATAGTCACCAAGGTGCAGCACCAGATCCGGTTGGTCCTGGGCCAGGCGCGAGTAGGCCGTGAAATAGCCATCCTCATACTTTGCGCAGCTGGCAAAGGCCATCGCGAGCGCTGCCGGGGTCTCATGCGGTGCGGGGCTCGTGAGCGTCCGGCCGGTGGGGCTGATGTGACGTCCGCTGCGGAAACGGTAGAAGTACTCGCGGCCCGGCTTCAACCCCCGCAATTCCACATGGACCGAGTGGGCGTTCGCAATGTGGGCGTATTCAACGCCCGTGGCCACCACATTCTGCATAGCGGCGTCTTCGGCGACCTGCCAGGCCACCGGGACACTGCGGGAGGGCATCCCGCCGAGGCCGTCTTCGGCGAGGGGGTCGAGCGCCAACCGGGTCCAGAGCACGAAGCCGTCCGGCCACGGCTCGCCTGACGCCATGCCGAGTATGAACGGGTCTGTCCGGAGCCCGGCATCCTCTGCGGTTGAGGTGCTGGTCACGGAGGCCCCCGGCAAGGCGACGAGGATGCCGGCACCGAGGCCCGCGGCAATCAGGGATCTGCGAGAAATACTTTTCATGAATCAAACGCATTCAACCAATTTTGACGGGTACCGTTACCCGATGTGTAGCCATTGTAGGCGGCGTCCTCCCCGTTGGTGCCGGGGCCCACGTACATGTTCAGACCGGCCGCTGTCAGCGTTAGGGCAGGAGCCGTTCCAGCGCCCAGTCCCAGCGGATCAGCTCCTGCTCGAGGCGCACAGCTGAACCGTAGTCATCATTGCCCAGCGACTTGAAGACGATCGCTTCCTCGTCCGTCAGCCTGGTCAGTGCGGCCCGCGACGGGGACGGTTCGCTGCCCCAGGCGTCGCGGTGCGCGAGCAGTGTCGCTTCGTCCATCAGCACGCTGGCGACGTGCGGATGTACCGCGCGGAGCTGGTCGAGGATCCGGAAGCCGTGCGTGTCCAGGTCGCCCCAGTAGACGACCTCGCAGCTGCGGAGCCACCCGGCGTCCCGCAGAGACGAGAATCCGTACCCGCCGCCGTAGATTGCCAGCGTGCCAGGATGCTCGGGGAGGGCCAGAAAGTTCACCAGGTTTTCGGTGACAATCACGCGTTGGACCGGCAGGTTCAGGGTGCTGAACGCCTCGGCCGTGAGGGTCAGGTCCCGCGCGTCGCCCAGCAGCGTCGTCACGGGGTCCAGCGCCCGGAACCTGACGAGCTCGGGCGGGTGCAGGAAGCCGTGCCGCGCGGCGAAGCGCGCCGCCGGTGTCCGTGCCGGTGCCTGGCCCAGCAACGACCCCGGCTCCGCGGCCACGTCCGGAAGGACATCATCCGCGGCGGTGTCCGTGCCGGTGTCCGTGAGGAGGGGCGGGCCTGCCCGCAGTTCCTCTGCCAGCTCGCCGATCACTTTCCGGTGGTGCTCGATGAACTTGGTGTGCACTCCGGGCAGGCTGAGCTGCCGCACATAGATGCCAGGGTCCGGATTGTCCCGCAGCCAGAGAGACACCCGGGCGGCGGTCAACGCGTCACCGCCCAGTTCCAGCAGCTGCAGCGGACGTTTCAGCGCCCACGCTCGGAAGGCGGGCTCCAGCGCAGACAACTCCTCGGCGAGCCCACGGAACCGGGCTGCATCCCGCGTCCTGCCGACGAAGGCAATCTCGTCCTCCACCGTCTCGAACACCGCCGCGGCGGGCAGCAGGTTGGATCCGATGGTGGTGCGGCCCACCTCCGCTGTCTCCATGGTGAAATGACCCGTGGCGGCAAACAGCTCGGCGGCCCACGCCCGGGCCGCGGCATAGTCACTTCGGAGCGTCGCCGCCGTCGGACGCTTCAACGGACGACGGCGCGGGTAGGCGTCGGAAGGCTCCAGCAGTTCGCGCAGCTGCGTGCCGCTGCCCCACGCCTTCAGTGACTGCGCGCGCAGGTCAGCCAGTGTGGTCCAGCCCTGTCCCCGCCCGCCCTGAGCCCGTCCCGATGACGCCTCAGCCGGCACGCCGGTCGCGTTCGTCCCGGTATTCCTGGATGGTCATGTTGCGCAGCTGGGAGTCGTCGCCGTTGGTGTTCGCCACGAAGCCGACATGGGCCACAAACGGTTCGATCACATGGATTTTCTGCAGGGGAGTGACGATCAGCAGCTGGAGCTTCATCCGCTGGAAGAGCTCCAGGCCGTAGCGCGCGGACTCATCGGAGCCGCGGCCGAAGGCCTCATCAATCACGACGAACCGGAAGCTGCGGCCGTTGCCGGAATTCCTGCCGGAGCTCTGCCCGGAGCCCAGGCCGAACTGGAAGGCCAGCGCGGCGGCGAGGATGGTGTAGGCGAGCTTTTCCTTCTGGCCGCCGGATTTCCCGCCCGAGTCGGTGAAATGCTCGAACTCCTCGCCGGTCTCGGTCCACTTCTCCGAGGCGGAGAACGTGAACCAGTTCCGCACGTCCGTGACCTTGGCTGTCCAGCGTTCGTCGAGGGTGGTGTAGCCGTCGCGGCCCCGGAAACGCTCGATCAGCCTCGCCACCTGCAGGTACTTCTGCTCCGAGTACTGGTCCTCGTCGCCGATGGTGCCCTCCGAACAGGCCCGCAGGTCCATGCCGAACTGGCGTACGTCCAGGTCCGTGGTGTTCTGGTGCTCCAGCTGGATGTGGCGGCCGGCGTTGTACTCAATCCCGGCCAAGGAGAGGTTGATTTCGCCGATCCGGTTCACGATGTCCTGCCGGCGGCTGTCCAGGAAGGCGTTGAACGCCACCACCTCGTGGATGGTGTTCTGGTTGAGCGAGTCCTTGAAATGGGCTTCGAACCGGGGCAGGTCGTTGCTGACCAGCTGCTCCAGGAGCCGGTTGTAGTCCCCGGCGGCCTCGAGGGCGGCGTCGATTTCGGTGGTCTCGTTCGGGTATTTGTTGCGGAAGTCAGCCATCAGCCGCACCGTGGTTTCCGCCGTGCGGGCGATCCGTTTGACCAGCGCGTCGATGATGTCCGTCAGCCCGGCACGCACCGTGCTTTCCACCGCCGCGGTGTTCTTGTACGTCAGCGGCTTGTCCCCGAGCGCCTCGGCGGTGAGCTTTGCGACGGCGGCCAGCACGCCGGCGTCGTCCGTCAACGGCTGCTCAGCCAACACGGAAGCGCATTCCTCGATCGCGGCGGCGATCTCCTTGGCCGCTTCCTCGTTGGCGCCGATCCGTTGCTGGAGTTTGTTTGCCTGGTCCTCCAGGCGCCCCAGCCGGGAGGACATCTCTGTTTCCCTGGCGGCCAGCTGCTGCAGGACATCGCTGGCGGACTCGAGGTCGGTTTTCTCTTGTCTGAGGTCCTCGATGCGGCGTGCGGTGAGCTGCCAGCTGATCTCGGCGAAATCCGCCACCGACCGGACCGTGCCGAGCTGCTGGTTCTGCCTCCCCAGCGCGCCGAGGTAGTGGTCCACCTTGCCGAGCCGGGCGGTGTTGCCCTGGAGCTGGCCGCGGACCTCATCCTGCTCGGCGAGGAAGCGGGTGACCTTGTCCTGGTTGTCCCAGCCGAGCACATAGTTGCGCCGGTCGGCCAGGTCCCGGCGGTCGTCCTTCTCATGCCGCCCGCGGCCGCCCTTGAGCTGGCCGTTGAGGGTCAGTGCCTTCGGGTAGCGGCGGAAGTCCTCCAGATTCTCGCAGCAGAAGTAGTCGAACCGGCCGCTGAGCTCGTCGAGCAGGAAACTGCGGAACGGGGTGCCCTGCTTGATGGCGATCTTGGCCGCCAGCGTTCCCGGTTCGGCGGCCTTGGGGGAATACGAGTCCCCGATCTTCAGATACACCAGCCGGCCCCGGAGATTGTTGGCATCCACCCAGCTGCTCACCGCCTGGTAATGCTCCGAGGGCACCAGCAGCGAGAGCGCAAAACCGTGGAGCGTGCGTTCCGCGGCGCCCTCCCACTCGGCCTCGCCGTCGCGGACCCGCAGCAGTTCGCCGGCGTACGGCAGCGCGTTCTCCGGAATTCCGGTTCCCTCACACAGCCGACGGCGGAGCTCCAGTTGGGGCCGCGGCAGCAGGTTGGGGCGGGACTGCAGGCTGGTCAGTTCGGCGCCGATCTCGGCGCCGCGCTCGGTGAGCGTTGTCCGCTCGATGGTCAGAGCGGTCCGGCTTTCCTGCAGCCCGCGGGAGTTCTCGCCGAGCTCCGCTTCCACCTCGGTGAGCCGGGCGCGGTTGGCATCGAAGAGGACCTTGTCCTCCGGGGCCTGCAGGCCCAGGCCGGCGGCCGCTTCGGTGTAGTTCTCGAAGCGCGCCCGCTGGGTGCGTGATTCCTCGGCAAGGCGGGTGGCCTCGGCGTCGATGGCGGCCAGCCGGCCGCCGCCGTTGCTGCGGATGTCCTCCTTGACGGCGGAGAGATCGTGGCGCAGTTGGGTGACCGCCGTGGACAGCTTGCTGCCGTCCTCGCGCAGCCGGACTCCGGTGCCCGCCAGCTCCGCCTGGTGTGCCAGGCTCAGCTTCAGCCGCTGGTCCGTGAACCAGGGGTGCAGCTGGTCCCGCTGCGTCCGGGCCAGCTCATCCTCACCGGCCAGCCGGGCGTGCTGGGCGGAGCCCTCCTTGATGGGCGTCAGCAGGGCGATCTGGTCCTTGGCCCGCAGCACGGCGTCGTGGGCTTTTTTGAGGTCGTCGAAGTGGTGGATGAGGTTGCCGATCCGTGCCGCCACATCGTCTTCCTCGAGCATGTTGGTGCGCACGAAGTGGGTGATGTTCTCCACCTGCTTCATGGACACGGTGCGGTGGAACAGCTCCATGGCCTGGTTCCCGCCGATGCCGAACTGCCGCTTGAACGCCGCGGCGTAGGGGTCGAACGAGTCATGGACGGTCACGCCCGCGGCGCGGAGCTTCTTTTTCAGCTTCGCCGGATCCTGGCCGAAGTTCGCAAAGTCCGCCGCGATGGACTGGTCCGACTCGGCCAGCGAGTAGAAGCGGTTGGGCTGGCCGGCCTCCTGCATGGCCCAGAGCGTGACGGCCAGGGTGACCGACTTGCCCAGCACCGCGTTGTGGAAGACGCCGAGCACCACGGTGAGCGTTCCGGTCCCGCGCAGTGCCACCGGCTTGGAGTATTCACCCCCGGCGCTGCGGGCGCTCTTGTGGAAGCCCCGGACGTAGGACATCAGAGTGCGTTCCTTCTTCTGCGCGCCCGCGGCCTTGTTGTACTCGATCCGGTGCGCCGGAAGCAGCAGGGTGGTGATGGCATCCACCACGGTGGATTTTCCCGAGCCGATGTCACCGGTCAGGAGACTGTTGGCGCCGTCGAGCCGGAACGTCCGGACCCCCTGGTGGAAGGTGCCCCAGTTGAGCAGCTCCAGACGCTGCAGCCGGAAGCCCGGGGGAGTACCGGCGTCGTCCGCTTGTTCATCCAGACTGAAAAGGCCGTCCTGCAGTTCCGTCGTCATTTGCTTTCCACCTCCGTTGCCTCGGTGCCTGGCCCGGTGCCGGCGAGCGAGGAGCGGTAGTCCGCCAGCCGCGCGTCGAACTCCTCCAGCCACTGAGCGTCCACGTACGCCTTGAGGATGCGGGCCACCTCGTAAGTTCCCGCCTGTCCGCGCAGTTTCCGCAGGAAACCCAGCTCCACCACTTTCTTGATGTTGGCACCGAGCTGGTCCAGGATGCGGGCCTCGTTGCTGGACTCGGGCAGGAAAACCGAGACCATGTCCGCGATGTCCTGCTCCGTCATGATGAGGCGGAGCTCGCTGCTGTTGGTGTCAAACTCCAGCATCCGGCCGCGCAGCAGGGCCAGCAGCAGGCTGACGTTGAAGGTCAGCTGGCGCCGCGGGATCAGCCGGGGGAGGGTGCCGTCCGGGTCCTCGCGCGACTTCAGGAACGCGTAGCCCTCGGATTCGTCGAGGATCAGGTCCAGCCCCAGCACGGCAACATAGTCGCGGACATGCGAGGCCAGGCCGATCAGCGACTGCCAGATTTTCTCGTCCGCCTCGGCGTAGACCACGCCCTTGAACAGCCGGGTGACGACGCCGGGAAGTTCCTCCGGCGTCCTGGTTTCCGGTGTCATGGTCTCCAATGCTTCGGCGGGGTTCATGCTGGCCTTCCAAAAATGATCTGGTCGATGGTGGCCTCGCGGATGCTTCCGTCCGGCAGTGACCAGGACAATTGCTGCGTGGCCTCGGGGTTGATGTCGGCCCACTCGGTCTCGGTGGCGAGCTGGTAATAGGCAACGATCTCGGCCAGGCCCTGCGACAGCGGATACGCATCCGTAATGTCCGCGAGGGTGGCCTGCTCCGCGTGCGCCAGGACGGCGTCGATGTTGGATTTGAGCCGCTCCGTATCCACGTGGAACTGACTGAACAGGGCGCCGGCGTCCACGTCCGTGTCATCGGCGGCAACGACGTCGTCGTCCACCATCACCTTCCGGCTGGGCTCATACAGGGGACGTTCGAAGGGCAGCGCCACGTCCACGGACGGCGCGGCGACGTCCATGAAGACGCCCGACGGCGGCGCCTCCCGGGTGCCCAGCGCGCCGGACTCGATGCGTCGGATCAGCTGCATGATGCGTTTGTTTTCCAGGAACACCTTGTCGTCGAGGAGACGGCGCATCTGTTGGGACAGCTGGCGGACCGTCGCCTGCGTCTGTTCGACGGCGGGCAGCCAGTCCTGGTGGAGGTTGGTCACGGTGTGCAGGTTGTCCAGCCGGGACAGCGCCTCGATTTGGGTGGCGCGCTGCAGCAGGTCCCGCAGCTCGGTGCGCAGCTGCGGGGACATGAGGTAGTCCCAGAACCCCTGGAACGTCCGGCCCTGGAGCGAGCTGCTGATGTCCTGCTGGTTGGCGAAGATCGAGGCGAGCAGCTCGCCCTGGGACCCGTCCCAGGTGGCGATCTGTTCGCGGACCTGCCGGTCCAGCCGGCGGAAGTTTTGTTCGACTTCGCGGAAGTCAGAGAGCAGGTCCTTGGCCAGCGCAGTCAGCTGCTGGAAATGGTCCAGTGCTTCCGGAGCGCTCATGACCCGGACGTTTCCGTCGCGGATTCGCTGCATCTCGGCGTCGATCCCGTCCCGCTGCCGCTGGAGCTCGGCAAGGCGCACCTCCGGGTCCGTCTCGGACTGCTGGACGAGGGCCTTGAGGACGGCGAAAATGCTGGTCAGCCGTGACTGGGTGGCGACGAAATCCCTGCCACGCAGGCTCTCCACCCAGCGGACCACGTCCTCGGAGGCGGCGGTGAGATCGTAGCGGGGCTCGTCCTGTCCGGTTATGTAGTACTTGCGTAGCCAGGCTCGTTCCGGTGCGGCCCAGTCGTCCAGGTACTCCGCGGCCGGGCGCGGGAACTTGTCCTCGCCGTAGGCATCCCGCAAGCCGAACAGCACATCATCCAGGGTGTCAATGAGCTGCTGGCGGCCGATGTTCCGCTGATTCGGCCCGGTGAACGCGGCCATGAAAAACGACACCGCCAGCGGAGCGTTCTGGGCGCGGAGCAATGACCATCCCGCGTGGTTTTCACGCAGCGAATTGATTGCGTAGTAGTCCATGGTGTCCTTGGTTGCGGTGGATCCGGTCTGGCCGGTTTCCCTCTACCTAAGCTACCTGCAACCGCCGACATTTTCTGTGGAGGAGAAGTCGCTGTCCCTATGTTATTGCCGGGCGGTTACTTGGCCGTCGTAGGGTCGTGGCTACCCAGTGGAGGCGGGTATGGCCTTGGTTGAGGATCCGTTGCTCAGGGTCACCAGTCGGTATCCGCCCGACTCCAATCCAAGAATGCCCTCGCGGACATCCGGATGCCGGGCCAGGGAACTCATGCCGGTGCAAGAGCCTAGGCCTGTGGACTTCACGCTATACCGGGGCATATTGCGCGGTCCCCGTGATTCCGGGATCGACGAAGAATGGTTCACCTTCGGGGTGCGGGCCCTTGCGCAATGCGTTAGCGTCCACTAACGTATTGCGTGTGTTGGATGCCTTGGAGATTGCCGCGGAGCCGAACCGGCGGCGGCTGCTGCATCTTCTGGCACGCCAGGAACAGGCGGTCGGGGAGCTGGCCGCTCACTTCACGGTGAGCCGCTCTGCTGTCTCCCAGCACCTGCTGTTGCTGGAGCAGGCCGGTCTGGTGGCTGCCCGAAAAGTGGGGCGGAACAGGTACTACAGGCTCGACCCCGAGGGCATGGGCCGGCTTCGTGATCTTGTCGAACAGTTCTGGACTGACGAACTGGATCTGCTGGCATCCGATGCCGCCGCACTGGCCCGACAGCGTCACGGACCTCCGCAACATCACACGACCCAGTCGGATACTTCGCTTCAAGTCAAAGGATCTTCAAATGAGCTTCGATAAAACGATCCACCTGCCGGTCGGCGCCGACGAGGCGTTTGCCCTCATCACCGAGCCGGAGCGTCTGCGCCGCTGGCAGACGGTAGCTGCCCGGGTTGACCTTCGGATCGGCGGCGAGTACCGCTGGACCGTCACCCCCGGCCACCACGCGGCCGGCACCTTTCAGGTGATCGAACCGGGTAAACGCATTGTCTTCACCTGGGGCTGGGAATCCGGAATGGACCTAGCACCGGGCGCGTCCACCGTGACCATAACGCTGGAGCCCGATGCCGGGGGCACCTCGCTCCGTCTGGTGCACGAGGGACTCACTGCCGACCAGGCCGCGGCGCATGCAGAGGGCTGGAACCATTACCTCGACCGCCTGATCGCGGAAACCACTTCGGCCTCCGGTGCCGGCCCGGACGAGTGGTCCGCGGCCCCGGATCCGATCGATCACTTCAGCGCCGCCGATGCATCGCTCGCCGTGCTCCTGGGCGTGCTGCGGAAGCTCACTCCGGAAGATCGGGAGAAGGCCACTCCCTGCGAAGCATTCAACGCCCATGAGCTGCTCGAGCATCTGGCCGGTTCGCTGAAGCACATCGGCGCCGCACTCGGCGCGGACCTGACAGACCACGCCGAAGCAGCACCTGAGGTGCGCATCGCCGGGCTCGCCCAGCCGACACTGGAAGCCTTTACGCGCCGCGGTATCGAAGGCACCATCAACATGGGTTTCGCAGAACTTCCCGCCACGGTGGTGGCTGGCATCGTCAACCTGGAGCTGCTCGTTCACGCCTGGGACTTCGCGAAGGCCACCGGCCAGGAACTCGTCGTATCCAACGTCGTCACCGACCACGTCGAGGCCCTTGCCATGGAGACCATCTCCGATCAGGTGCGCGCCAGCGGCAGCTTCGCGCCCGCGTCCCCGGTTGCCGAGACCGCCGGAAGCCTCGAGCGCCTGATCGCGTTCACCGGCCGCACGATCGCCGCCTGAAGCTTTTCACGCACGAACCCCGTCACAACAACCACGAAAGCAGGAACGACATGTCCAAGTACGTCTTCATTTACCACGCCCCGATGACCCCCGCCGAGGCCGCGCCGCCGGCACCGGAAGACATGGCCGCCGTCATGGAGCAGTGGAACGCATGGGGCGGCAAAGTCGGCGACGGTCTGATCGACTTCGGGACCCCCTTGGCCAACGGAGTCCGCGTTTCCACCGGCGGAGCCACGGCACCGAGCCAGCGTGAGGTCGCGGGATACAGCATCATCGAGGCCGAGAATATCGAGGCAGCCGTTGAACTCGCAAAGCAGCACCCGCACCTGAACATGCCGGGAGGCTGCGAAATCGAGGTCCACGAGGCCCAGCAAATCCCCGGAATGTAGCAGCGCTTCAACCCGATTCCGCAGCTGTGTCCGTCGCTGCCCCACGGCAGCGGCGGACACCGCAACTTCACAGAATCCGGACCCGAGCCGCACGTTCACCCTGAAAATCAAAGAGTTCAAACCGTCAGCCCGGCTGGCGTGGGGTGGCGCGCTCGGTACCCGCTTCCACAGCCTCGCGGAAACGATCCGGCGTCAGGCAAAGATTCCTTCGGGTTACCGCACAGTCAGTCCCGGCTACCGGCGGAGGGAACGCCGCGGCCAGGGACAGGACGTTGAGGCCGGCGTCCACGGCGGCGGCCAGCAGGCCGGCGTCGTAAGCGACCAGGACGTCGGCCTGCAGCCGGATCGCCACTGCCAGATGGATGGCATCCGCGCTGCGCAGCCCGCCGGGCAGGGCGGCCGCGTACATGAGATCAGAGCGCGCCAGATCCAGCAGGTTGATGCTGCCCAGTACCGAATTGACCAGCCCGCCGGGGAAGCCGCGGCGGTGCGCTGCGCAGTGAAGTTCCGTGTACAGCAGCATGGAAGCGACCAGCTTGTCACCGTGGGCAGCCGCCGTTGAGGGGTACGTGGCGGCGGCGGATGATTCCCTCCCCTCCACCACCAGTTTGAGGACAGCCGAGGTGTCCACATAGATGATCAACGGTCCCCGCGAAGCTCGGCGAGGACTTCTGCTGTGCCGGTGGACGTCGCGACCCGCGGCAGCGATTGAAAGTCAACGGCGCTGGCGGCCGGGCGGACCAGTCCTGCCAGCAGCAGCCGCTCGAAGGGGGAGAAGGACGGCGGGATGAGGGGGCGGCTATTTCGCCGTTGTTCGTGACATCAATGGTTTCGCCGTTTTTCACGCGCCCGGATCCTGCTGCTCTGGTTGCGCAGTTCGCGGCGCGGAATGGTTGTCATGGCTGCCTCCGTAGCAATCGTAGCAACCGGGTGCCGGGGCCGGAGGGCCGGGCAGGACGCGCCGGGGATGTCTCCGTGGGCCCCTTGGGGCACCCGCGGCGACATCCCCGGCGTCGTTCCCGTGTCACGCCTGGTTGATGCGGATCATGTTGCCGGAGGGGTCGCGGAGGGCGCAGTCGCGCGGGCCCCAGGGCTGGTCGATCGGTTCCTGGAGGACCTCGGCGCCGGACGCGCGGAGCGTCTCGAACGCGGCGTCAAGATCGTCCGTGTTGAACACGAGCATGGGCATGACACCCTTGGTGAGCAGCTCCTGGATGGCATCCCCGTCGGCCTGGGAGCGGCCGGCGTGCGGAGGGGACAGGACGATCTCAAGGTCGGGCTGGGCCGCGCTGCCAAGGGTGACCCAGCGCTGTCCGTCCGAGCCGACGTCGTTCCTGACCTCGAAGCCAAGGGCGTCGCGGTAGAACGCGAGGGACTCGTCGAGATCGTTGACGGTGACGTGTGCGTACTTCAATGAAATGTTCATGTCTCCCACGCTATGGCAGTGGTTTCGGGAACGCTTCTTCAATCCTGCTCGGCTTGCGCGCGGGCCGCGTGCGCTGCCGGGCAATGCACGACGGCATGGCCTTCACCGCGTGGTGCTCCCGGGCCCGGTAGGCGCTGGGCGTCATGCCGACAATCTCGGTGAACCTGGAGCTGAACGAGCCCAGCGAGGTACAGCCGACCTCCATGCAGGCATCCGTCACGCTGGCACCGGCCCGCAGCAGCGCCATGGCGCGTTCGATCCGCCGCGTCATGAGGTAGTTGTACGGCGCCTCGCCGTAGGCCGCCTTGAACTGGCGGGAGAAGTGCGCCGGGGACATCAGGGCGCCGGCGGCCATGGTGGGCACATCCATTGGCCGGGCGTATTCGCGGTCGATCAGGTCTCGGGCCCGGCGCAGGTGCGCCAGGTTGGCCAACTCCTGTGGTGTCATGCCGCCATTTTATTTGTTGACGTCCCGCGAACGCCACCCGTGCCTGCGCCGTGCCAACCGCGGTGGTAACGCCGTGGTAACTCGTCCCGCAAATCTCCTGTAGAGTTGATCCTGTTGTTGTGTTTATGCAGTTTCGTAGTTCAGGCAGTACGCATGGTTGAAAGACCATGTTCTTCTGAAGTAGCGGTTGAACACCCCACACCGGAGGACCCGAAAGTCGGGACTTTTCCTCCACCTTCACGAAGGACAAAAAATAATGGCTACTGGTACCGTCAAATGGTTTAACGCTGAAAAGGGCTTCGGCTTCATTTCCCCCGATGACTCCTCACAGGACGTCTTCGCACACTACTCCGCGATCGCCTCTTCCGGCTTCCGCTCCCTCGAAGAGAACCAGAAGGTCTCCTTCGAGACCGAGCAGGGCCCCAAGGGCCCGCAGGCCGTAAACATCCAGGCTCTCTAAGACTTAGTTTCTAACTAACTCTTCTGAGTCCGGGGCCGCAAGGTTTCGAGCAGGGCCCGTCATTGACGGGCCCTGCTTTTGTTAACCCGGGAGTACCGTTTCGGGGTCCCAAGGGGTCCCAAGTAGCTCGCAATTGTTGCCGTTTTGAGCCCCGAAAACGACAACAACTGCGAGCTACTTGGGGGCGGGCAGCAGCTCGAGTTCGACGTCGACCTCGTCCCCGGCGCTGATGCCCGCCGCGGCCCTGATGTCCTTCTTGACGGGAAGGACGTACGAGTTGCTCTTGCTGTCGGGGAAAAGCGACGTGGACCAACGCTGCGCGGCGATGGAGGCCGTCACCTTGACCGAACCGAATGCCTTGCGGAACGGAGCGGCGTCGTCCCGGAGCTCCTCGGCCAGGTCCTGGGGCAGCGTGATGAAATGCCACGCCGATTCCCCGGGATACTGCCACAGCTCCCCGCGGAAGGAGTACGACGGCGTCACATTCAGCCGGCGTCGCTGTAGTCGAAAAAGACCTCGGCCGGGGGAGGGCCCTGCAGCATTTCTGCCGTCAGCCCGTGCAGGCTCACCAGCTGCTCCCGGAACCAGACATCGAAAGGGTCCTCCGACGTCGCGAGCGTCTGGTACGCTTTCGCGAGATCTTCGGCCTCATGGAACAGGCAGACGAAATCCCCTTCCGGCGTCTGCATCAGACTGGCCACCTCCCGGGCCACGCCCATGCGCTTCCACGACCGTACCTGTTCCTCCCAGCGCGGGCCCTTGATCTCCTCGACCATCGCCTTCCATTCGTCCAGTTTCCCGGGCAGGATCGGCGCGAACCACGTGATGCATTCCATGACAGAGTTCCTTTCACGCAACGGACAGCACGGTGCTAATCCCATCGGTACAGGAGCATGGTAGTCCCGTGCACGACGCCGGGACAGGGGTTCCGGAATCGCCTCCTGACCTGCTCAACCACCGTGGCGCTGCGCCAGGAACGCCGTCAACGCCGGGTTGTCGATCTCCCTGGCCAGCCACGGCACGGCCTGGGCGGCGGCCTCGTCCCCGAGCACCGCCCGATGGGACTGCGCCCGGACCACGAACTCGCGCATGCCGCTGCGGCTGGCCAGCGCAGCCAGGCGTTCCACGAATCCGGAAGCACGGGGCGAGCCCGTGGCGAGGGCGACTTCCGCCGCGGTGTCCAGCAGCCGGGCCGAGTACCAGAGATACCACGGCGTGGGTTCCAGGCCTCTGTCAATCCAGTGTTCGGCGGCCGCGAGGTCGCCGTGGGCCAGGAACAGCCGGGCTTCGGCGCCGGCCGCCAGTGCCATATAGCAGTGGTCGCCGGCGAGCTCGGCCATCACCCAGGACCGGTCAATCAGGGCCGCGGCCTCCTCCAGCCGGCCGGCGGCAAGGTAGGTTTCGCCGCGGACGCCGGCGACAAACGGTTCGAACGCGGTCCAGTATTCGTCCGCCACCCAGTCCTGCGCCCGGTCCAGGGAGACGGCCGCCGGTCCCAGCTCGCCCCGGAGCAGGTGGACTCGCCCCAGCAACGCCTCGCTGAACGCCTGCTGCCGGCGGTTCCGGACCGCCATGGCGAGCCTTCCGGATTCGGTGAAAGCCGTCACCGCGTCCTCATAATGCGCGGTGTCCGACGCCAGCATGCCCTGGATCGCCAGGATTCTGGCCTGCTCGTCCGGGATGCCCTCGGCCGCAACCATCGCCCGGTCCAGCCAGCCGGCCGCGCGGTCGGGCACGCCACGCTGGACGGACAGGTAGCCCAGCTCGCGGAAGGCCGCAGCGGCAGTGCGGGAGACGCCGTCGGGCGCTTCCGCTGACAGCGCGCGGTGCAGGAAGTCGGCCACCTCGGCACCGCGGCCGCCCGCCTGATGGATCAGCGCCCCGGCCCGCGTCACGAGCGACTCGGCGAGCAGGTGCCGGTCGGCGGTGCGCTGGGCCAGTTCGACGGCGAGCCGCAACTGATCGAGCGCCCGGTCGACGGCGCCTGCCGAGAGTGAGGCGCTCCCGGCGTCGAGATAGGATCGTACGGTCGCTGGGTTCGCGGGGATCCCGGGGGCCGCGGCAGGACCGGCATCCGCGAGGGCCCGCCGGATTTCCGCGGGGAGCGGCAGGCCAAGCTCCCGGTGGTACAGGTTCTCGAATGTGCTGACCTGCTCGCGCGCCCGCCGGTGCTCGCCCTGCGCCACCAGGGCCTTCACCAGGACGGCGGCGCAGTCCGCGTTGAAGGGATCCCGGCGCAGTGCCTGCGAGCTCAGCTCGACGGCCTCGGCCGGAGTGCCCGAGGCCAGGGCAGCCAGCGACGCTTCATAGAGCAGCGACTGGACACAATTTTCCAGCCGGTAGCGCTGGTCCGCCAGCCAGGAGTCAAAGACGGGGCTGTCCGCGAAGGAGAGGCCCTCCAGCAACTGGCCGTCGAGCCTGAGCGGGTCGATGTCCGGGCTGGTGGCGGAGTCGACGAGCTCCAGGGCATCGCAGCGCCAGGGCGGCAGCAACGCCAGCCGCAAGGGGTCCCCGGCTATGGACACGCCGCCAAGGGACCGGCGCAGCTCGGATAGGTTCCAGCGCAGGGCGCCCAGTGGATCCGCGGCATCCGGAAACAGCAGCGTGGCGGTGCGGGAGCGGCTGGTGCCATCCGGTTGCAGGGCGAGGTAGGCCAGCACGGCCCAGGCCTTGCGGCCTCTGGGCTGCGGGTGAGTGGCGTCAGGGGACTCGATCGCGGGCGGACCGAGGAGCCGGATCCACGTCTCGGCCATAAGACTCATGCTACGCCGGGGGAATCGGCGTCGCAGTGCAGGCAGCGGAAGATTCACACGCTTGCTCACACGGCTGCTGAACAGACTGGATCCATCCAATCCGCACAACAACCTGAGGTGAATCTAAAAATGGCACTCCTCATTGTCCTGCTCGCCGGAATCGTGCTTGTCTCCGGCGGTGCCACGTTCCGTGCAGTGCTCAAGGACGGCCACGGCCACACCCCCGAGGTGCGCTCGAATGCACCGTGGACGGCCGGTGATCTGCCGAGCGAACCCTACACGGCGGCCCCGAATAGGATCCCCATGGCGCTGTGGCTGCGATAGGCCCGCCAGCAGCCGTCGTCGAGTCTGGACACCGAAGAGGGGCGGTGGGATTCTGGTCGCAGGCGCCATCGGCGAGGGAGGCTGGTAGCAGGTCATGGATGAAGCACCGGATACACGTCAATTGCTGTCCACCCGCATCGAGCAGAAGCAACAGGCCGTCCGCTCCTACCTGGGGCGGGAACGGCCACGGCGGAACAAGCTCTCCAACATCAGCGTCGTGGGCAGTGCCCTCGCCGCCATGCTGACCGCCGGTCCGGCCTTCGGAGGCACGGGCTTCACCGAGGCACTGCAGGGGATCTTCTCGCTGGGCGACGATTCGGTAGTGTGGCGTGTCCTGTGCCTCCTGGCCGTCCTGCTGTCCGTCGCCGCCGCGCTGGCCACGAATTTCGCCAATTCACACTCGTTGTCGGACAGGGTCAGCGCAGCAGAGACAGTGAATGCGCAGCTGGAAGGGCTGCAGGACACGTTGAGTTTTGGCCACATCGCCGTAGACGACGCGCTGAAGCTCTACCAGCAGTATGTGGCCCAGGTGGCGTTCGTGGACGAAGTGGCTTCGCGCTGATGCCGGACTCCGCTGACGCGAGGAACCTTTAACCCGGGTGAGCTTCGACGTTAACCCGCATGCGCTTCGACCCCGAAGGGTTTCGATTCAGCCGGGTTTTGATTCAACCGGGTTTCGACCCCGCCGGGTTCCGGCAAGGTCACTGAGCTGTTCACGCCGCCGTCGCCGCAGGTTCATGCGGGCGGTCAAGGATGAACCCATGACTGCTTTCACCCGCCGAACCATCCTCAAAGGTGCCCTGGCCGCTGCCGGTGCCGCCGCCGTCGTTCCCGGAACGGCGCAGGCGGCCAGGCCGGCCGGCGTCGCCCTGGTCCGGAACCGTCTGCTTCTTCCGTCCGGGATCGCCACAGGTGATGTCACCGCCGATTCCGGCGTGCTGTGGTCCCGCGCGTCGGGGCCCGGACGGCTGGTGGCGAGCCTGCTGGCCGTCGCCGACGACGGATCCCCGCTCCGCGGCGGCCGCGCCTTCCAGCGGGTGCTGCGGGGGAGCGCCGCCAGCGAGGCGACGGACTTCACCGCCAAGATCAACGCACGGCATCTCCCCGCCGGCACTCGCTTTGCCCTCACGATGCATTTCGAGGATGCCGAAGGCAACGCCGGCGAAACTGCGGAAGGTTCCTTCCGCACCGCTCCCGGCCGCGGCGGCGTCAGCATGGGCAACCCACCGCGCCGGCAGAGCTTCGTCTGGAGCGGTGACACTGCCGGCCAGGGCTGGGGCATCAACGAGCAGATCGGCGGGATGCGGGGCTACGCGGCCATGCACTCGACCCGCCCGGACTTCTTTATCCACTCCGGCGACACCATTTACGCCGACGGGCCCATCACCGCGCAGGTCACGGAACCCAACGGCAAAATCTGGCGCAACCTCGTCACGGAGGAGGTGTCCAAGGTGGCCGAGACGCTCAACGAGTTCCGCGGCAGGCACCGCTACAACCTGATGGACCGGAACGTCCGCGCCCTGTACGCGGAGGTCCCGGTGATTGCCCAGTGGGACGACCACGAGACCCACAACAACTGGTACCCGGGGCAGCTCCTCAGCGATGACCGCTACACCGAGCGCCGCGTGGACGTGCTCGCGGCCCGGGGCCGCCAGGCGTGGCAGGAGTACCAGCCCATCGCGGAGCCGGGCGGCCGGTTCAGCGACGGGAGCGCCGGTTTTGAAGCAGCCCGGATCTATCGCAAGATCTCCCGCGGCCCCCAGCTGGACATTTTCTGCCTGGATATGCGCACGTTCAAGGACGCCAACACAGACGGCAAGGAAACCCGGCTGACTCACATCCTCGGTCAGGAGCAGGCGGACTGGCTGATCAAGGAAGTCAGCCGGTCCACAGCCACCTGGAAGGTGATCGCCGCCGACCTCCCGCTCGGACTGATTGTGCCGGACGGGCCCGTGAACCAGGAATCCCTCTCGAACCGCGACGACGGCGCCCCCTTGGGCAAGGAGCTCGAGATCGCCGGGGTGCTTTCCGCATCAAACGGCACCGGGTGAAGAACGTGGTCTGGCTGACTGCCGACGTCCACTACTGCGCGGCCCACCACTACTCTCCCGAGCGCGCGGCGTTCCACGATTTTGACCCCTTTCTGGGAGTTCGTGGCCGGACCCATCAACGCTGGCAGCTTCGGACCCGGCACCCTGGATGGCACCTTCGGACCGGAGCGGGAGTTCTTCAAGGCCGGCAGCTACGCCAACGAGTCCCCGCGCAGCGGCGAGAGCCAGTACTTCGGCCACGTGGACCTCGGCGATGACGACGTCTTCACGGTCAGCCTGCGTAACGCCAACGGCACGGTGCTCTGGAGCAAGGAGCTACTCCCGGAGCGCTGACCCCGCGGCAGTGACCCGGCGTCGGTGACCCAGCTCATAGAATCCGGCTTTGCCGGAAAGTCCAAAGTGCGGGATCCGAATGGGGTCGGATTCCCCGCCGTTATTGGGTTCTCCGGGCCGCAGGACCGCCTTCGGGGTGGATTTGCGCGGGGTCCAGGGGGCGTGTAAAGTCATTCGAGTCGCCGCCGCTGAGTGGCGACCAACCCCCACGAAATAGAGAAGCAATTTTTTCTACGCATTGGCGCAGATATCAGGAATTGCTTCACATTTTGCTGGGCGGATTCGTTCCACTGGTAAATTTCGAGAGAATATCCCGGATTTGCAAAGTGGAAATGAATGAAATAAGCTTTAGATATCGCAGCGAAGAAAAGCGAAACACGGAATTCATTGAAAATGGATTGTTTCGGCAAGTATTCGAATGTGTCTGTTGTTTGAGAACTCAATAGTGTGCCAAGTTTGTTGATACCAATTTATTTATATGGATTGGTTGAATGTGCCGGATCGTGCCACCCCG